>JAEEXJ010000038.1 GCA_016291475.1 Lachnospiraceae bacterium | reverse complement strand
ACACAAACCACAGTAGTACGAATGATACAGATCGTACTCCTTAAACTTCATCTCCGGTTTATTTACGGTCGTATAACCAAACATATTCTTATACCTTTAGGTTAATCTATAACCAAACCATTTCCACATCTTTGGAGGTCTTTTTTTGACCGGGGCTATAATTTCGCGCTTTTTCGGCAGTTTTATAGCCTTACTGTTCCTCAGTTGCTTATTTTTAAGCTCTCGGGGCTATAATCTCCGGCCTTTTCAGATATATTATAGCCCTGCTAATCCTCAGTTGCTCATTTCTAGGCTTCCGGGGCTATAATCTCCAGCCTTTTCAGATATATTATAGCCCTGCCAATCCTCAGTTGCTCATTTCTGGGCTTCCGGGGCTATAATCTCCGGCCTTTTCAGATATATTATAGCCATGCCAATCCTCAGTTGCTCATTTCTAGGCTTCCGGGGCTGTAATTCCAGGCTTTTCCTGCATTTTTACAGTCCATTTCAGATCTTTGGAGGGCTTTTTCGGCCACCTGGGCTGTAATTTCAGCCATTTCCACCATATTTACAGCCATTACCTGCCCTTGGGGGACCTATTTAAGCTATAAGGACTGTAAATCTAGGCATATCCTGCTTTTTTACAGCCTTGTCATAAACTTTGGCGCCATTTTTCAGCCAACAGGACTGTAAATCAAGGCATTTCCGACTTTTTTACAGCCCTGTCCCTTCCTGATATCTACCTAAACCCCCATTCCTGATTAAAGAAAAAGGGCCCTGATAAATACAGGGCCCTTCCATGCGCCGATAGATTAGTTCTGGGCTACGTCCTTCATAGAGAAGCTGATACGTCCCATCTTATCCTTACCAAGGCACTTAACGGTGACAACATCACCGAGTGTCAGGTAATCTTCTACATGCTCAACTCTCTCCTTGGCAATCTTGGAGATGTGAACCATGCCTTCTTTGCCGGGTGCAAACTCAACGAATGCTCCGAACTCTTTGATGGAGACAACTTTTCCTTTAAGAACCTGTCCCTCTGCAAACTCGGTGGTAATGATCTGAACCATCTCGATGGCCTTGTCCATTCCCTCTTTGTCGGTTCCGCAGATATCAACTCTTCCGCTTTCATCGATGTCGATCTTAACACCGGTGCGGGCGATGATCTCGTTGATGGTCTTGCCGCGCTGTCCGACAACATCGCCGATCTTCTCGGGATCGATGTTGATGGATACGATCTTGGGAGCATACTGTCCGACCTCAGCTCTGGGAGCTGCGATAGCGGGCTTCATGCAGGTATCCATGATGAAGAGTCTTGCTTCACGGCATCTTGCGATAGCGCCTTCAACGATAGGTCTGGTAAGACCGTGGATCTTAATGTCCATCTGAATTGCGGTGATACCTTCGGTGGTACCGGTAACCTTGAAGTCCATGTCTCCGAAGAAGTCCTCGAGACCCTGGATATCGGTGAGAAGAACGAAATCGTCATCGGTCTCACCGGTTACAAGTCCGCAAGAGATACCTGCAACCATCTTCTTGATGGGTACACCTGCTGCCATGAGGGACATGCAGGATGCGCAGGTAGAAGCCATTGAAGTGGATCCGTTGGACTCGAAGGTCTCGGAAACGCATCTGATGGCATAAGGGAACTCCTCGGGGCTGGGAAGAACGGGAAGAAGGGCACGCTCTGCAAGAGCTCCGTGTCCGATCTCACGACGTCCGGGACCGCGGCTTACCTTGGTCTCACCAACCGAATATGAGGGGAAATTATACTGATGGATGTATCTCTTCTCGGTAACGTAAGGATCAAGTCCTTCAACACGCTGTGCCTCTGAAAGAGGAGCAAGGGTACATACGTCACAGATCTGAGTCTGTCCTCTGGTAAACATAGCTGAACCGTGGACTCTGGGAATGATATCTACCTCAGCAGCAAGAGGTCTGATCTGGGTGATCTCACGTCCGTCGGGTCTCTTGTGATCCTTGAGGATCATCTTTCTGACGGTCTTCTTCTCATACTGATATACTGCCTCGCCGAGAACTGCAAGGTAATCTTCGTTCTCTGCGAAAGCTTCCTTAAGACGCTCGGTGATCTCGGCGATGTTGCCCTCTCTGGTCTGCTTGTCATCGGTGAAGACAGCGGTCTCCATCTCAGCGGGAGGAACGATCTCCTTCATCTTCTCGAACATCTCTGCGGGGATTGCACATGAGGTGTACTCGTGCTTAGCCTTTCCGCACTCTGCTACGATCTTGTCGATAAATGCGATAACGGTCTGGTTGATGTCGTGAGCCTTGTAGATAGCCTCAAGCATCTTCTCCTCGGGAATCTCGTTAGCGCCTGCCTCGATCATGATAACCTTCTGCTTGGTTGAAGCAACGGTAAGCTTAAGGTCGCCCTTATCCCAGATCTCCTGAGAAGGATTGATAACGAACTCTCCGTCCTTCATACCTACCTGAGTCATTGAGCAGGGGCCGTCAAAAGGAATATCGGAGATGCAGGTTGCGATGGATGCGCCGAGCATAGCAACAAGCTCGGGTCTGCACTCGGGATCAACGCTCATGACCATGCAGTCAAGAGTAACGTCATTTCTGTAATCCTTGGGGAAAAGAGGTCTCATGGGGCGGTCGATAACACGGCTGGTGAGAATAGCGTTCTCACTTGCCTTACCCTCACGCTTATTAAAACCTCCGGGAAGTTTTCCTACTGCGTAGAACTTCTCTTCGTACTCAACAGAAAGAGGGAAGAAATCAATTCCGTCTCTGGGAGCACTTGATGCGGTTGCGGTAGCAAGAACGGTGGTATCACCGTAGTGCATAAGAGCACAACCGTTAGCCTGTTTGCCGACTCTGTCGATATCTACGACAAGCTTTTTTCCGGCAAGGTCCAATTCATACTTCTTGTACATAATGCCTCCTTAAAATATTTGAAATATTTTATGGAACAGAGGGTACCGAAACTACTGAAAAACCGGCGAATCGTTATTCACTTGCTTTTCAGCAATCTCGGAATTACCGTCTGTTCCCTAAAAACTACGTTTAAATACAACTCGAGAGGCGTGCAAAATCGCACGGCCTCTCGTTTTTGAATTATTTACGAAGTCCGAGTCTCTCGATAAGGGAACGATATCTCTCGATGTCCTTCTTTGCAAGATAATCGAGAAGTCCACGTCTCTGTCCGATCATCTTAAGCATTCCGCGACGTGAGTGATTGTCCTTGGGATTAGCCTTAAGGTGCTCGGTGAGCTCGCTGATACGAGCGGTGAGAACCGCTACCTGAACCTCGGGTGAACCGGTATCCCCGGGTGTGAGGGCATACTCGTTCATGATTGCTGTTTTCTTTTCCTTACTGATCATTTCTAAAACCTCCGTTTGATTATTTAAGATGCTCTTATGAACATCCCGCCTGCGCTTCGCCTGAAACAAAGTCCGGGTGGAGTTTCCTCTGGACTGTGCCTCGGTAAGACCGCATGCCTAGATAATATAGCACCAAATCCCGCAAAAAACAAGGATTATTTGGCAAAAAAAAGCGTTTTTACAGTACTTTTCCGAGAAATTCCTTAAGCCTGTCATTCTTGGGAGCAGAAAAGAACTCTTTAGGTTCGTTTTCCTCCAGAAAATCACCCCCGTCAAGGAACATTACTCTGCTGGCAACCTCTCTAGCAAACCCCATCTCGTGAGTTACCACAACCATGGTCATGTGCTCATCCGCAAGCTCTTTCATAACCTCAAGAACCTCTCCTACCATCTCGGGGTCGAGAGCGGATGTGGGCTCATCAAAAAGCATAACCTCGGGCTTCATGCAAAGCGCCCTTACGATGGCTATTCTCTGCTGCTGTCCACCGGATAACTGAAGCGGGTAATCCAAAGCCCTGTTTTTAAGTCCGACTCTTTCAAGAAGCTCATATGCATAGCCCTCCGCCTCTTCCTGAGACTTCTTCTGAAGCGTCATGGGACCTATGGTCAGATTCTTCATGATGGACATATGAGGGAAAAGATTGAACTGCTGGAATACCATTCCCATCTTCTGTCTGTGAAGATCGATATCGGTTGCGGGATCGCATATATTCACACCGTCAAAAATAATCTCTCCGCCGGTGGGCTCGTCGAGCCTGTTGAGGCATCTTAAGAATGTGGATTTGCCGGATCCCGAAGGACCGATGACACATACCACATCGCCCTTATTGATATCCACGGTGATACCCTTCAATACCTTCATGTCCCCGAAATGCTTCTCGAGGTTTCTTACACTGATAAGGGGGCCTTCGTTAACGTTTGTCATTCTTGTTAAGCCTCCGTTCTATCAATTTAACGATCCTTTCAAGTATGAGGACCATGACAAGGTATATAAGAGCTACAGCAATAAGGGGCAGGAATGCCGAATACGTGCGGCTTCTTATGATATCTCCTCCCTTGGTAAGATCTTCAAGCGCGATATAACCTGCGACCGAAGTTTCCTTCAAAAGAGTGATGACCTCGTTCAAAAGAGTGGGAATTACATTCTTAAGAGCCTGGGGCATGATGACAAATACCATTGTCTGAAAATAGGAAAAACCCAGGGATCTTCCTGCTTCCATCTGGCCTCTCGGAATGGACTGAATACCCGATCTGAATATTTCGGCCTGATATGCACCGGAGTTGATTCCGAATGCGAGGATTGCGGTGAGTGCCTTGTCTATCCTGACACTTCCGAAGATGACGAAATAAATGATCATCAACTGTACCACAACGGGAGTGCCGCGGATGATCGTCAGATAAACATTGCAAAGGAAATTCAGGATCTTTAATTTGCCGGTATTATCGTGGACGTTTCTGATGATGGCTATGGTAAAACCGATCACAAGGCCCAAAAGCACCGCAAAAAAAGTCAGCTTTAAAGTAACGAGAAGACCGTTTGCAAGATAACGCCAACGGTCTTCGGTTACGAAATTTAATATTAATTGCTGTTTAAAATCTTCAAACATACATTATTCCGCAGAAATATACTTAGATACGATAGCATCGAGTGTTCCGTCTGCCTTAAGTTCGGACAGAGCTGCATTGATCTGATCAAGAAGCTCGGTGTTACCCTTCTTAACGGCGATCGCATACTCTTCGTCCGCATATGCCTCTTCAAGGATTACAAGCCCCTCATTCTCGGAAACAAATACTCTTGCAGGCTCGTTGTCGATGATAACCGCATCGATCTTGCCCTGAGAAAGAGCCTGTACAGCTTCCATTCCTTTGGCATAGCGCTCAATGTGATCATCTCCGAATTCTTCCGAAGCATAGATATCTCCGGTGGTTCCCTGCTGGACACCGATGGTAAGTCCCTCAAGATCTCCGAGAGATGTGATTCCGCTGTCTTCCTTTACGATAACAACCTGACGTGCGATGGCGTAGGTATCTGAGAAATCAACATTTGTCTTTCTGTCTTCGGTAACGGTCATTCCCGCCATACCCATATCGGCCTTGCCTGAGCTGACTTCGGGAATGATGGAATCAAATGCGATATCTTCGATCTGAAGCTCGCATCCCATCTTCTCTGCGATAGCTGCGGCAATCTCAGCATCGATTCCTACGATCTGACTTCCCTCATGATATTCATAAGGGGGAAACTCGGCATTGGTAGCCATTACAAGAACTCCCGCCTGTGCGGTTCCGCCTGAAGCCTTGCCGCATCCGGCAATGCTCATTATCATAACGGCGCTCATAATGATTCCTAATAATTTTTTCATAATAACCTCCCTGCCCGGCCGGGCATAAAACCGGAGCGTCAGCTCCGCATGTTACTGTTTGGAAAGAGGAATAGCTCCCTGCTTTGCGGCGTTAAGATTATCCTCTTCTTCTTTTATCGCGAAAGCGATATTGGTTGCATGATCCGCAACTCTCTCAAGACCGGATACTATGTCGGAGAAGATCATACCGGCTTCGGGTGTGCACTCGCCTTTGGTAAGACGGTTTACATGATTCTCCTGAAGTTTTCTCTCCTCCTGATCGATCCTCTCTTCAAGATCTATTACATCCTGGAAATGAGTCTCATCGCTCTTGGCAAATATCTCCATGGAATATCTGATTATGGTATTTACCATATCCAGCATCTCTCCCAGCTCCCTGAGAGCATCATGGGAAAGAACAGCTCCGTTTTCCTTACGCTGCTTAGCTGCATCTGCTGCATTCTCCGCATGATCGCCGATCCTCTCGATATCGTTTACGACATGGAACATGGCACCGATGGATTTTAAGTCTTCGATAGGAAGCGGCATCTGGTTTATCTGGACCAGATATCCGGTTATGGCATGGTTCAGGAAATTGATATTTTCCTCAACCTTATATACTTCGTTGATATCGTCCTCATCGAGAGTTACGAGGGCATTCATCGCACGGTTGAGATTCTCGCTTGCAAGTGAAGCCATTCGGTCAAGCTCTTTGACAACTTCGATCATAGCGGTTGCGGGGTTAAAAATAACCTTGGAGCCGATATATTTAAGCTGGAAGTTCTCGCGGTATCCGACCTTCTCGTCCTCTCCTCTTACGGTTGCGGAAGAGAGTTTAACAAGAGGCTTTACAAAAGGAAGTACCAGGATAACCTGAGCGATCTTCATAAGGGTATGAGCGTTTGCCACAAATCTTCCGTTGTCTGCCGAGAACAACTTGATAAAAGAAATAACCTGATCCTGTCCCACAGCCATGATGACATACATGATGGCGGTACCGATAACGTTGAACCAAAGATGGATCATTGCGGCACGCTTTGCATCTTTCTTACCGGAAAGGGAAGCGAGAACCGCGGTGGAACATGCACCGATGTTACAACCCATGATGATGTACATGCACATGGGAAGTCCAAGGAGATCCTGTTTAGCCATCAAAAGGACGATGGATACGGTAACGGAAGAACTCTGAACGATGGAAGTTATGGCGAATCCCACGATTGTTGCAAGTAAGGGATTATCAAGCGAAAGAAGAAGTGATGCTACTCTTGCATCCTCTTTAAGAAAGCTCATGGACGAACTCATGGTCTGAAGTCCCATGAAAAGAATACCGAAACCGACGATTATCTCGGCGAAATCCTTTGTTTTTTCTTTTTTGGAAAACATAAGGCTCACAACACCCGCAAGCAGGATCACGGGAGCATATTTGCTTATGTTAAATGAAACCAGCTGCGAGGTAACGGTGGTACCGATGTTGGCACCCAAAATGACTCCCGCTGCCTGATACAGGTTCATAAGACCCGCATTAACAAACGAAACGACCATCGCCGTACAGGCTGACGACGACTGGATCACAGCAGTGAAGATCAGTCCGACGATCATGCCGGTAAAACGATTGGTCGTAAAAATTTCAAGAATATGTCTGAGCTTGGCACCCGCAACCGTCTCGATCGCCTTGCTCATTATTTTCATTCCGTATAAAAAGAGACCAAGTCCCCCACACAATGCTACTATTACCGATACACTCATTACTTCCTCTTCTCGTTTCCGAAAAAACAATACCTACTCTTTTTCTCTCTTCGAACGCTTTCGATTATAATAGAATGCCGCAGGGGTTGCAAGGCATCCCGGGGGATAATCAGTTCATTTTATGCTTTCGGGGGCGATACTGCTCTATATCTGCAGCCAGCCTTTCCTTTAGAGCATCCAGAGATTCAAATCTGGTCTCGGGTCTGCAGAAATGCTTCAGATAGATCTCCGCATCGCGTCCGTATACATCCCCGTCAAAATCATATATGTAAGTCTCTGCACCCCTGATCTCATGGTCCGAAACGGTGGGCTTGGTGCCTATATTGGTAAGGCCCGAATACATATGTCCGTCTATGATCACGTCAGAAGTGTAAACACCGTTCGGCGGCAGAAGCTTGTCTTCATCCGGAACCAAATTAACGGTGGGAAAACCAAGGCTATGACCCATGTGATTGCCGTGGACAACTTTTCCGAAGACAAAATAAGGAATTCCCAAGAGCTCTTCTGCCTCTTCCATCTTAGCCTCGGATATCATCTGCCTGATAAGAGTCGAACTGACTTCATATTCTTTATCGAGACTTACGGTAAGCTTGTCTATGATCCTGACAAAGATCCCGTTTTCTTCACCGTAGGATCTGAGAAGATCCGCATTCCCCAGCCCTTTTTTACCGAAGGAAAGGTCTGAGCCCGCAGCCATCATCACTGCCCCGATCCTCCCGACAATAAGGTCGCTCAGGAAATCCAAAGGCTCCGTATCCGCGGTCTTTTTGTCAAAGGGATATTCGATAAGTATATCAACGCCTTTTCTTTCGAAAAGAATACGTTTCTCGGCGGGTGTCGTCAGTACTCTGCCGTCTCCGCCAAAGAAAGTTTCGGGCGCGGGATCGAATGTGAAAACAACGGATTTAAATCCTTCATTTGCATGATTTTTGGCATACTGCGATATCTCCATCAAAAGCGACTGATGTCCGATGTGCACGCCGTCGAATTTGCCGATTGCTACGCATGAGGGACCGTTTATATATATATCTTTTGTTCCGGATATTATTTCCATATCAAAACATCTTAACGGGTGAAAAAATATTCTGCTCATGATCGAGCGCATAGACAGCAGCAAAGGATCCGTCATCGTGATAGATTCTGAACTCAGCCGGACCATCTGCCGGGGTGAGTACCAAATCTTCCGAAGAATCCATGAAATCTCCGAAGGCCAGCTTATTTCCGTTCCGGAGCTTCTTTTCGGCATCGGCGGTTACGGTAAGAGCGGGAAGATCCTCAAACACGGTATCGATACTCATAAGATAGTCCATGAGCTCATCCCCTCTGCCCTCGTCTCTCAGATGTCTTATGGCATCAAGACTTACCGCATTATCAAGGGTAAAAGGTCCGACTTTACTTCTTACAAGAGACTGCATGCATCCGCCGCACCCCAAGTCCCTTCCGATATCGTCGCAAAGGGTCCGGATATATGTCCCCTTAGAGCAAAGAACTTTTATCTTAACAACGGGAAGAGAGATATCCAGAACCTCGATATTGTGTATAGTAACTTTTCGTGATTCTCTTTCGACCACCTGACCGCTTCTTGCGATGTCATACAGTCTTCTTCCGTCTTTTTTTAACGCAGAATACATTGGGGGTATCTGATCTATCTCACCGGTATAACGATTGACGGCATCCCTTATACGTGACTCTGTAAGCTCCTTTACCGCCTCGGCATCTCCGCCCGTCACTTCCCCGGTGATATCAAGAGTATCAGTAGTTTTACCGAGGAGAAGCTCTGCGATATATTCCTTATCCCAGTCGGTGATCATGCCGCATACCTTGGTAGCTTTACCGAGTGCCACGGGAAGAACTCCCGTTGCCATCGGATCCAGCGTTCCTGTATGTCCGCTTTTCTTTTGTCTGTAAACACCGCGAACTACCGCTACAACATCAAAGGAGGTGTATCCCGCCTCCTTTGATATGTTAAGTATTCCGTTTATTCCCGAATCAGGCATCCTGTTCTTCTCCTTCAGGGGAAGCATCAAGCTGCTTTTCGATATATTTGGAAAGATTGTTTACACAATCATATACATTTCCGCTCATGTTGCATCCGGCTGCTCTCGCATGGCCTCCGCCCCCGAATTTCTCGGCGATCTTTGCAACATTTACTTTCTCGGATGATCTTAAGGATACCTTGTACTCCTGGTTTGCGACTTCGTACATGAAGATCGAAACCTCTGCACCTCTGATATTCCTGAGCTGGGATACGATACCTTCAAAGTCCTTGCTAACTACGCCGTAGAAATCCTGGGTTCTCTTATCGAGCCAGCTTACGACGCATCTGTCATCCATGAACCTTACACTTTCCATAAGGCATCTTCCGAGTATCTGTGACTGAAGATAAGTCTTCTCGTAGAAGCATCTCTGGATAAGTGCAGGAAAATCAAAACCGTATTCCATAAGCTCCGCAGCTCTCCTCATGGTGTCGGGAGAAGTGCATGAGTACTGGAAAACTCCGGTATCCGTTACCATTCCGGTATAAATACATTTGGCAACTTCCACGTCAACGTACTTCTTATCAAAAAGAGTATAGAGAAGTTCGCAGGTGGAACTGATGTCGGGATCTATCTCATTGATATCACCCGCACCCGTTTTATTGCTCTCATGATGATCGATATTTATCTTCTTAACCGCAGCATCAAAATACTTACCGGGTCCGCCAAGTCTGTCCCTGTTGCAATCCAGTACGAAATATACATCATAAGGATCCGCATCGGGGAATTCTCTTTTGATCTCGGAATATCCTGTCTCACCGTCAAATATGGTGGGGATGGGATTTTCGAGATAAACATCGGCGGTTATTTCCGGCATTGCATTAAGCAGATACTGTCTGAGAGCAAGGCATGAAGAAATGGCATCGCCGTCAGGTCTGATATGACCGCTGATGCCTATTCTCTTAGCGCCTTTACATTCTTTTAAAATATCAAGCATTAAACAAAACCTCTAATTGGCGGGAACTTACTCTTCTTCCTCACCGTCGTCCACATGTCTTGCTTCATCATCCGCAATGATCTCATCGATCTTGTGGATCATATCGACACCGTATTCAACGGTAGAATCGGATATGAATGTGAGAAGCGGAGTGTTTCTCATATTCATACGCATGGCAAGTTCATGTCTGATGTAACCCGAAGCAGACTCAAGACCTTTGATGGTATTGTCTCTGTCCTCATCCGAACCGAGAACGGATATCCATACCTTGCAGGTCTTAAGGTCGGGAGCTACGTAAACATCGATGATGCTGGTCCAGGGACTGACCCTGGGATCCTTAACATCACGAATGATAGACGCAAGTTCCTTCTGAACTTCGGAATTAAGTCTTATATTTTTTATACTGTTTTTTCTCACGTTCTGGGAACCTCTACCATAATGTAGGCCTCAACGCGATCTTCTTCCTTGATGGCATCGAAACCGTCAAATACAAGTCCGCATTCGAAACCTTCTTTAACTTCCTTGACGTCATCCTTGAATCTCTTGAGTGATGAAAGAACGCCTTCGTAAACAGTGTCCTCTCCTCTGGTAATACGAACCTTTGCGCCTCTCTGCATGATACCGTCAAGCACATAGGAACCTGCAATGTTTCCGATAGCGGATGCCTTGAAGATCTGTCTGATCTCCGCATGTCCGAGGATCTTCTCTTCGAATACGGGATCGAGCATACCCTTCATAGCACGCTCAACATCCTCGATTGCCTTATAAATGACATCATAGCATCTGACATCGACGTTCTCCTGCTCAGCCTTATCTCCGGCTGCGCTGTCGGGCTTAACGTTAAATCCGATGATGATAGCATTTGATGCACCTGCAAGGCTGACGTCGGATTCGTTGATGGCACCAACGCCGCTGTGGATGACCTTAACAACAACTTCTTCATTGGAAAGCTTGAGGAGTGACTCCTTAAGAGCCTCAACTGAACCCTGTACGTCTGCCTTGATGATGATATCAAGTTCCTTGAGATTCTCTTCCTTGATCTTGGAGAAGAGATCTTCAAGGCTCATACGTCCCTGAGTCTCTGCAAGCTTCTGCTTCTTATTCTCTGCGGTATAGGTATCTGCATAGGACTTAGCTTCCTTATCGGATGCATGTGCAAGGAATACCTCACCTGCTTCAGGCACGGAACTTAAACCGAGGATCTCAACGGGAGTTGAAGGACCTGCGGTCTTAACATTCTCGCCCTTATCATTGATCATTGCTCTTACCTTACCGTGAGCTGCACCTGCGGATACAAAATCTCCGATATGGAGAGTACCCTTCTGTACAAGAACGGTTGCAACGGGACCTCTTCCCTTATCAAGCTGTGCCTCGATAACGACACCTCTTGCTTTTCTGTCGGGATCCGCCTTGAGCTCAAGTACATCTGCGGTAAGAAGGATCATATCAAGCAGGTTGTCGAGTCCGTCACCGGTCTTGGCGGATACGGGAGCAAATACAGTTGATCCGCCCCAATCCTCGGAGATGAGTTCGTACTCTGAAAGTTCCTGCTTTACTCTGTCGATATTCGCAGAAGGCTTATCGATCTTGTTGACGGCAACAATGATCTCTACGCCTGCTGCCTTTGCATGGTTAATAGCCTCAACGGTCTGGGGCATTACGCCGTCATCCGCTGCAACAACAAGGATCGCGATATCGGTGGAATTGGCACCACGCATACGCATTGCGGTGAATGCTTCGTGTCCGGGGGTGTCAAGGAAAGTAATGGACTTGCCTTTAACATCTACGGTGTATGCACCGATGGCCTGGGTGATACCGCCTGCCTCGCGCTGGGTTACATGAGTCTTTCTGATAGCATCGAGGAGTGAAGTCTTACCGTGGTCAACATGACCCATTACGCAGACAACGGGAGGTCTCTCCTGCATCTTGCTGGTATCTTCCTCATCCTCTTTAAGAAGCTCTTCGATGACGTTGATCTTAACCTCATGCTCACAGAGGATCTCGTACTCCATGGCAATATTTTCGGCATCTTCATAAGAGATCTCCTGGTTAACGGTAACGATCTTACCGGTAAGGAAAAGCTTCTTGATGATGTCGGAAGCCTTCATCTTCATCTTGGAAGCAAGATCTCCGATGGTGATGGTATCGGGAAGAGTTATAACCTTGATCTGCTCCTCTACCACCTCTTCTACCTTCTTCTCGGGTTTGATGAAGCGTCCTGCTTTCTTGCTGCGGGACATCTCTTCCTCGTTATAATTTATATCCTTGTGCTTGCTGTTTCTTTCTTCGTTTCTGCGTCTTGCGTCGCGGCCGCCCTTGTTCGATGTAGGACCGTCCGAGGTAAAGATCTTACCTCCGCCAGCACCTTTGCCGTTTCCGAATCCGGCTCCCGGTCTGCCATTTGGTCTCTGATTTCCAGCGCCACCAGCAAAGCCCCTGCCAGGAGCTCCAGCATTAAAACCACCCTTCTGAGGGTTTTGCGCGCCCTGGAAACTGTTCGTGCGCCCTGTCTGATTCTGCCTGAAATTCCCGCTGCCCGTGCCTTTTTCCGAGTTGTTCTGGCCATATCCGTTTCCTCCGCGATATCCGCCCTTTGAACGCTGTCCGGGTCTGTCGTTGATGCTGATGGAACGGTTAGCATCCTTGTTACCCTGATTTCTGTTCTGATCGCCTCCCGTGGGGCGATTGTTCTCCTGAGGCGCAGGCTTATTCTCCGCCTTTACTTCGGGAGCCTGAGGAGCTGCGGGAGCAGTATGCTCCTGAACCTTCTCTTTGGGCTGCTCGTTCACTTCGGGCTTAGGCTTTCTGGGATTCTGAACAGTTCTGGGATCCTGAACCATATTTACCGAAGGAGTATCCGAAGGAGCGGTCAGAGGCTTGATGATCCTTCTGACTTCGGGTCTTCCGGACTGTACACCGGGGCGATTGTTTACCTGTCCGGGTCTGGACTGGTTATATCCGCCCGCATTCTGCTGAGGTCTGGAATTCTGTCCGGTATATGCCTTGGCAGGCTGTCCCGCCTGGTTCTGCGCCTGGGGCTTACCGTTCTTATTGTTAACGATAATAATCTTCTTTCTGGGCTGGGAAGAATCACCTGATCCCTGTGCAGGCTTGGACTCGTGCTTCTTCTCGGAAGCAGTATTATTAACCTCGGCAGGCTTCTTCTCTTCCTTGCTCTCTGCGGGAGCAGGCTTGGGTGATGCATCAGCCTTTACCGTATTTTTTGCTCCGAACCTGGCTCTGAGCTTATCGGCCTCTTCCTCCGAAACCGAACTCTGATGAGACTTTACTTCCATTCCCATCTCAATGGCAGCAGCAACAACATCACTGCTTTTAATGCCTAATTCCTTTGCTATTTCATGTAATCTGGGTTTTGCCATTAATTAACATTCCTCCTCAAAAAGCTCAGGTGCCGCCTTCATTATCGCACGACACAATCCTTCATCTTTTACCGCAAGAGCACTTCGCAGATCTTTTCCCACAGCTCTTCCTAAATGTTCCCTGTCTGAATAATATGCATACGGGACTTCGTAGTATTTACATTTGTCCGTATACATTTTCTTCGAACCGTCGGAAGCATCTTCTGCTATCACAACACACATTGCCGTCCCGTCCCGAATGCTTTCGAGAACCTGCGTTTCACCGCCGGCAATGTTTCCGCTCTTTTGTGCGATTCCAAGAAGTGATAATACTTTGTCCTGCGTAATAACTCCTCCCGGCGGTCAGCTTTCCGCCAGTTTTTCTCTGATATAATCGGATACTTCCGAAACGGTATCCCTCGATACCTGCATCTTAAAAGCCCTGTTAAGGCCCTGCTTTTTGACGGCTCTCTCAAGGCATTCTTCGTTAAGACATATATATGCCCCACGGCCGTTCGCACGTCCGCTCTCGTCTACCCGGATCATGCCCTGCGGATCTTTGACGATCCTGATCATCGTCTTTTTGTCGTGAACTTCTCCGCAGCCGATGCAAGTTCTTGATACTTCGGATGCCATTATTCCTCTGCTTCTCCTTCGGAAGATACGTCTGCTGCTTCAACGTTCTCATCGAATGCTTCTTCCTCATCATCCGAATACTCGTAATCCTCATAACGGAATCCGGGAGCATCCTTTGCCTGAGACTCTGACTTGATGTCGATCTTGTAGCCGGTAAGACGTGCTGCAAGACGTGCATTCTGTCCCTCTTTACCGATGGCAAGAGAAAGCTGGTCATCGGGAACTACAACCTTAGCGGTCTTCTCATAAGGATCGGCAAATACCGCATTTACTGAAGCAGGTGAAAGTGCATTCTGAACAAGGTTTCCGGGGTTATCATCCCAGCATACGATGTCGATCTTCTCATCATTAAGCTCGCTTACAACAGCCCCTACTCTGTCTCCGTTCATACCGACGCATGCGCCTACGGGATCGACGTCGGGATTATTGCTCCATACGGCGATCTTGGAACGGCTGCCGGGCTCACGCGCGATACTTCTGATCTCTACGATACCGTCTGAGATCTCGGTTACTTCGTTTTCGAAGAGGCATCTTACAAGTTCGGGATGAGTACGGCTTACGCTGATGCGGGGTCCCTTGGGAGTGGACTTAACATCAAGTACATATACTTTAAGTCTGTCTCCGTTCTGATATTTCTCACCGGGGATCATCTCGGACTCTGCAAGGATACCGTCTGCCTTACCGAGATTGAGGCTGACGTTGCCTCCTACGTAATGATTTACGGTACCGGTAACTACATTCTTTCTTCTGCCGGAGAACTGATCGAATACCGCATGTCTCTCCTCCTCACGGATCTTCTGGAGAATGACATTCTTGGCGCTCATTGCTGCGATACGTGTAAGTTCTTCGGACTTGATATCAACCTGTACAACGTCTCCGATCTGTGCGTCGGGCGCAATTGCCTGAGCATCTTCGAGAGAGATATCCTCAAGAGGGTCCATAACATCATCAGCGGTCTCAACAACGGTCTTCTCCGCATAGATGCGGTGATCGCCGGTCTGACGATTGACCTCTGCACGTATGTTCTTGATGTTCTCATTTCTGCCATACAGATTGCGGCAACCTGCAACAAGAGCATTCTCGATAGCATCGAAGATTGCTTCTCTGTCTATGCCTTTTTCCTTTGCAAGCAGATTAAGACTCTCAATAAGTTCGCTGTTCATTTTGTTTTTCCCTTTTCCCTTTCTGTTATTAAAAATCCAACGACAGCCTGATCTGCGCGATATCGCTTCGCTGCCAGACCGATGTGATCTTAGTTTCCGTATCTTCTATGGTGATGGTGTCTTTATCGAAAGATTTAAGTTCTCCCGCGATGGATTTGGATTTGATGGAGCTTGATTCGTCCTCGCGTATCACCATTTGTTTGTAAAAGGATATCTCTACGGATTGACCGATCGATTTCTCCAGATGTCTGTCCTTCGAAAGTGTCCTTCCGAGTCCGGGACTCGATACTTCCAAAATATACTGTTCCTCGATCAGTCCGGATTCATCCAGTTTCGTCTCAAATGCGCGACTGACGTTTTCACAGTCATCAATTGTCACTCCGCCCTCTTTATCGATGTATGCGCGGAGATACTTTTCACCGTTCTCCGTGACATATTCGACATCGTATACCGACACGCCATAGCTTTCGGTTACGGGGGTAAGGAGCTCTTCAGCTTTCGCTGCGATCTGTTCGGCTTTGCCCATAAGCACCCTCCCAACAAACAAGTAAGAGTGGCCGCATGGCCACTCTTACATCAACTACTTAACATAATGTATACCCTGCAGGAGCTGTTGTCAAGGGGTGAAAGAGGGGACGCAATATGATCATACCGGCATCTGAGGTCTGGCAAAATAATTTTTCAGATACTCCTTATACGCAGCATAATCCACAAAGCCCGTAAGCTGCTTGATCTCTTCGAACCTGTAATAATACTCCTTGCTGAAAACCATATGGAACATCTTGGGAATTCTCTTGAAGGTCTTCGCGATAGCTTCTTCGGATCCGTATATATGGAAGATCTCATAATAAGGCAATGCACTGTTTATAAACATCTTTTGGGCAGGAGTTCCTCCGAGTGCGATCTGCCAGCATCCTTTTTTTCCAAAAAGCGGCTTTAACAGATATACAGAGCCGTTTTCAACGACCATCCAGAATTTGTCCCATTTATGCATTCCCTTAAGATTAGGAAATTCTCTTAGAACGTAAGCGGGAATGACCATCTGAATATTCTTTCCCTGAAGGAACTCACGTACCTTGGCGGGAAGCCTGGGTGCAACAAGAGGCTTATTCTTATCGAATCCGCCGAATATCCTCTTAAACAAAGCCTTTACATATACAGCTTCGAAATATCTTACAGCCAGGTATGCGGTTCTGAATAAAAACGCGGACAGGATTATCAGAAGAAGCGATAAGAACACGTAAGCTCCCGGCATATAAACCGCAAGAAGGATCATAAAACCTATAAATGCAAGCTTTGCCAGTACCCAGAAAAAAGAAACAAAGGGAACCAAGGTACACACGGGCACCATTACGATATCCACCAGAGAAAACAGGTAGCGAACCAGAAAATAGATGAGAAGGGTAACCAGAAGGACCACCAGACAGACTATTGCACTTACGCCGTAGCTGATGGCACGTCCCACACCGGAAGCTGCTCTTACTACGCATTTCGGCTCGGTATTCATGACCATCTCCGCCATGACCACAATGACCATCATGACACCGTTAACCTTCTTTTCAGCCGCTTCTATGGAACATCCCACCGCATTGGTCTTACTGAACGCCTTAAGGATAATAGGCAGTCCGAACCATACGAGGAGAAAAATACAGATATATATATTATCAAAAATACCGAAGGAGAAACCGGACAGTCTGTCCAGCCCCCATATTCCGGAGCTCCTGCCGAAGTTTGCTCCCAGTGCGGATGTACTCATTATGACCATTACCCAGGAAATATCTATCCCGCCGAAAAGTCCAATGGAAAGAATGGGTCCGAGCGCCTCGCCGAAGCTTCCGCCGATGCTTGCCGCCAGCTCTGCACCGTCAGCATCGTATGCATTCAGAGAAGTCAGATTGCCGTAAAAAAGTACCGAAAAAGCAATGCAGAGTGTAATGCAAAATAATATGTATCTCTTATTCTTAAGCCATATCTCAGAAAAAATCTGTCCGTAAGTCATATTCAACCCCCTGTAAAAAAGCACCGGCTTTATTGCCGATGCTCCAATAATAACATATATGACAGAGGGGACGCATCATTTTTGTCATGCGTCCCCTCTGTAATAATCAAATTTTCTTTTTAAGTGCTTCCACAAGATTCTCAATGCATCCGTCTTCGAAGGGGCTTCTTAATCCGCACTCCTTAAGCATGGGCTCATAGAACTTGGTAACAGAAAGCTTGCAGAGCTTTAAGTAATCCTCAAACGCTCCTCTGAAATCCTCATCCATTCTGACCTTGAACTGCATAGCGCAAACGCTTGCCAGTACATAATCGATATAGTAGAAAGGACTCTGGAAGATATGGCTCTGTCTCTGCCAATATCCGCCCTCTGCAAAGAAAGGATCTCCGTCATAATCGAGGTGAGGTCTGTAAGTCTTCTCAAGATCTTTCCATACCTGCTTCCTCTCAGCGGGAGTCATATCGGGATTCTCATATACGATATGCTGGAATTCATCTACCATACATCCGTAGGGAACGAAGATAATGGAATCCTCAAGGTGCATGGTATAGTAATCGTCTTTTCTGTCACCGAAGAACTTATCCATCCATCCGTAAGTGAAATACTCCATGGACATTGAATGGATCTCTGCGGTCTCCATTGTGAGGTTGTTATGCTCGGGGATAGGATCGTTTCTGGTAACAAATCCCTGGAACGCATGTCCGCACTCATGAGTAATGACATCAACATCTCCGCTGGTTCCGTTGAAGTTAGCGAATATGAAGGGCGCCTTGTAATCGGGAAGGAATGTCATGTATCCGCCCTGACGCTTGGTCTTACGTCCGAGTACGTCAAAAAGATCATACTCTCTCATGAAATCCATGAACTCACCGGTCTCGGGAGAAAGCTCCCTGTACATTGCCTGACCTGCGGCAAGGATCTCTTCGGGAGTTCCCACAGGTGCGGGATTACCCTTAATGAAATGCACTTCGTTATCGTAATGCTTAAGTGTATCAACACCGATGCGCTGACGTCTCTTCTCATGGATCATGGTAGCAAGAGGGACAAATGCTTCCTTAACCTGCTTCCTGAAGTTCTCTACTTCCTTACGTCCGTAGCTGTTTCTGTTCATTCGCATGTATCCGAGATCAATGTAATTTTCAAATCCCAGTTCACGCGCCTGCTTGGTACGGTTCTCGACCATCTTGTCATAGATGTCGTCGATCTCATCGGTAACGCTGAGGAAATAATCGCTTACAGCTTTCCATGCGCGTTTTCTTACATCTCTGTCACAATCGGTTGTGAACTTTCTCATGAGGCTGAGGTTGTAATCCTCACCGTCAAAAGGAATCTTGGCTGTTGCGATAAGTTTGGTATAACGGCTTACCAGCTCATTTTCTTCCTGTGCAAGAGATACGATCTTCTCATCAAATGATTTGATGGCAAGTTCCATGCTCTTAAATGCTACAGGTCCGAGTTTCTCTTCAAACTCTTTTCTGAAAGGTGTTTCGTAAAGCACCTTCTTGTACTCGTTATCACACGCCATTAAGAGCGGAGTGATCTCATCGTAATAATCGTTTTCCGCATCATAGAACTTATCGGTAGTATCGATATCGTGACGGATCGAAGCAATGGTAAATTCAGTAAAGAAATGCTCTGAAAGTTTGGTTGCTTTCTGATGGATTTCCCATGCCTTTTCGAAGCTGTCCGCCTCTTTGAGTGCGGCGATATAACCTTTGTATTCTTTTACGGTCTTGTCAGAATCAATTCTCTCGTAAGGGAGATCCTGAAATTTCTGCATAAATTAATTCTCCTTGGTCTCCTTGTTTTCCGAAGAGACGTTTTTGTCGTACAAATGGCAGGCACAGAAATGTCCGGGCTCTACTTCCATCATTTCGGGTGCCTTATTCTTACATATCTCCATACACTTGTCGCATCTGGTATGGAATTTACATCCTGAAGGCGGATTTGCGGGTGAAGGAATGTTGCCCTGAAGGACAATTCTGTTCATCTTGTAATCCGGATCGGGTACGGGTATCGCGGAAAAGAGTGCGGTTGTGTAAGGATGGAGAGGATTTGAATAGATCTTCTCGGTCTCCGCATACTCAACCATATTTCCGAGATACATGACACCTACGGTGTCTGATATATGCTCGACAACTGACAGATCATGTGAAATGAACAGATATGTCAGGCCGAACTCTTTCTGAAGGTCTCTGAGCAGGTTAATGATCTGCGCCTGAATCGAAACGTCAAGTGCAGAAACGGGCTCGTCACAGAGAATGAAATCGGGATTAAGAGCAAGAGCTCTTGCAATACAGATTCTCTGACGCTGTCCGCCGGAGAACTCATGAGGGTAACGGTTCTTGTGCCACTCCTGAAGTCCGCACGCTTCCATTACTCTGGTAACATAATCGTCAAGTTCTTCCTTGGGAACTATTCCGTGCTCTCTTACTGCCTCTGCAATGATCTCACCGACAGGAAGTCTGGGAGAAAGGCTTGAATAAGGATCCTGGAAGATTATCTGGATCCTGGGACGAAGCTTTCTTAACTCTTCCTTGGAAAGCTTGAAGATATCCTGTCCGTCAAAATAAACCTCTCCGTCAGTCTTCTCCTGAAGTCTTAAGATGGTTCTTCCGGTTGTTGACTTACCGCATCCGGACTCACCGACAAGGCCCATGGTGGTTCCCTTTTTGATTGCAAAAGAAACACCGTCGACTGCCTTTACATTACCTACGGTCATCTTAAAGAAGCTTGATTTGATGGGGAAGTACTTCTTCAGATTCTTGACTACAAGAAGATTTTCACTGTCTTTTTCAGCGCCTTCGAAAGGCATCTGATCTTTTACTTCGCTCATTTTAAAAGCTCCTCTGCATTCACGGTCTTAGGGTATCCGATAACTTCGCCTTCTTCAAAGAATCTGTAGCATGATACGAAGTGTGTATCGGAGATCTTGATCTCAGGGGGATAATCTCCTCCTGCTTCACCAACTTTCGCTTTACATCTCTCACACTGCATATCGCAACGATCGCGGAAGTAGCAATAGTCGGGCATATCAACGGGATTGGGTACGTTTCCTTCGATGTTGTAGAGTGAATCAACCTTCTTGCCTACAACAGGTTTGGACTTCATAAGTCCGATGGTATAAGGATGTGCGGGATGATGGAAAATATCATCTGCGGTACCTTTTTCGATAACGCGTCCCGCATACATAACTACTACGTAATCCGCCATGCTTGCAACAACTCCCAGGTCATGGGTGATGAGCATGATGGATGAATTGATCTTGTTCTTAAGACCTGCAAGAAGGTCAAGAATCTGAGCCTGAATAGTAACATCAAGAGCGGTGGTGGGCTCGTCTGCGATGATGAGCTCGGGGCTGCATGCAAGCGCGATCGCGATCATTACACGCTGTCTCATACCTCCGGAAAGCTCGTGAGGATACATCTCATAAACGCCTTCCTTATTGGCGATACCTACCATCTCAAGCATCTCGAGAGTGCGGGCTTTGATCTGCTCCTTGGTCATCTCGGGATTATGAAGTTCGAGAACCTCGTTAACCTGCATTCCGATCTTGAATACGGGATTAAGGCTGGTCATGGGCTCCTGAAAGATCATGGAAATTCTGTTTCCGCGGATCTCCTGCATCTTGGCGGTAGGAGTATTTACGATGTTGTATGCGGTGCCGTCACCTAAGTTAAAACGGATCTCTCCTCCTACGGTCTGTCCGCTGGGTCTCTGAAGAAGCTGCATAAGGGAAAGGCTGGTAACACTCTTTCCGCATCCCGATTCTCCTACGACCCCGACGGTAGAACACTTGGGGATATTAAAGTTGATTCCGTCAACTGATTTTACAACACCCACATCGGTAAAAAAGTATGTACAAACGTTGTCGAACTCAACAACATTGTTCTCGTCCTTCATCTTGGTGGTATAAAGTGAAGGATCCTTCTTGGCATTTGCTCTGTCAGCTTCCAGCTTCTTGGTCACCTTACGATTGAACTTGGTAATCTTTCTGGATTCTTTAGCAGATATGTAAGAAGACTTTTTCTCCTGCTTATTCTCTTCTACTTTCTCTTTGTTATCAGCCATGACAAACCTCTTAAAAAGCTTTTTACTGTTATCTCTTGGACTTGGGATCGTATGCGTCTCTTAATCCGTCACCTACAAAGTTGAATGCTATAACGGTAAGACAGATAAGAAGACCAACTGGAATCCATATATGCTGGTAATGAGCCATCGCGGTTGCGGATGAAACGGAGTTGATGATGGTTCCCCATGTTGCAAGAGGATGCTTAACACCAAGACCGAGGAATGAAAGGGTGGACTCGGTAAGAATGACCGAACCCATACCCATGGTTGCGATGACGATCAGCTGAGGCATTACGTTGGGAATAAGGTGTCTGAAGATTCTCTTACGAACCCTGATTCCGGTTGCCTCCGCAGCTACCATGAACTCCTGCTCACGAAGTGAAAGGATCTGGCCGCGCACCATACGTGCTACGCTTGCCCATCCGAGGAAGCCAAGGGTTGCCATCATGATGACAAGTCTGAGATAAGTGTCCATTCTCAGTGAATCCATGGTCGCACCAAGGATGATCATGATGGGAAGTGAAGGCAGACAGTAGAAAATATCTACCAGTCTCATGATGAGGTTATCTACCCATCCGCCGTAGTATCCTGCAAGACCGCCCATGATAACACCGAGGATGATCTCGAGGAATACGACTACGAAACCTACCATAAGTGATACTCGTCCGCCGTACATAACTCTGGCAAGAACATCGAATCCGTCTCCGTCGGTTCCGAGGATGTGCTCCTTGGAAGAAGAAGCGAACATATCGATGACATAAATGACCTGATCGCAGTTGATTACATATTCTCCGGTATCTCTCTTGGTGATGGTAAGTTCAGCCTGAGAGTACTGAAGATTTCCTTCTTCGTCATATACGTAAAGTCCGCTCTCGTCCTGATAAGGAAGATCATATACAAGAGTTCTGGTCTTCTCACCGTTCTCGGACATTTCAAGTACAAGCTCTTCGATCTCTTTTTTCAGATCGTATTCGATACTGTCTTCACCGGTGTATCTCTTAACGGAGAAGGTGGACAGTTCGGCGATTTCCTTGCCGTCTCCGTCTTTAAGGATGATCAGTCCGTCGGATTCGCCAACCTTATAGGAAGTTCCGTCAACATCAAATGATTTGCCGTCGGTGATGTGAAGAAGTGTATTTGCCTTAAGTGAATCTGAGATCTTAACATCCGTAGTGATGGCATTAAAGGTATATCTGGTGTATACCATCGCATCCTTTGCCCCTGATGCGGAATATGCATCAAATCCGGTATTGGTCTCTACAATGTAATATGTCTTTCCGCCTGCGGTGAATGAATAAGCTTTCTTGTCTGCAGCTTTCTCAAATGCATCCGCAAAAGTTTCGGGAAGCGAATTGTCAAAAAGAACTACGCCGTCAAGCTCTGAATAAATGTTGTAAGACTTAGCAACGTCCTTCTCATATGTGTATCTGACACCTTCATATGTGAATGAACCGCCGGTTCTGCTGAAGTTCTTAGTAAGAGCTTCAAGAAGGCCTTCTATCTCCTGGCCGGTGAAACTGATCTTGCCGCCTACCATGTCGTATACACCGACAAGTGCACTTCCTTCACCCACCGATGCAATCTTGGATGCGTTAACGGAAGCAAGAACAAAGACATCATTATTAACTCTGTTTAAGAGGAAGGAACCGTCATCCGTTGCAATGATCGCGGAATCCTCATCAGCTGCAATAAGACTCTTTGCAACACTGTTTACGGATGTGGTAGCAGATCTGGGAACCGAAACATCACTTGAAACGTTATATCCGGTATAACTGGTGATCTCCTTAGCCAGTCCGTAGTTTATATTCTGAGAATCATATTTGTAGAATATCTCCTTCTGTCCGCAGTGATAAAAAAGAGGACCTAAGAAAGAGAAAACAAACATTATGATCAGAAGAACGCTTCCGAATACTGCAAGGCGGTTTCTGATAAATCTCTTGAAAACCTGTCTTCCGGGAGAAAGAACCTTAACACGGGCAACGTCATCAAGTCCGACCGTTCCCTGCTTATCGCCTTTTCCGGCTTTCGCTTTTAATATTTCATTCAGATTATATGAAGCCATGTCTCTATAGATTCCTTTTCAATAATTATCAACTCAGGCGCACTCTGGGATCAACCGCAGCATAGAGCAGATCGGAGATCAGGTTTCCGAGAAGTGTGAGCACCGAAATAAATGCAAGATAGAACATGATAAACGGAATATCCGCCTGTGTCATTGAATAGTATGAAGCATAGCCGATTCCTCTGATACCGAAGAGTGTCTCGGTAATAAGCGCTCCGGAGAAAAGTCCGGGAAGCATTCCGCCAAGCATGGTTACAAGAGGAATGAGTGTATTTCTGAAAGCATGCTTTCCGATAACTTTCTTCTCGGGAACGCCCTTCGCACGAGCGGTTCTGATGTAATCGGAATTAAGAACTTCCAGCATATTTGTACGGGTATAGCGCATAAGGCTTCCGATACCGATAACAGTAAGAGTTACGGCAGGAAGTGCGAAGTGCTTCGCTAAATCCAGGAATTTTCCAATAGTAGATAAAAACTGATAATCACGTCCCTGCATACCGGTGAGATCAACCCATCCGAGTTTGACAGCAAAGACATATTTAAGAAGGGTCGCCAGGAAGAATGTAGGTAACGAAATACTTACCATGGCGACAACGGTGGTGAAGTAATCCGTAAAGCTGTATTGTTTTTTGGCCGCAGTAATTCCAAGCGGTATTGCGATAATAACTTCAAATATGAAAGAAACCAGTCCCAGTGCAAAACTGTACCAGACTGTACTGTTGAACTTCTCAAGAACGGGGACGGTCCACTGCCAGCTGTCTCCCCAGTTTCCGCGGACAGCGCTGCTAAGCCAAACGAAGTATCCCTGTACCACGCCCTTATCCATTCCGTATTGTGCATTAAGATCCGCAAGCCACTCGGTATAGCTCTTGGTAGCACCGGGACGGGATGCGAGTTCTCTTGCCTTCGTCTCAACAAAGCTCATGGGCATGTTATACATCAGCACGTAGATGAGAAACATGACGAAGAAAAGAATAAGTACGCTGTACAATAATCGTTTGATTATAAACTTAGCCATTTTAAAAATCCTGCCTTCTAAACCGGACCTGAGAGGAGGCAGTTGCCTCCTCCCATCCGGATCATTAATTACGTCTAAAAATAATTATTTGGTAGCCATGGTGTGGATTTCTGCATACCATACCCAGTAAGGAGTCATATCCTGAGGGATAGTAGCGATATCAACACGCTCGGTAGAGAAGGTGGTGCAGTTCTTTCTCTGATAAAGAGGAAGCTCGCAGCCCCAATCCATGATGATCTCCATTGCCTCTTTGTAGATAGCCTTTCTCTCTTCGGTATCAGCGCTCTGACGTCCTGCTCTGATAAGCTCATCGAGATCTGCATCGTCTACAGCATAGTGGTTGGAGTTGGTTCCGTTGCCATGTGCATTTGCGCTGGAGTAAACCTGAGTCATATCGGGATCAACGCTTGCCTGCCATGCAGCTGCCCACATCATAGCGGTGTTGGACTCAAGTGCGTTGTTCCATACTGAAGTTCCTACGTCGTTAACCTGAAGTTTGATTCCCATTCCCTCAAGAACTTCGGATGCTGCTACTGCAACACCGTATGCAGGGTGATCCTGCTGTCCCTGTCCGGGGATCATTACTTCGTAAGTCTCGGTGAAATCGGTGAACTGGCCGGTAGCTTCGTCATAGTTGAATCCTGCTGCCTTGAAGTATCCGATTGCAGCTTCCTTAGCTGCCTCATAACGCTGCTCCTCGTTCATGGAAGCATCGTAAATTGCATTTCCGTCTACATCTACTGAATAAGCTGCAACATATCCTTCATCTGCAGGCTGAGGTGCTGCCCATGAAGTGTTGGAGATAGGATACTGAATAACAGATGCACGATCTCCGTAGTAAGAATTGATAACGGTATCACGATAAACTGAGAAGAGGGTCATGAATCCCTTACGAAGATTCTTGGAAGCCTCTGAAGCGGGATCTCCGCCTACGTTAACAAGGTCAGCGTTAATTCCGAGATATCCGTATCCACGATAGTCAACAAGAACGGTGGTGATGCTGTCGCCTACAAGTTCTCCGCTGTTAGCGTCCTTGATAGCCTTAACTACATCATCGCTGATGGAAGGAACTGCGATGTCGAAAGATCCGGTTACGATACCGGGAACATAGTCGGAATCAACAGATTCCTGCATAAGGATATAGGTGGTCTTAGGCTCGCCCTGGAAGTAATAAGGGTTAGCTTTAAGAGTAACAACACCGTTTGAGTATCCTTCGAAGGTGTAAGGTCCGCATCCGAGAGGCTCGGTATTCTTAGACTTTACTCCGGAAAGATCACCCTTTACGAAACCGAAGCTGTTGTTGTCATAATCATAAAGAGAAGTATCACCATAATAGTGAAGAGGAGCGATGGTGAATGCCATGTTGTAGATAGCGGTTGCATCGAACTCAGTCATGTGAACGGTCATGCTGTAGTCACCGGTTTTTTCGATACCGGAAATGTTTTCAGCGCCATCACCTGTCTGAACACCGATGGTATATGATGCATAATCATTCATGAGATCGAAGAGTGAAGATCCTGCAGACTCGGTATCGGACATGCTTGCAAGATCCCATCCGTACTCATCAGCGATGAGATAGAACATATCGGTAGTGGTAGCATCTGCATCAAGTCCTGCAAATCCCCAGGCTTCAGCCGCACCTGCTACGTCACTTGAATCAGCAATATACTCTCCGGCTACACAGTAATCAACGATCTCCTGGCAGAATGCTGCACCTGCCTGCTCAAGATCTTCCCAAAGAGCAGTCTGCTCATCCTCGGTCCAGAGAGAGAAATCATCGTTGTCCTTACCTGCTTTAACGATAAGGTTGAACTTGGTCTCCATACCTCCGCGGTACTCATCCATTCCTTCGATGGGAAGAGCGTAGATGGTAGAAGATCCGTCATAGGTAGGATCGCAAAGAACATAAATGGTGAAGATTACGTCATCGATGGTAGCATCAACGCCGTCAGAGAACTTAACGCCCTCTTTCATGGTGAGGTTGTAATCAACTGATCCGTCAGCGTTCTGAACAACTTCAACGTCACCCATTCCCTTGTACTCGTAGTCAGAACCGTTGTAGGTAACGGTCTCACCTGCGATACCGTTGTTGATGATAGCGCCACCACGGTCTGCAGCAAGGAGTTCACCCTGGGTAAGATCAACAACTTCCTGATCGTAAGCGGTTGTTACGAAGAAGGGGCTGAACTTCTGTCCGAAAGTAGAGGTTGCGTAAACAATAGTTGCATCCACAGTTTCTGTGGGTTCGGGATCAGTTTCGGGCTGTCCCTGCTCTTCAACTTCAGTCTCGGGAGTTTCTACGGTGGTAGGCTCGGTGTTGCCGCAACCTGCGACCATGGAAAGGGTCATTCCCATGCTGAGAAGCAGAGCTAAAAGTTTCTTGCTTTTCATTTTTTCAAATCCTCCTGTTTGAATTTCTTCTACATAATATAGAAGTATATAACTCATCCTTTAGTCAGGATGTAAGTTAACGCTGTTTTTCTCCGGATTCCTTAGCCTCA
>JAEEXJ010000137.1 GCA_016291475.1 Lachnospiraceae bacterium | reverse complement strand
TCATTTTCGATAATCATTGCCTATGGCCTTGTAATGGCATTCAGTACTCTTGCACAGGTTACTATTTATACCGTGTTCAGCAAGGGTGAGGGCAATAAAAAGAAAAATATCGGAAAGATCCTTTTAGCCTTTTATGTGATATTGGGAATAAGCTTTATTATTTATCAGAAGGCCACAAATGCGGATATAGCAACTGCAGCTGTAAATTTCTTCGGCAACAGAAATACATTCTGGATACCTTTTTACGGCTGGCTCAGAGGAATGGTTTATTTTGCCGTGACAGGCGAAAATACAAAGTCCATTATCTATATGGCACTTTTCATCGCCTCCTGTATCGTACTTATATTTGTTATCTGGAAAACTGATGCGGATTTTTACGAAGATGCCATGTACTCTGCCGAGAAGATGTCCAAGCTGGTCGAAGAGTCCAAGAATTCCGCAAAGGGTGGAATCATAACAAGAGAAAAGAAACGTAGCGATAAGATCGAAAGAGACGGATTCCATTACGGTTCGGGAGCAAACGTATTTTTCTATAAGGCGCTCATGAACAGATTCCGTTTTTCGTTTTTGAAGATTTTTTCAAAAACCATGGTGATTGGACTTGCAGCGGCGTTTTTTTCCGCTTATCTTGTCATGGACAATAATATCGGAATAGATCGATTTATCGTTCCCGGATCGGTGCTTTTGATGATCACTTTTTATCGCACACTCGGAAATCCGCTTCAGGAGGATTTGTCCAGAGAGTTTTTTGTACTTGTTCCGGACAGTGAACTTAAGAAGATATTATATTCTTTGCTCGGATGCTTTGCAGTGAATGCAATAGATCTGGTACTTCCTCTGACACTTGCAGCAATAATGCTGAAGGCCTCTCCCATTACCGTACTCTGCTGGTTTATTTTCATAATGAGTGTATCGGTTTTCGGAACTTCGGTGGGAGCTTTTATAAATATATCCATACCTTTGGAAAGTGCTCAGTCCATAAAGGCTATGGTCCAGATAATTTTTATATATTTCGGAATAATACCTGCCGCAGTATTTGTGGTTGTCGGAATTATACTTAAACAAATGCTGCTCTTTGTAGCCCTGGGTGCGGTTGTCAATTGTGCTTTAGGTTTTCTCTTTATACTTATGTCACCCAGGTTCCTTACAAATCGCTAAAATGCTCAACTAAATAATTAAACTCCCTTATTCTTCAACCATTCGATTGACAGAAAAAGGGAGTTTTATTTTTTTACGAAATAAATGAAACATGGTACGGAGTAACCGTCCCGTTGTTCACGTCTGAGCCATCTGCATCCTGTAGTAGATGCCTTTCTTTTCCATAAGTTCTGCATGGGTTCCGCGCTCTGCGATCTCTCCGCCGTCTATCACAAGTATCAGATCCGCATTCATGATGGTGGACAGTCTGTGGGCAATGGCGATTATGGTACGCTTACCTGCTATCTCGCCGATGGCTTTCTGTATCTCTCTTTCCGTAGCCACATCCACGGAAGCGGTTGCCTCATCAAGAATGATGATGGGGCTCTTTCTTAATATTGCGCGGGCAATGGCAACGCGCTGCTTCTGACCTCCCGAAAGGCGGAGTCCCCTCTCTCCCACCTGGGTTTCGTACCCCTCAGGCATATGGAGAATATCCTCATGTATGTGTGCGGCTTTAGCTGCGTTTTCTATTTCCTCTCTCGTTGCATCCGGCCTTGCATATCCGATATTGTCCGCGATAGATCCGTTAAAAAGGAAAGTATCCTGGAGCACGGGCGATATGTTGTGACGAAGGCTTTCAAGCGTAACCGTCTTAATGTCCTTTCCGTCGATAAGGATCCTTCCTTCAACGGGATCATAAAACCTTGATATGAGCTGTGTGGCCGTGGTCTTGCCCACTCCTGTGGGTCCCACCAGAGCTATCATCATTCCGGGTTCGCATGAAAAGGAAACATGCTTCAGAACAGGGATCTCATTTTCGTAATGGAATGTTACATCATCAAAGCAAAGGGCACCTTTAACATCCTCAAGCGGAGTCGCATCCTCCGCGTTCTGAATGGCCGAAGGCGTATCAAGTATGAGTGTGACACGCTCCGCTCCCGCAAGAGACTGCTGCAGGTTTTCAAGCAGATTGGCCAGTCCCGAAACAGGTGCATAGAAAAGAGAAAGATACAGAACAAAAGCAACTATATCGGAAACTGTGATCTGACCCCTGTAAGCCAGATATCCGCCGAAAAAAACAACAAGAACCGTTCCCAGAGATGAAAGGAGTTCAACACTCGGGTGAAAGATCGCACTTGCCTTAAGAGCTCTGAGCATCGCGACAACCTGCTCCAGACTCTTTTTCCTGACGCGCTCTCCCTCATAGCTTTCCTGACCGAATGCCTGAATCTCGCGGAGTCCGGAAAGTGAATCCTGGAGCTGAGCGTTGAGTTCGCCCATCACTTTCTGAGATGCCTTAAAATAGGGCCTTACCACTTTAGCGAAAATAACTCCGGAGATAAGGATTAGTGGTATGGGACAGCAGGTTATGAGAGCAAGCTTCCAGTTAATGGTAAGAAGGATGATGAGCACGCCCGCAAACGTCACGATATTGGTGATGATATCGGGGATCATGTGGGCATAAAGAAGCTCGAAGTCCCTGGTGTCGTTGATAACACGGCTCATAAGATCACCGGTCTGCTTATCGTGGAAGAATGTAAGATCGAGACACTGGAGCTTGTCGTAGAGGCGGCTCCTTAAGTCTCCCACAAGATACCACGCTGCTCTGTGTGCGAGGTAATTGCTCAGAAATCTGAACAGAACCCTGAGAAGATAAAGCCCGAGCAGGATAAAAGCAAGATTTCTGATCCGGATGAGTGCACTTTCATCAACTCCCTCTTCCACCAGTCCCGTCATGGAAGACAACACCTTGGGCGCTGCCAGATTGATCAGCGTAAGCCCGAATGTGGAAAGTATTGCAATCACATACAGCCCCTTGTAACGGGCTGCCTCCTTAGTCAGTTTCCAGAGAGTCTTCATCATAACCTCCTTGTGGTTATATACTGTTTATTGTCGCCATGGTGAGGCTCGTTCATATAATCTCTCTCCCTACCGGCTCTCCCCAATCAAAATCGCAAACCGTTATTTCACCGTTATGCTCTGCCAGTCTTTCTTCAAAAGTTTTATGAATATACGGTTTTTCAGGCACTATGCTGTCGGTTTCTATTTCTAAATTCAATATATCTTCCATGAGCGCCCCTCCTTGGATGTACATATAGTATATCCGCATGTCTGCAATCTCCCGGTTGTTTCATTTTTGGGCAACAAAAGAAATGACCTTTGTTGTTAAACGGCTGGTAATGCCGTCGCGTGGAATATTGTACTTCTGATCGGTGGTATTTTTCTTGATAATGGTCCACCCTCCAAAAAACTCATCAAGATATTTTAAGATCTGTTCCGATTTTAGATTGACCTCATAATTTGGCTCCAGAGCTTTTTCTGTTGCCGAATCAATTTCTGTAACTTCGGAATTGATTACAAGACAGACAATTCCGCCGTCTCTGATTCCTTGCGATATCTCTGATAATTTGTCTGTGAAGTGCCGCTCAGAATCAATATGTTCCAGTGCCGAGACGGCAAGAATAAGGTCATACGAATCTTCGGTGATATGGAAGTCTTCGATAGCTTTTACAATTCCTTTAATGCGGTTTCCTACATTATGCTCCGCTGCATTCTTTTCCAGTATTTCTATAGCAACATCCAATAAATCGACGCAATCAATGCTACACGACTCTCCCTGAAATGTCTTTGCGATATAAATGCTGTTTCTTCCCACTCCGCTTCCAAGGTCCAGAACTCGTAATTCTTTGTATCCTGAAAAAGAAGACATTAGGTCCTGTACTGTCTTTATAGGTTTCTTTAGCCAAGTATCCGAATCATACAATTTCTCGTGAGTATATACATCAATATGAGAATTTGCTTCATTTTGTCTTATTCGACGAAGACGTTCCACCGTGTTTTCAATCATGTTTTACTCCTTTTTATCAGCCATCGGGGTGGGTGTCACCCCGATTAAAAGAACCTCTATTGCTCGGAGTAGCAAAGTTAATATATTCCATAAACCGCCACACCGGCCACAGCCGCAATGCATATAAGTCCGATGGGCGACAGGCCCTTTTTGACAAACATTCTTGAGCCAAAATAAATCAGTGCAAGGCCGCAAGTCATGAGGAGTGCGGTAATATCAATACCGGTCCCGGTCTTCACATAGCAATTGCCAATAATCATATATACGCCGGTTGCAAGTATCACGCCGATCACGCAAGGCTTAAGTCCTCTGAGCACTGCCTGTACGTACGGATTCTTAAGAAGACTCTTTGCAAGAACCATAATAAACAGAATAATGAAAAAAGCAGGAAGCATGACCGCCGTTGTGGCAATTAATGCGCCAGGCAGTCCGCCCTTATTACTGCCTACATAAGTGGCCAGATTCACCATAATCGGTCCGGGCGTACTCTCACTCACCGCTATCATGTACGAAAGCATCTCATCATCAAGCCATTCGTGCGCCAAAACCACATCTCTGATCAGCGGTATTGCAGCATATGCTCCGCCAAAAGAAAACAGTCCCACTTCCAAAAATCCTATCAGCAGATCTAAATATATCATGCCTGCCCCTCCTTTCCATGTCCTTTTTCGACAAGAAAGAAGGCAACACTGACAAGTGCTGCACTAAGCATCACCACTATAGATGACAAATGCAAATTCAGCACATTTATAAGCATTATTACGGCAAAAGAAATCAAAAGAATTCCTGTCTGCAACGGTTTCTTTTTCATCTTTCCGATCATCTTTACAGCCGCATCAAGGATCAGTATGCCTACCGCTATCTTGATACCCTGAAATGCATGTGCAATCCATGTAATCTCTAAGAATCCTTCAAGAAACATGGATATAGCAAAGATAATAACGAATGAAGGCACAGCCACTCCAAGTGTTGCAAGAATCGCACCGGGAAGCTTACCTTTCTTGTAGCCTACATACGTAGCACAGTTAATCGCTATCGGCCCGGGAGTCGATTCGGCGATTACTGTTATATTCATCATTTCATCATGTGTGATCCACTTTTTCTGTTCGACGCAGATGTTCTCGATAATAGAGAGCATCGCATATCCACCGCCGAAGGTAAATAAACCGATCTTGACGAAGGTCAGGAATAGTTCGATAAGTATTGGCATGATCTCAAAAATCCTTTTTACATATATCAGCAATTTGGAATAAGTATAATTTCTTGATGAATTATTCTAAAAAAATGGAGGAAATTTCACAATTTCCTCCACAAAAAAATCATTCACCCCAAAAGTCTATTGATTCCCGAGTTCTTCCGGATATTCCGAATAGAATCATCATAAAATCTTCTTTTTCATTAAACATCTGAACAACTATGATTTTCTTAGGTTCGATTCTGTATACTAAATAATGCTGATGTGTGAACAGATACCAATATTCCGTTTCTACATCGTACATTTCAGATATATTTGTTCCCAGCTTTGGATTATCTGAAAGCAGATCAGCATCCGATATCATTCCCGTAAGAATGTTCTTAGAAGTCTCTTCATCAAAATGTTCAATCAACCATTTTTTCAAAGACTTCAATTTATTCCTAACAAGAGGTGAGTATTCAAGCTTTTTCATTAATCAGATACCAAGCTCCCTCTTTAGGTCTTTGGATGAAATCGTACCTTCTTCAAGAATGGAGCGTTCGCCCTTCTCCATTTCAAGCTTGAACTTATACAAAGCCAGCTGTCTTTCTAATTCATCAAGTTCCTTGGAATTGATCATAGTTATCTGATCGTATCCATTTTTAGTCAGATAAAC
>JAEEXJ010000037.1 GCA_016291475.1 Lachnospiraceae bacterium | reverse complement strand
CACCCGGATGAACTGATCCCCCTCCTTACCAAGGCGATAAAGATGCTATGGAGCATTGATATAAAGGATTGCCCTGTGACAAAGGATCTTGACTGCGAACTTCCGAAAGCAGAATACAGAGTAGAGAATGACCTTGTGGATATAAGTGATGCCGAGCCTGATACTTTCGGTGAGAGTGGGAGGTTCAAGGATCCGAGGGAACTCCTTACATGGCTTCAGAACAACAGGCCATCCTATGAGCCTGTATTGTCTCACGGAGATCTTTGCCTTCCCAATATTCTTATTGATAACGGTGACATAAGCGGATTTATCGATATGGGTAACTGCGGTATTGCCGATAAGTGGGAGGATATCGCTATGTGCTACAGGAGCCTCCGACATAACTTCGACGGTACATACGGCAAGGTATATTCCGGTATCGATCCCGGCCTTCTGTTCAAAGAACTGGGTATAGAACCTGATATGGAAAAAATCGATTACTATATACTTCTTGATGAGCTCTTTTAATGTTTCTATCTCCAAAGAAACAGAAAACATTTTTATAGATTAGGTGGTATACATGACAAACACAAAAGCATTGCTGGTGATCAATTTGCGGAATTGATGAATGCGGCTGCGTTGGAGTAAAATACATTATAGAGAGCTTTTAATTTATCAGTAATACGAGTATGAAAAAGATTGTAATAACAAGAAAAAAGAAATTCGCCGGTGCAATGATGCCATATTGGATTGTCTTTAAAAAATCCAAGGCTGAGTTTATGTCAGAATTCGGACTTGAAGGGGATGCATGCAATATGTCGGAAGCAGGATTCCCTATCGCAAGGCTTGATGTAGAGGAACTGGATCGTATCGGAACAAGGATCATGAACGGACAGACTGTTGAATTGGAACTTACAGATGATATATCCGGTTTATTTGTTTCGACGATGGATGGGTATCTTTCTGATGAGGTACTTATAGATGAGTATATCAACTCGGGAAAATCGGTTACCATCAATACAAAAGGCGGATTTAAAGAGTTATCCCATCCTGTAATCGAATGAATCATTGAATAAAAAAACAACTCCTTACCTTGGATACTTGGTAAGGAGTTGATTTATTATGTTCAGATTCTTATTTATTCTTGATCTCTTTTTCGCTGATACCTGAAAGGTCTGCGCCTGTTTCGGAGCCTGCTTCTTCATTGAAGTTGAAGTCCTTGCCGGGAAGGATCGCATTGAGAAGAATACCTACAAGTGATCCGACTGCAAGACCTGAAAGAGCGATGTTTGCGCTTCCTACGCTGAAAGCGATTGCTCCTGCTGAGGAGAAGTTGATTCCGATTGAAAGTACAAGGATGAGAGCTGCGATGATAACGTTTCTGCTCTTGGTGAAATCAACCTGAGTCTCAACGATGTTACGTACTCCGACTGCGGAGATCATTCCGTAAAGTACAAGAGAGATACCGCCGACGGTTGCTGAAGGCATTGCCTCGATGATCGCTGCAAACTTGGGACAGAAGGACATGAGGATTGCAAAGTATGCAGCAAGTCTGATTACGAAAGGATCGAATACTCTGGTAAGAGTAAGAACTCCGGTATTCTCGCCGTAGGTGGTGTTTGCAGGTGCTCCGAAAAGTGAAGCGATGGTGGTTGCAAGTCCGTCGCCGGTAAGAGTTCTGTGAAGTCCGGGATCCTTGATGAAGTTACGGTTTACAGTTGAGGAGATAGCGGATACGTCTCCGATGTGCTCCATCATAGTTGCGATAGCAATGGGAACGATGGTGATTGCTGCGGTGATAAGAAGTCCGTTGTGGATATCGGTACCGACATTCTTGGAATTGGTGAAGATTGAGAATACGGTGTTTGAATACTTAACGGGAAGTCCAACCCAAGGAGCTGCGGCAACTCCGGAGAAATCAACGTTGCCTGTGATAGCCGCTACTACATAAGAAGCGATAACACCGATGAGGATGGGAAGGATCTTGATCATTCCTTTACCCCAGATGTTACAGATTATGATGGCAAGAATAGCTACGAGAGCGATGGGCCAATTTGATGAGCAGCTGTCGATAGCTGATTTTGAGAGGTTAAGTCCGATCGCTATGATGATGGGGCCGGTAACGATGGGAGGGAAGAATTTCATAACATGGTTTGCACCGAATACTTTGAAAAGAAGTGCAAGTACCAGATAGAGAAGTCCTGCAAGCGCTACTCCGAAGCATGCATAAGGGAGAAGTTCAGCCGAGGTCATCATCTCGCCGTTGGATTTAGCAATCGCAAGAGTTGCGATGGTACCGTATCCTGCAAGGAATGCGAAGGATGAGCCGAGGAATGCGGGAACTTTCTTTTTGGTGATCAAGTGGAATAAAAGAGTACCGAGGCCTGCAAAAAGAAGAGTTGCGGAAACGCTGAGGCCGGTGATAAGAGGAACAAGAACGGTTGAGCCGAACATTGCGAACATGTGCTGAAGGCCCAGGATCAGCATTTTGGGAGTTCCGAGGGTTTTAGCGTCGTAAATACCCTGCTCTCCGAGGATCGTTTTCTTGGAATCTGACATATTATCCTCCTGAAATTGAGTGTCCGCAGTGAATTCCGCGGATTTTCGATTGTATGGGGAGGGCAACTATATTTAGTACCTCACACCGATATTAATAATACATTTGGTATAAAATCTCGTCAACGCCAAGCGAATGTTATTTAAATATTTGGCAAAAAAATCCCCCGCAGATTGCTCTGCGGGGGATTGGTATTATATTTCCGGCTATTGATTAGGGAGTTGCAGGAGCGGTGGTCTGCCATGCACCGTTTACAAGATAGTATGTATGTCCCTTAATGGTTACGTTTCCTTTGGTGATGATTCCGCCTTCGTAATGGAATGTGAATGCGGATACGTCGGCCGTTTTTACACCTGAAAGGGTATATACGGTATCACCGTAGGTTCCGGTGGTGCTGGCCATGTCTCCTTCCATCTCTGAGATCTTGGTTACTGCGGTCAGCGTGTTGGCGTTGTCGGTCTTATATCCGTCACCATATGCCTGGTCAATGACTGCCTGAGCAGCGACTCTTACGGTCTGAGCGGTTGAATAATCCTTCTCGGATCTTGCTCTGTCAATGTATCCTAAAAGGGTAGGAACAAGGATTGCAGCAAGAATTGCCAGGATAACAAGTACGACGATGAGTTCTACGAGTGTAAAGCCTTTGTTGTTCTTTTTCATTATTTTTCCCTCCTTAGAATACAGATAAGACTCCTTTAAGTTTTGTATCTGTTATTTATATCGGTCATTATAACAAATACTTTAGCTTTTCGGGAAAACCTTTTCCGTATTTGTCACAAATTTGAAAAATTATTCGTTATAGGCAATTTTTTCCAGTTCTTCCATTGTCGTAATGCCTTTTTCCACAAGCTCAAGTCCGGCCTGCTTGAGGGTTTTCATACCCTGCTGTTCGACGGCGTATTTCTTGATGGTATCCGCATCCGCACCCTCTGCAATAAGCTTTCTGATGCCCCTGTCCACGTAGAGAACTTCATGTACGGCGATTCGTCCGCTGTATCCGGTTCCGTGGCATTTTGCGCATCCTACGGCGGATCTGGCACCCGGCATGTCACGTCCGGCAAAGGCTCTTTGGTATTCATCCAGCCCGGTTACCCTTCCGCAGGCGGGGCAAACCTTTCTCATAAGTCTCTGTGCGATCGCACCCACCAGCGCCGATGAGAGGAGATAGGGCTCCGCGCCCATATCTATGAGTCTTATTATGGTAGAAACCGCATCGTTGGTGTGTAGAGTTGAGAGAACCAGGTGACCTGTGATAGCTGCCCTTAATGAGATGCTGGCAGTTTCGGAGTCACGGGTTTCTCCTACCATTATGATATCGGGGTCCTGTCTTAAGAGTGCCCTGAGTCCCGAATCGAATGTGAGTCCGGCAGTGGGATGGACCTGCATCTGGTTTAGTCTGTTGAGATTCTTCTCCACGGGGTCTTCGATGGTGGATATATTAACCTGTCTGTCCGAGAGCGAATCCAGTGCCATGTAAAGGGTTGTGGTCTTACCCGATCCGGTAGGTCCCGTGATATAGATAAGGCCGTTGGGGGATTTAAGCATTCTGCTGAACTTTTCGTAATTACTCTGCTCCATACCGAAGGTGGACGCATTGTCTATCCTTGAGTTTCCGGCAAGAATTCTCATTACGACCTTTTCACCGAATACCGTAGGGATTACGGAAACTCTGACGTTCACGATCTGATCTCTTATCTTGATCCTGAAGTGACCGTCCTGAGGTACTCTTTTTTCTGCGATATCAAGTTCGGACATGATCTTGATACGGGCTATGAGTGATCCCTGAACGTTTTTCTGGAGAGTCATGTAGTCGATGAGCGCACCGTCCATACGAAGACGGACATGGAGCTCTTTTTCGAAAGGCTCGATATGGACATCGGATGCATTATCCTGATAAGCCTTGTCCAAAAGGGAGTTGACCAGGTTGATGATAGGCGCATCGTCTGCGCCGGCACCTGCATCGATGACCATTTCCCTGACCTCGGAAGATACCGCGGATTCATTGGCAGATTGTGCGGCACGCTTGGTCTGTACTTCGGCGTAGTAATAATTGATGGCATTTTCAATAGAGGCCCGTTCTGCCAAAACAGTTTCAACGTTCATACCGCTGGTCTGGCGTACGTCCTCGATATTGATAAAATCAAGCGGATCGTTTACCGCAACTATAAGAGTTCCTTCGCGGAATGCCACGGGAAGCATCAGATAACTTGATGCCATCTGGCTGGGAATGGTTTTGACCGCATTGCTGTCTACGGGGTATGTGGACAGATCGACCACTTCAAGTCCCATACGGCTTCCCAGGGTGTAGAGCATCTGTGTTTCCGTAACGTATCCTTTTTCGATCAGGATCTCACCCAGTCGTTTTTTCGATTCTTTCTGTTCATGAAGTGCATCCGCAAGCTGGGCTTCATTGATATAACCCGCTGCAACCATCAGATCGCCGATCCTGATTTTGGTAGAAGAGCCTGCTTCCATATCTAATCTCCCTTGTTTCGAAATTGATCAAATGACACAAGCGTCATTTATTCCGCCTTGTCTTTCATGTACAAATTAACCGAGATCTGTAACTGTCTCTGATCGCTCTCGACTACGAGTACCGATCCGTCTTCCAGAATAAATGTAACGGGATCGAGAGTTATCCATGTAAATCCCGTGATCCTTACCGAAGGGTTATGAGCCAGATCATCTATGACAGCCTGTTCGGCTTCGATATCACCTTCAACCACGAGTGTAAGTTCTACGCAGAGAAGTCCGGAACTTTCGGTGGATGTGACATTCTTCAGTTCGGTTGTATATTCTTCCATCGGATTGGAAATGATTCCCATATCCGAAGATTCATATCCGGTCACGAAACTGAGAACGGCTTCTTTGTAGTAGGAACCGGATTTAATCTCCTCTTCCGCAGGAGCTTCGGTAATCTCGGGGGACTGAACTTCCGGAGCAGCTTCCGTTTCAGAGGTCTGAATATCCGAATAGAGATAAGGTTTTTCGTCAACATATCCCTGAGGCATATTGATGGTCAGATCTCTGGCAAGAAGTCCTCTTTTTAATACATAGGAGGTTACCAGCTTATCTATTTCCGAACTATCCATGTATTCGTAGTAGATCGATGTTGAATTCGCAAGATCTTCCGCGAATCTGTCCGATAAAGCTTCGGCAGTCGTAAGTCCGATTACTTTTGCTTCGTTTTTAGCTTTTAACGCTGATTCTATTCTGATCCTTTCCTGATCCTCAACGGTTTTTCTATACAAAGGTCTGATAAGACACCATCCGAAGATGAACAGGATCAATATATATACCAGCAGGTTGAGAAGTTTTTTATCTCTGGCTGTGAGTGATGAACTGAAATTCATTTATTCTTCCTCCTTTGCAGATTGTCCGCTAAGGGTACAGATGACTTTGATGGACCAGGCACCGTCGCTTTCATTCCACGAGTAGCCTGTATAGTCGACATTTTCAAATATATCCATATTGAGCAGATCCGCTATGAACATATTGATATTCTCTACCGTAGGAGAGGAAGCGGTGGTAGCAAAAACACCGTCTCCCGAATTGTATGAACTGAACTCGACAGAGACATTATGTTTGGATGCCGCGTTTATTATCTGTTCGTTGACGCTTGAATCCGGTATGGGATAAGTATCAATGTATGTACGAAGCAGATCCGCACCGCCTTGCTGTTTTCCGTCAGCTGCCGAACGGGTGATGAAGGCGTCGTATTCCATGGCACTTTGCATTACATCGATACGCGAATTGTAGCTTTCGATATCACGTAATCTTTGTGCGGTGCTGATCCTGATTATCAGCATAAAGATCGTGATAAGTATCAGTACAGCGGTCGTGATTATGACAGGTATGGATTTCTTGTATAACTCGACCTTCCTGTTGTATTTTTCATCATTTTTCCTGATGGCCTTAAGAACAGGGAATCCTGTCTGGGGGACCATAAGTCCGGATATGGGATAGATAAACGATGACAGACGGTCGCTCCATTTTCTGAAATGGATATGTGAAGGGGCTGCGGTTCCGTGAACTGATATATCGGGATCCGTATCTGCCAGATATCTTTGTAGCATGCTTACATCTTCGGGAGTCATTCCTGCGAAGAACACATCGGTGATGGTGCCGGAGAGATGCTTGGATGATGCGAACTGCTTTATGCCGGAAATGTTACTTCTGATCTCAGCTGCAAATTCCTGCGTGCCGGGCTGCTGGAAAAGCCTTTTGGTAGAGTTATAATAATACTTTCCGTTTTCATAAAGTATGGTTACAAGCATTTGGGCATCACGGATCATGTAGATGGCGGTTGTGCCTCTTATGCATGTGGCAAGAAGCTCTGTAGCAAGGCTTACACCGTCGTGTACGGAATTGAGAGTGATACCCGCATCAGAGAAGATCTTTATATATGTTTCAATGAAAGTACGCTCAGCAACCTCGGTTATGACGTTCTGAGTTTTTTCCTTCTTATTGGTCTCGATGGGATACCAGCCCTTTAAGGGTGATTCGAATCTTCCGAATTCATCCAGATTGGTCTGCTTATCCAGATAGTCCGTAATACTTGCCTGCTTGGAAATCAAAGGCATCGTTACACGGTTGGAGATAAGCTGAGGGCTGTTGATTATCAGATCTGCATTTCCGCTTATCTTGTTAACGGACCACAGCTCCTTAAGCTTAGCGGATATAACCTCCGCACCGCCTTCGATGATGACACCGTTGAGTATGGCGTTTTCCGGCATGGATGCTTCAATGAGACGGTCTATGTATATAGACTTTCCCTTGCTTTTTCCGACAACGATCTGAATATTTTTGTTTGAAAAAAATACAGAAACGGACATTTTCTCTCTCCCGTAAATAAATTATTGACCTGCACCGATTGTTGAATAGGACTGGTAGATCGGAAGTATGACACCGATCATGATGAAACCGACGATCACGGCCATTATTACTATCATTACAGGTTCTATGTACTTGACCATTCGGGTCAGTGCCTGTTCGGATGCAAAGTCGAGATTGTCAGCGACATTTACGAGCATTGAATCCAGCGAACCTGTTTCTTCACCGACTCTTACGACGGATGAAAGTTTTGATACGAAGCCGTCTACATTATCAAGCGCATCAGAGAGCAGACCGCCCGCCTGTACGGCTTTGATCACATCATTAAATTGGTGTTCTATGTATGAGTTGCCTATGGTCTGACGGGCTATGGAAAGACATTGGTCTATGGGAATGCCTGCCGAGTAAAGTGAACTCATTGTTCTGGCGAATCGTGCGGAGTAGATTACTTTCTGGAGTTTTCCCAACGGTCCTCTTACCTTGAACTTGTCGATCACTAATCTTACCGAGGGTATTCTTGAAACTATTCCTCCGAATATCCATATAAGCACCGCAAAGATCAAAAGCAGATACCAGTAGTTCCTGACAAAATCACTTACGCCGAGCAGGAATCTCGTCGGTGCGGGAAGAACCGGCATCTCATTGAAGAGTTCTTCAAACTGTGGCATGATGAATCCGAATATGATTCCCACGACACCTACGATAAGTGCAGCCAGTATTTTCGGGTAAGTAAGTGCATTTTTGGCCTCTGACTCAAGATGGTTTTCTTTTTGATATTGATCTGCCAGCCTGAGGGATGTGGTATCAAGATTACCTGAGCTTTCCGCAGCTCTGAACATATATACGAGGAGCGGAGGAAATGCGGGATATAGTTCTTCCATGGCGGTTGACAATGCAATACCCTGAACGACTCTGTCCCTGAGTCTCATATAGAGTTCTTTCTCATAGGGAGTAATCGATTCATCAGCTCCCTGGATCTCGAGTGCACGGAGTATTGAGATACCGGATTTGATGAGCTCGCCCATCTGTCTGCAGAAATCCGAAAGCTGAGATTTTTTCAGCGGCTTCAGAGCTATCTGCTTCGTTACTGCTTCGTAGTAGAGAAGAGTCTGATCTTTGCTGCTTACAAGCTTTCTGATCTCTCTTTCATCGGAAGCTTTAATCCGTCCTTTGATCTGTTTTCCGTTTTTGGTTTGTGCTGTGTATCTGTAGTCAGGCATCTTTTTTTATTCTCCTGCTGAGTATTCCAGTACCTTAAGATCGTAGTATACTGTCCAGTCACCGTTCATTCCGTATGTTCCGTCCCCGCTTCCTACATCCTTGTATTCCACAAGATATCTTCCTTCCCTGTATGTAAAAGAAAGAGGAATATCATTTTCGTAATCCCATCCCGTAAGTGTGATCTCACCTTTTATGGGAATCATGGTCTGCATCCTGGTAAGTGCATCCGGGGCAAGACCTGTCTGATATGAAGGATCGTATATAGACTCATCACCTTTATAGAATTCCAGTGATACAAGCTTCATTGCAACCCGGATATCTTTGGCGTGTCCAAGAGCTGTTCTTGCACCGGATCCTATACCGGATATAAATACAATGACACCGATGATCAAAGCGACAATGATCAGGATCCGCGCGATTTTTCCGAATCTGCCCGTACTTTCTTTTACATAGAATTCAGTTTTGGAATTGCTATTTAAATCATCCATGGTTATTCACCTGTTTGATCAAGGTACGTTATATGTTCCTGTATTTCCGTTTACCGAATAATTGAATTTTTTTGTGTTTGCAGGAGTAGAACCGAACAGAAGATCCATGGCATCTGCGCCTGCGGGATAGTTCTTAAGGGTTATAACGTATGTCTGTGAAGTATTCACATTGAATGTGCCTTCATTTACACCCATGATCGCTCCCCATGTTCCGGAAGATGAGATATCTATCGATCCGCCATCGGGTATACGAATGGTCGAACTGTCTCCTTCCGTTCTTCCGAAGGTGCTTGAGTTATATCCGACTATTCCTCCGGCAGCAGTATTGCCTGATACAGTGATCTGGGAATTACTGTTGGAAACAAGGGATATAAATGGTGTGTTTTGAAAAGCACCTTCTATCTTGCCCACCAGACCTCCGGCATATGTTGCGGCATTTACGGATACGGTTGAAGTGCCTTCGCACCTTATCTCAAGTGTTGTGCCCTTTCCGATATTTCCGCCGGAAATATGGCCGACGTTTCCTCCGGCTGCACTGTCTGTTGATCTGATACTTAGCGCAGAGTTTTTGACTTGAATGCTTCCACCCGAATAGTAGCAGTTGTTTTCTGCAGCTCCTACGATTCCGCCCGTATATCCCGATCCGGTTATCGACAGTGTGCAGTTATCCAGGATCACTTTGGGTTTCTTATGAAGGTTTTCGTTGTTTCTCGAATATGCTAGTCCTGCGATTCCACCTACGTAATTGTTTCCCTTTATCGTACATTCTGAAACCGGAGCAAGGGTTATTGCCGCAGCGTTTGAGAATGCATTCGAGTATCCTATGATTCCTCCCACATTATCGGTACCGGTTATGGAAATATTCTTGCCTGTGAATGTATACTTGGAGGACTCCGATGAAGAGCCGTTATATACTTCTCCGAATATTCCTCCGGTGTGTTTGGTTCCTGTTATGGAAGAATCCTGTCCGTTATAGATCAGTTGCGGACTGTTTTCTATCTTGGCATTTGTTTCGTAGCATCCGATGATTCCGCCGGTATGTTCGGAACCGGTTATGGAAGATGTGGTTGCCTCATACAGGAGAACAGATGTGTTCTTGATGGATATTCCGGTATTGGCATATCCGATGATTCCGCCTGTGTAATTTGCTCCTGTGATAGCGGTTCCTTCTCCGCCAAATACCATCTTTGAAGAACCTTCTATGGTACCGGAACTCATTGCTCCTATAATGCCTCCGGTGTAGTTTCCGCCGGATATGGATGCTCCTGCGGATGCAAAACTTAACACTGAACTGTTCTTGAAGTATGAGCCTGTTACGGAACCTGCAATACCGCCCGCATATTCGGGACTTTCATCTGCTGATGCGCAAAGTATATGAGCACTTTCACCAATGTAACTGATTTCTCCGGAAATATTTCCTACGCTTTCGACTTTGCCGATGCATCCGCCGATATTGCCCTTTCCGGATATGAGGGAATTAGTTCCTTCATAGATGACATGAGCATTTTCGCCAATCTCTCCGCCGGTAAGTCTTCCTATACATCCACCTACATATTCATATCCGTTTATGGCAAGATTCGTAAGGTTCGATCTGACGGAGCCGTAGATCTTGGTTCCCGAGCTGTTACCGATACATCCGCCGATATTTGAAGACAGTATTTTATTTTCCGGTGACAGATATGTTCCGTCTATTGCCAGGATGTTTCCGGTCAGCAGTATCTCTCCGGTTTCACTAATGCTCGGAGATCCGGTAAGGCTGCCTATAACTCCTCCGATATGGTTTCCTCCTCTTACGTATCCTCCGTTTGAAGTCATGGTAATGGAAGAGGTAACAGTCATTCCAAGTATGCTGCTTCCTATACATCCTCCTACATTCTCACCGTCTGCCTGAATGATGGGAGCTGCGCTGTTTAAATATACATATGAATTTACTGAAACAGTCGAATTAAAGTTCTTGTTCGTATTAAGAAGTCCTATTGCACCGCCCGCATTAGCATTTCTTGCGTGCACGTGGGAATAAGGATTAAGCACCACGGTCATATCAGAGGTGGTGGAATGATTGGTGTTATCAAGTCTTCCGATCATTCCTCCCGCATTATCGTAGCTGTCCACATTTACGATAACTGTATTTCCGGCAGTCTGAGTGGGAAGATTAAATGCAGTCTTTATCTCTGAGTTTCCAACGGTGAGGTATCCGATCAAACCTCCCGCATTTACGGTATCGGTATCATAAACGGTTCCCGAAAGTGCTGATTTGCATGCATTAACGGTAAGGGTTACGGAGCCTGCATCTCCCTGCACGAGAGATAACGATGAGTTGGCGGAATTGTTACCCGCCTTGAATAAGCCGCAGACACCGCCGCAGTTTGCAACCGCGTTGACTGAGACACTTCCGGATACGATGGAACGAAGAGCCATATACGAGCAGATATTTTGTGCATTACCTATAACGCCTCCTGCATTTGAAAGATCGGAGACGATCTTGGATCCGGACTGCAACTTAGCGGTAATTGTAGTTGAGACTCCCGAAGGATCACTGCTGAGCGCGCCTGTCTGCGTACCTATTACACCGCCTGCGTTATTTCCGTATGAGTGAATGGATCCGCTTTCGAAACAATAGATCGAACTTGCTCTCGGCATGAACCGGATCAAACCGACGCTTCCTCCGATACCGGAATTGTTACATTTGGCATCCGAAATGGGATGGGCGTTTGTGTTTCCGATGATAGTTCCATAGTTGAAGGATGCTATACGGAAAAGAGGAAGAGTATTCTGCCCGCCGGTGATCGCACCTACGGCACCGCCTATTCCGCCGGTGGTTTTGTCCACGTTTGTATTCAATTGATTTCCGGCATGAGTGCAGTCACCGTATATATCTCCATTATTGATCACGGAGATCAATACGTTTGCGTTTATACCGTTTAAAGCATTGATCTTACCTACAGCGCCTCCGGTTGTATGTGCATAACCGTAATATGTTTTGTTAACGCCGTTGTCACTGTATGTATATGAACCTATATGCGAATTATTATCATTGATCACAAGGATGCTCACATCTGATACATCACTGCTGGTAATGATGCCAACGGCTCCGCCAAGATTCTTGACATAGCTTTTTCCGTCGGAAGATGTGATGACTCCTTCGTTTCTGACACGTATGCTGATAATTCCGCCGCCGTAATGACTGATTCGTCCGACAGCACCGCCTATTCCGGTTTCACGCTTCACATCTTTTGATTCTTCATCTGTCTTGCACAGAATATAGGAATGTGAATCGAGAGTTACGTCAATTGCATATTCAAGAGGATCTACGGGTGATGCCAAACCAAGATCTTCGGTGATCGAGAGAATTCCGTCGGATGTACATGAATATGACAAGGTTGCGACTTTTGAGTTCTGACAGAAGTTAGCGTTGTTAAGCGTACTTCCTACCGCACCGCCCAAAGAGTCGGAGGTTGCATACAATACGGATGTGATGTCGCTACCGAAATCAATGATCGCTTTATCAGTGTCTTCGGTGTTGTTAACGCGAATGAATGCATCAATATCACTTCTGGTATAACCTACTGAACCACTGACATTCAGCCAGTTTGCGGAAACAAATTTTCCGGTTGTTTCCAGATGACCGTAGAGATAACCCGGGGCATTTGCTACGGATGTTGCACCGTTGTCACCGACTATTACCCCGCATGCCGAGAGTTCGTAAAGATGCCAATTGTCCGAGCTGTCCTTATACAGAGAGGTAATGATGCAATTACTGAATTTGATCGTGTTGTTTTCTTTGTCGGTGATGGTAGGAGAACCGATATTACCGATATTTGTTCCGACCAGTCCTCCCATGGGGGAACTGCCTTTGAATATTAGTGCATTTGTGGAATCGACGGTGGTATTTACGAGAGATGTAACCGCAGACTTAATCTCATCCGTATCATCGGGAGAACCGTCGGGTACATCACTGAGGAGCAGTGTCATTCCGTTGGCACGGATGTTGATTATATTACCGCGGTTTACATTGATAAGACCGTATCCGTCCAGTGAGGAAGCATTCTGATTCCTGTCAAAGAACGACTCCATTCTCATCTGCAGATTATTGATGGAAGCTATTTTCCCCGTAAGGGTATCTGTTACGGCCTGAAGTGTTGTATGAGTGTTGACCTTGGGAATAGAGGGGAATGATACTACGCAGAGATCATCTCCGTATTCTTTGTGAGTAATGGCAGTAGGACCCGGTATGGGAACGGGAGAATGAGGAACGATTCCCACATTGTTTACGGGAGAGTATACGACAACATCACTGGAATAAACCGGATTACCCGCAACGGTCTTCATGGTGTACCAGTTCAGATCTCTTACGATCGAATAACAGACATCGATGCCCGTATTGTTTTCGAGCATACGGATGTTATAGAGATGCCTGTATGAAGTTATGACAGCTCTGTCGGTTCCACCGATGGTGGGCTTGGTTCCTACACTTCCGGTACCCAGATCTCCGAAATAAGAATTGACCACCGCATAGTTCTTGCCGTTTTCCTTTGAGGCTGCTTGATCCATATATCTGTAATTTCCTTCGGAAATGTAATAAACCGGATCGTCGAGAGCCCTGCTTGCGTAAACCGTATCCGTAGCGGCGATATGTGTTCCTTTGTATGCTGCGTACGCATCACCGAAGTCATCGTTTTCCGCAAACATGGTAGCGTAGAAGTTGGTGGGGAATCCGTTAGCTACAAGCTTGGTAATATTGGGTGCAGTCAGTCTGTGGAAGCTGTAGTTGAGAGTTTTCAGCGTTTCGGCAGCCGTGCCGCTTGCCGGATTCATGGCGTTGTCGATGAGATTGCGGGACATCATCGCATCAAGAGAAAGAGAGTAGTATACTCCCTCGGAAATGGTTGAGCCGTATACATCGTATATCTCGTAGGATATGGTGATGGGGAAATTGAAATAATTATCGTTTTGGAAAAGCTTGTTGCCTTCGCTGTTGTAGTCGAATGCATAGTGTGAAGGAGATACCCTGTGTACGTAAACTTTGGCTATACCCTGAATGGAAGCCTTGTAAACGGTTATGGGTATTCCTCTGAGATCACTGACCGTCTCTTTGGTATAGAGCACGGTGTAATCCCTTGTTCCCGTATGCCCTACAAAAGAAAGATTTGTGGTGTGATCCTCGAGTAAAAGATCAAAGTTGTCTTTGCTGAATTTGAGTGCTTCGTAAAAACCTTTCTGATAAAGATTCTGCTGAGGATATCCTTCGAAAATGGAATTCTCGTTAAGAACCAGATCACAGAATTTTTCATCCGTGTCTGCGTTGAACAGGGTGAAAGTATAGTGAACGTGGTCGGGAACGCCGGTTACGGGATTGTCATCGGATTTGACCGACCATTTGATATCGAGAGTTTCTCCGTTCCTGAGCGTGAAATCGTTTACTTCAACTTCGGAAGGCACGAAAACTGAATCTATCGAGGACAGACTTACATCGCCGCAATAGTATCCGATAAGACTGGTTTTCTGACGATATTCACCGTCTCTGTAAGGAACCGTAAGATCCGTATGATTATTATATGCCTGCAGATTCCATGTTGTTCTCTTACTGTCGTAAAAAACAGAACATACACTTGTGCTGAGATGAAGATTTCCGGACGCATCCAGAGCCTTCTCCACGTCGAATTCTATGGTGATGATACCCGACATTACATCGGTTGCTTTGAAGTCCTGATAGATGAGTTCCTTGATCAGGTCGTTTTGTGCATTATTCGCACCGGGAGTATATGTAACGGCATAACGCATATGTACGGACTGTCCGGGAAGAGAATTCGGAAGTTTGTCCGGGAACAATCTGAATGATCCGGGATTGAATTTTGTATCAAATAATTCGCGGTTATTGTCCTGAGAAGGGTCTTCCGTTCCTATACCGTCGCTGCCCTCATCATTAAGGCCTTTGGGACCTATGAGAGCCCTGCTCCATTCGTCCAGACTTCCGTTTTCCGACATGTGATTCAAAGACGCCTGGGCAGACTGGTATATGGTCTCTGCGGTCCTTTGATTGTTGTTGTATCTGGTCATGTCTATGTATGCCATGATACTGTAGACCGCAGCAGAAGCAAGTATTCCCAGTATTACCAGGACTACTATCATTTCAACCAGTGTGAAACCGGCATTGATATTCTTTTTTGAATCATGTTCTCTGAATATCATTCGGTGGTGTCCTCTGCGAAAACAAGGATTGAACTTCTGGTATAAACGGGACTTTCCGAGGCCTGATGCGCATAGTCGCATGCATATACTTTGACGGTGACTTTAACACTGAGAGGTCTCTGAACATATATATCATCCGACGAAGTCTGCAGGTCCGAGAATTCAAGGCTTACCGTATATCCGTTATAAGCCGTGGATGAAAAAGGTGCAGTGTAATCGTATCTGACTGCGGGGTAGATGCATCCGATTGTCTTGGATTCACCGTTGTAGGTGCAGCTTTTGTTTTCTCTTCCGCACTGGTAATATCCGAAATGAACGTATCCCTGACGGGTTTCGGGAGTTGCGGATGTGTCTGCTGCAGTAGGGTAGAATCTGTAAACCGCCCTGGAGGATATTCCGCCGATGCCGTCCGCAGGATTGGGGAATATATAAGAGGTTCCCTCCAGAATGTTGGCGTTTCTGACACTCATGAAATTGGAATAGGAGATAGGCATACAGGAATATACGGCCTGACAAAATCCGGGATTTTTCCGGATGATGAGAACATTTCCCGCAGAGTCGAACCTTGCCGTACGGGGGTCGGGCTGCTCGAATGTACTCAGGAGCAACTGATCTCCGGTTGAAGGGTCGTAGGGATCCATTCCCAGATTAACGATCCTAACCGATGCAAAATCATCTATGTATGCCTCGGCACATTCTTCCCTCAGAGAGTCGATCACCATATCCGCAACAACCTGAGCTCTGCTCATTGATTGAAGCTGCATATATATCCTGGTGGAAGCGGGAAGCAGCGCAACTATCGCGGTTGCAAAGAGTGCGGTAAGAGTCATGGAAACCAGAAGTTCCACCATGGTGAAACCTGAATTCTTACGGGTATTTGATTTTCCGCACGTATATTTTTTCATCTGAATACCCAATAGATTGAGTCACCGGATTTATACTGATATGCGGTGAGGTCATAGTTTCCATCTGTTCCCGATATGGATACAGAAACGGGAGACTGAGCGGTACGCATTGTGGTACTGGGAGAGTTAGTCTTTTTCTCCTTACTGAGTTCCTTGCGGAAATTCTCATACTCCTCATCGGCCGTACGCCTTATATCAATGGAGTTGTTTATTGTCGCACTTGCAAAATTCGTGGCACCGGTGAACATGGCGACCACGATCATGAGCACAGTAAAAGTGACCATTACTTCGACGAGAGTTTCACCGCTGTTGTTCTTTATCAATTTGCCGTATGTTTTATCTGTCATATCAGATCTACCTTTTGCTGTAACCTGAAGTAGCATTTCCCGTGTATTCCGTGGTTTTGATATATGTTTCACCCGATGCTGTGGCTGTGACGGTCAGAACATAGTAAGTACCGCCGGTTCCGGTTTTTCTGGAAATCACTGCATGGACCGAAGAGTCCGGAACAGAAGCGAAGCCCGACGTCAGAGGCACTATATCGCCGTCTGTTGCGGGATCGGTTATAAAAGAATCCAGATCGATCCGGGATTTGTGGAGATTATCGGATGATTCGTTTAAGATCAGTTCCTCGATACGAGCCGAGAGACTGGTTGCCAATTCGTATGCCTGATTGTATTTTTTGACGGATCCGGCATCGGAAAGAAGCATCGAACCGATGGCAACTAAAGTAAGCGCCAGCGATATTACGATGACACTGAAGATTGAAACTAGAACCAGACTCGCCCCTCTGTTAGATTTTAAGAAACTTGTTTTCCCCATAACCGAAAAATAAATTATCTGACAATTTGTCTTTTCATAGTATTTATCGGTAATTTACGTATCTATTTTAGCACAACGAACGTTATAAAGAGCGTTTTTACCTGAAATTTCCTTAATTATGTAGAAATTTCCAATTCAGTCACAAAAAAGATGACAGCGAGGACACTTCTGTATTGTCACCGGGTGACAATACAGGAGCGTACCCACTGTCATCTAAAAATGGAAAAACGGAGGGATTATCAAATTATCCGAACAGTATGTTGTTCAAAACGGTCTCTAAGTATTCCTGTCTGCCCGATCCGGGTGATGCGGGCTTCTTAAGCTCTGCGGCATGTGCTGCAGCTTCTTCGAGGGTGATGCTTCTGTCACGGATCTTCTTGCCGATTCCGTCAGAGTAGCTTGAATAGCGCTCTTTGACGAATTCATCGATACGTCCGTCTTCGATGATGGCGGCTGCCTTTATAAGGCCGAGAGCGAAGGCGTCCATTCCGGAGATGAATGCATAGAACATATCCTCGGGAGTGTTGGAAGGGCGGCGGTTCTTGGAGTCGAAGTTAAGTCCGCCTCTTAATCCGCCGGCTTTTAAGATCTCGTACATAGCCAGAGTTGTGTCGTATACATTGGTGGGGAACTGGTCCGTATCCCATCCGAGAAGGGTATCACCCATGTTTGCGTCAACGGAACCCATCATATCTTCAACAGCACATACTCTGAGCTCGTGCTGGAAAGTATGTCCCGCAAGAGTTGCGTGGTTAGCTTCGATGTTCATTCTGAAATCCTTGTCGAGGCCGTTCTTTCTGAGGAATCCGATGGCTGTTGCGGCATCGAAATCATACTGATGCTTCATGGGTTCCTTCGGCTTGGGCTCGATATAGAAATCTCCCTTAAATCCGATCTTGCGTCCGTAATCTCTTGCAAGGGTAAAGAGTGTTGCTATATTTTCCTGCTCGAGTTTCATGTCGGTGTTGAGAAGAGTCTCATAGCCTTCACGTCCGCCCCAGAATACATATCCCTTAGCACCGAGTTTAACTGCATTCTCAAGTCCTTTTTTGACCTGAGCGGCAGCAAAGCACCATACATCGGCGGAATTTGAACTTGCGGCACCGTTCATGAAACGGGGGTTGCTAAACATGTTGCAGGTAGCCCAGAGACACTTGATATCCGTTCCCTTTGTTTTCTCCACGATGTAATCGGTGATCTCATCAAGTCTTCTGTTAGTCTCGTTTATATCATCGGGATCTTCGGGACAGATGTCTGCATCATGGAAGCAGTAGTATTTGATACCCAGCTTTTTCATAAATTCTATACCGGCATCTACTTTAGCCTTGGCATGCTCCATTGTTCCGGGAACGGCACCGAAGCTCTTGTCAGCGGTTCCTGCTCCGAACATGTCTACACCGTTTGCACAGAGATTGTGCCACCATGCCATGGCAAAATTCAGATGTTCTTCCATGGTCTTGCCCATGATGACTTTCTTCGCATCATAGTACTTGAAAGCGAGAGGGTTCTTGCTTTCTTTTCCCTCAAATTTTATCTCGGGAATATTAGGAAAAAATTCACTCATAAATACACCTCTTTCTATAGGTTAGTAATAACTAACCAAATCATACCATTTTTATCGGTAATTACAAATATATTTTTTCTTAAATCTTAATGCCGGTGGGGCAGTACTTTTCGGGCAGTGATCCATAACCCGGAAAGTGCCGTCTCCACCGGCATTTATCGCCATTGGATTATTTATTGAAAAAAAGTTAAAAAGAAAGTATTGACATAAACCTATATGCATGGTATGTTTATACACACAGCGGTTAGTAATAACTAACTAAGCCTCCAAAATAATATCACACATCTGATTTTTTGTACAGAAAGGTAGTCTCAAATGAGTAAGATAGCAATAGTTTTCTGGAGCGGAACAGGTAATACCGCTCAGATGGCTCAGGCGATAAGCGACGGAGCATCCGTTGCCGGTGCCGAGGCTGTTCTGATAAATGCATCGGACTTCAAACCGGAAGATTTGGATAAATATGATGCAATTGCACTCGGCTGTCCCGCAATGGGAGCAGAGGTGCTTGAAGAAACAGAATTCCAGCCCATGTTTGATTCCATTGAATCAAGTCTTTCAGGCAGAAAAGTAGCCCTTTTCGGTTCCTACGGATGGGGCGACGGAGAGTGGATGAGACAGTGGGAAGATCAGGTGAAAGCGGACGGAGCCCTTCTTGTGGGTGAACCTGTTATCGCTCATGAAGCACCCGATGAGAACGCTCTTTATGAGTGCCGTGCTCTCGGCAGATCGCTTATTTAATTACATAGACCTCCAATTGGCTTAAGCAGCCTGTACATTTCAACCCCCTACACAAAGAAACCGCCCCCTCCGGGCGGTTTCTTATTGTTTATATGACAATGGGGACGTACCCTTTTGTCATCTTCCTTCGAACTTCATAAATAAGTGTCAAACTAAAGGAAAGATGACAAAGGGGTATGTCCCCACTGTCATGGATATAAAAGAAATTCAGGAGGGTAAACTACTTACTTACATGAAATGCATTCATCTGAGGATATACGGCAGATGCACCGAGCTGCTCTTCGATACGAAGAAGCTGATTGTACTTGGCAACTCTTTCGCTTCTGCTGGGTGCACCGGTCTTGATCTGGCAGGTATTAAGTGCAACCGCAAGATCTGCGATGGTGGTATCTGCGGTCTCGCCTGAGCGGTGAGAGGAGATAGCGGTATATCCGGCGTTGTGAGCCATCTTGATCGCTTCGAGAGTCTCTGAGACGGAACCAATCTGATTGAGCTTGATCAGGATTGAGTTTCCTGCACCGAGCTTAATTCCCTTTGCGAGTCTCTCGGTATTGGTAACGAAGAGGTCATCTCCTACAAGCTGAACCTTGTGACCGATCTTAGCGGTCATTCTCTGCCAGCCTTCCCAATCCTCTTCATCAAGTCCGTCTTCGATGGAGATGATAGGATACTTATCTACGAGGCTTTCCCAATGAGCAATGAGTTCGTCTGAAGTAAACTCTTTGCCGGACTTGGGCTGCTTGTAGAAGCCCTTTCCTTTTTCACTCTTCCATTCGGAAGAAGCTGCGTCCATTGCAATCATGAAATCCTTACCGGGTTCAAAGCCTGCTTTTCTGATAGCTTCGAGGATCTTCTCGATAGCTTCTTCATCACTCTTTAACTGATTGGGAGCAAATCCGCCTTCATCGCCTACAGCTGTTACATCTCCCATATCCTTGATGAGAGCCTTAAGTGCATGGAAAACCTCAGCGCACCAGCGAAGAGCTTCTTTAAATGAAGGAGCACCGACGGGCATGATCATGAATTCCTGTGTGTCTACCGCACTGTCTGCATGAGCTCCGCCGTTTAAGATATTCATCATGGGGACGGGAAGTCTGTTTCCGTTTACTCCGCCCAAAAATCTGTAAAGAGGAATATCAAGAGACTTTGCTGCTGCACGTGCTGTTGCGATAGAAACAGCAAGGATCGCATTTGCTCCGAGATTTGATTTATCCTTGGTGCCGTCTGCCTTTATCATAGCGGCATCAACGGCATATGTATCGGATGCATCCATTCCGAGTATCGCATCCTTGATCTTGGTATTGATATTATCGACAGCCTTGGTAACACCCTTTCCGAGATATCTTGACTTGTCACCGTCTCTTAATTCAAGTGCTTCGAACTCGCCTGTTGATGCACCGCTGGGTGCGCATCCTGTAGCGACGGTTCCGTCTGCGAGAGTGATCTCTGCTTCAACGGTAGGGTTTCCTCTGGAATCAAGTATTTCTCTGCCGTAGACTTCTACGATTTCCAAATAATCTTTCATGGCATTCCTCCTGGTAACATTGAATTCCTCTCCATTTATACCGTCATAGGTACGGATAAAAGGAGAGGAACCAAACATGATTTATTCATTGGTTAGAGAAGACTAACCATGCAAATATTATCATACGGAATTGAGATGTGTCAATATGATTAAAACCCTTGTTTTATCGGGAATCCGGAGGCTCTAAATGGATTCTTAATAATTATTTACTTGACCTTTTCTTGAAAACGGATGTATCATCGCTACTGTTGTTTGCTTAATGAGCGGACGACAGTATTATTTTTTTTGAGGAGAAAAAATATTATGAAAAAAAGAACTATTGCAACATTACTTTCACTTGTTATGGCATTCAGCCTCACAGCTTGTGCCGGCGGCTCTGACAACAACACCGATACTCAGGATGTAGTTGTTGAGGAAGAAGAGACCGAAGAAGCTGATGCTGAGGACGTTGATGCAGAGGATGCTGATGCAGAAGACGCTGACGCAGAAGACGCTGACGCAGATGCAGAGGACACCGATGCAGAGGATGCTGATGCTGAAGCTGCAGCAGATATCTTCGGAACCGTTGATGGAGAGTTTTACACCAACGAGTATTTCGGAATCAAGGTTAGAGCTATCGAAGGATATGCTTTCGCTGATGATGAGACTATCGAGCAGCTCGGATACATGACCGCCGATATGATCGCAGAGGGCGACTCTCTCTACACCGAGGCTGTCAGCAATGCACTTGAGTCAGGTGAGACCATTATTGATTTCTATCTTACCGATGAGGATTTCATGAACTCTCTCAATCTTACTTTATCAAGCACTGATTCCAGACTTACTCAGGACGATGCTGCAGATATGATCGATGCTACCATTCCTTTCCTTGCACAGACCTATGAGTCAATGGGAGCTTCCGATGTTAACTGTGAGCGTTCCACCGTTGTCTTCCTTGGTGAGGATGTTCCCTGCATCCGTACTTCAGGAGTATTCGAAGTAGAGGGAACTACGATCGATCTCGATGTAGTTCAGGTTGTTATGATAAAGGACGGATATACCGCAACCATTACCGCAACCACTTACATGGATGATGAGACCGGATCACTTCTTGATACCGTATCTGTTATCGAGTAATAATCTGATCTGCTTATTTAAGAAGCGGGACTGTAAAGTCCCGCTTTTTTTGTAATGGTGGTGATAATATGCTTGAAGAGTCTTTCAAGGTTCTTTTTTTAGTGGAAATCATCACTGAATAATGAATGCAAGAGAGGCATCGTCAAGTAAAGAAAAGCATCAAGGGTTAGGCTAAGAGGTTTTTCTGAACATGAATTTGCGTACTATATTTATGCCGATCTTGTAGGGAAGCGGACGAAGTGCTTTGTCTGCTTCCTTTAATTTTTCTCTAATGGGAATATTCTGTGGACAGTGCTTCTCACACTTTCCGCATTCTATGCACTGGTCGGGGAATCCGGGCTCTCTGGTCAGTCCTACGGTCTGCGCATACTGGAACCTGCCGTCGCTTTTGGACTCGATATACATGGCGTTGTAGCATCTGAAAGCTCCGGGGATATCGACCCCCTTGGGACAAGGCATGCAATATCTGCATCCGGTGCAGCCTACTTTTTCAAGCTCTCTGATCTTCTTGGTGACTTCTGCAAGAGTCTTGTGATCGGAGTCCGTAAAATGTCCTGCAGGAGAATTTGCTGCGGTTCTGCAATTCTCACGGACCATTTCAACGCTGTTCATTCCGGACAGTACAACGGTTACTTCAGGCTGGTCGTACAGCCATCTTAAACCCCATTCTGCGGGAGACCAATCTCTGTCGCTTTCCTTCATTATCTTTTTGGCTGATTCGGGGAGCATGTTTACGAGCTTTCCGCCTCTTAAGGGCTCCATGATGACAACAGGGAACCCCTTGGCGGCAGCGGCTTTCAGCCCATCTACCCCGGCCTGAGTATTTACATCGAAATAGTTATACTGGATCTGGCATATATCCCAGTCGTAATCATTCAGGATCTTTAGAAAACCATCCGTCGTTCCGTGATACGAGAAACCGATATTGCGAATCTGACCGGACTCTTTCTTTTCTTTCATCCAGTCGAGGACACCGACATTTTTCAGCTTCTCCCACATTGCAACGTCGGTAAGGTGATGCATCAGATAGTAATCAATATGATCGGTCTTGAGCCTTGAAAGCTGATCATTAAAGTATTTGTCCAGAGCGGCATTGTTGTTTACGAGATACTGGGGGAGCTTTGTCGCTATATTTATCTTGTCCCTGATGCCGTTTTTTTCGAATATCTCTCCGATGGTAATTTCACTGCCGGGATATACGTATGCGGTGTCGAAGTAATTCACACCCGAATTGTAAGCCTCCATTATTTCACGTTCGGCTTCTTCAAAATCTATATTGTTTCCTTTTTTTACAAACCTCATGCACCCGAATCCAAGGATGGAGAGCTTTTCGCCGTGTTTGTCCGGTCTGTACTGCATTCCCGATTCATTCATATAGTTGATCCTTTAATAAATGAAAAGATGTTTTTTATTTTCCGGTCCCGTTAATACCTGTATTATACTATGAAAGGAAGACGGCTAAAACCGGATGTTCCGAATGCTATACCTTCCGAAGCCATTGATGGGGTAAAATGCATCAAAACTCACGAAAATAATGAAACCCGATGCTTTTTGGGCTGAGTAAAGAATATAAACGCATCGAGAAACACAAAAATCCGAGAAATAGATGCTTTTTTGGCGAAGTAGAGATAATAAAAGCATCGAGAATTCCAAAAACCCGGGAAATAGATGCTTCTCTGGCCGGGCAAGAAGGAAAAAAGCATCGAATTTCGTGAAAGTAATGAAACCCGATGCTTTTTGGGCGGAGTAAAGAATATAAAAGCATCGAGAAACACAAAAACATGAGAAATTGATGCTTTTCTGGTCGGGCAAGAAGGAAAAAAGCATCGAATTTCGTGAAAGTAATGAAACCCGATGCTTTTTGGACTGAGTAAAGAATATAAAAGCATCGAGAAACACAAAAACATGAGAAATTGATGCTTTTCTGGCCGGGCAAGAAGGAAAAAAGCATCGAATTTCGTGAAAGTAATGAAACCCGATGCTTTTTGGGCAGAGTAAAGAATATAAAAGCATCGAGAAACACAAAAATCTGAGAATTAGATGCTTTTCATTCTGACTCGTAGGAATACGTTGCGGGGCATGCAGAGAACTTTGGTTTAAGGATATAACTATGGATGATATCGGGAGATCGGCTTATAGGGTATCTTACTAAAAGGATAATTAGGCATTATATATGAATGAACATGACCGGAACAATATAAAGCGTTTCATGGAGTTAGCTGAAAGGGCAAGACAAAACGGGATATATACTTACTCCAGCTTTCATTCGGCGAGAACGGCAAGTCTGGCTTACGAAGTGTCGGACGAGCAGGAAGTCAGGATGTGGGGTGGAACACAGGACTGTGAACGAGTGGTCACACGCTTTGGCGACCCGAACGAGGTCGCATATGATGAGCCGTTCCCAATCCGTATTCTTTATGTCAGACCAAAGCAGGAAAAGTTTGCGGATAAACTGACTCACAGGGATTATCTTGGGGCGATATTAAATCTGGGGATTGAACGCGATGTTATCGGTGATATCCTCGTCTCGGATCAAGCGGCCTATATTTTTGTATTAGAGGAAATGGCTGATTATATATGCTCAGAACTTGATAGAATAAAGCATACGGCGGTAATTTGCTGCATTACGGAGGAAGTGCCGGGAGACTGTCTTCCGAAGCTTTGTGAGGAAAATATAACCGTATCATCACCCAGACTTGATGCGATCATCGCTAAGGTGTACCACATATCTCGAAGTGAGGCTTTGAAACTCTTTGTGTCGGAAAGGATAACGCTAAACGGAAGGCTGTGCAAGAATCCGGAGATATTACTCAAGGATAACAGTAAGATTTCGGTTAGAGGCTACGGAAAGCTTGAATATCGTGGTGAAGAGCATGCTACGAAAAAAGGAAAAACAGGCATAACCATTTGGCGTTATGTGTAAGATGTACTAAGCGGTTATTTCTTATGCAGGCTTATAAAAGTGGTCTCCGAAGGAGACAGTCCTCACCATGGATTATAAGAATGTCAGGAGGGTAAATAATTTTTTACGAGTAATGCGATCCTTGTCAATCTTTGGGATAAGAAAAAAATACATGTAAGAAAAGCGGAGATATCGATTTGAAATATAAGGTGGTTAAAATTCAGGAAGCGGACTATGGATGTGAAGAAAGACCTGCAGGTTATGTGCCTAAGGTTATTATTCGTTTATGTGACGAATCGGGACATGAAACCGAGAGGGAAGTTCCCGATGCCGATCTTTATGCCCGGAATATAGACGAGGGCGATTCGGTTTTTTTTGACGATGATAATAAGATCAATAAAGCAACTGAGTTGGCTGTAAAAAACCTCAGAAATTCAGAATTTACAGCCCAATCCGGGCTTAAGGACAGGTAAAGCAACTGAGTTGGCTGTAAAAAGCTTCAGGAATTCAGATTTTACAGCCCCATCCGCGTTTTAGGTTCAATAAAGCAACTGAGTTGGCTGTAAAAAGCTTCAGGAATTCAGATTTTACAGCCCGATTCGTGTTTTAGGCTCAATAAAGCAACTGAGTTGGCTGTAAAAAGCTTAAGGAATTCAAATTTTACAGCCCAATCCGCATTTTAGGCTCAATAAAGCAACTGAGGCAGCCGTAAATAAAGGAGATGACTATGGGAAGACAGCTGGCATTTTGGAAGTATGAGGACGGAATAAAACTTGATGCTCGAAAAGTTTATGAGAAGTCTTGCGTGGAAGGGACGGAAGTGGAAGGACTTGCCATGCTTTCAAATGATGAGATTCTTTCGAAAGTAAAAAAGACGTTCATGGATTATGAACGCCTTGATGATTACAATTACGGTGGTCTGTCCGGTTCCTTTACAATCTATGTAAATCCCGGATCTGTTGTATTCGACTGCAGCTTTAGGATGAATGAAGCCGAACTTAACAAGATCATTGATCTTATGGCGGAATTCGGATGTCCTTTATACGATCCTCAGATCGATGTGAGATTCGAATTATAGCGTAAAACTATTTGATCACCAGCTCCACGGGACAGTGATCGGAACCCATTATATCCGTATGGATATCTGCGCTGACCAGGCGGTCCTTAAGTTTTTCGGATGCCACGAAGTAGTCGATGCGCCATCCCGCATTGTTTTCTCTTGAGTGGAACATATATGACCACCAGGAGTAGATTTCTTTCCTATCGGGATAAAAATATCTGAATGTATCTATGTAGCCGCTTTCGAGGACATGTCCGAAGGCGGCTCTTTCTTCGTCCGAAAAACCTGCGTTGTGGTGATTGGACGAAGGATTCTTAAGGTCAATCTCGTTGTGTGCCACATTCAGGTCACCGCAGTAGATGACCGGTTTTTTCTTTTCCAATTTAAGGATATAGGAAAGGAAGGCTTCTTCCCATTTCATTCTGTAATCAAGACGGGCAAGCTCCCTCTGAGAGTTGGGTACGTATACCGTTATAAAATAAAAATCATCATATTCGGCAGTGATGACACGGCCTTCGTGGTCATGCTCCTCTATTCCGATGCCGTAAGTGACGCTTAAGGGTTCTTTTTTCGTAAAGATGGCGGTTCCGGAGTATCCCTTTTTCTCGGCGTAGTTCCAGTACTGGTGATATCCGGGGAGTTCGAGGGAAAACTGACCCTCGGAGAGCTTGGTCTCCTGAAGGCAGAATATATCCGCATCAAGTTTTTTGAAGGAGTCTTCAAAGCCTTTTCCCGCACAGGCTCTGAGTCCGTTGACATTCCATGAGATGAATTTCATATCTCTTTTCCTTTCGGTGATGATTTCGATCATTATACCATTTATGGAAGAGTTTTGCCCATAAAGAGGCTTTGTTAGTTATGACTAACTAAGTGCACTTACATCTGTACAAAATGACTGAAAAAATGTATAATTTTGTCTCAGATGCGTGATTTTATAAGTAGTTCAGAAGACCTATGATAAATCATTCACATTCTATTAAGGAGGCTACTACATGATTTATTCAACAGAAGTAAAAGCGATGTGTCCTGTACATCAGGGCGTACATCACGGCGCTGCACCCATTCCCGAAGAAGCAAAATGGGTAAAGTCCAAAGAAGTTAAGGACATTTCCGGTTATACTCACGGTATCGGCTGGTGTGCTCCTCAGCAGGGTGCCTGCAAACTTTCTCTTAATGTTAAGGACGGAATCATTCAGGAAGCTCTTGTTGAGACCATCGGTTGCTCAGGTATGACTCACTCTGCAGCTATGGCATCCGAGATTCTTCCCGGACTTACCGTTCTCGAAGCTCTTAACACCGACCTCGTTTGCGACGCTATCAACACCGCAATGAGAGAGCTCTTCCTTCAGATCGTATACGGACGTACCCAGTCTGCATTCTCTGAGGGCGGACTTCAGATCGGTGCAGGTCTTGAGGACCTTGGTAAGGGCGCTCGTTCAATGGTTGGTACCACTTACGGAACTCTCGAGAAGGGACCCAGA
>JAEEXJ010000136.1 GCA_016291475.1 Lachnospiraceae bacterium | reverse complement strand
GGCAGGCTGTACTGTATAAGAACCTTCCTAAAAAAACAACGATCCACAACACCCTGATAACCACTTATGGTATCAGGGATAATGAATATAAGTGGTCATTTGAGAGGGTTATCACCATGGATGAATTGTTTGAGTGATAGATATAAAGAATGCATAAGAGATTTACTTAACAATCCATCTTTGGTGCTAAGGTAGGCTCTTTCTAAACATTTGCCTATTTGAATTGCTTGTTGAAAAGCTGATTGATAATCCGTACGTTTTACGGTATATGGTAAAAAAGACTTAAAATCCCCCGCGAAGAGTGGTATAATCATAAGCAATATGGGCTGTAAGCCCGTCTAACAATAAGGAGGAACACATAAATGAACATTCTGGTTATCAACTGCGGAAGCTCATCCCTTAAGTACCAGCTTATCGATTCCGAGAGCGAGAAGGTACTGGCGAAAGGGCTTGTAGAGCGTATCGGTATAGAGGGCAGCGAGCTTACACATACACCTGCCGGAAAGGATAAGGTAGAGATAAAGACAGATATTCCTGATCATTCCGTAGCTGTAAAAATGGTGATAGATGCACTTACGGATCCGGAGCATGGTGTTATCAAGTCACTTTCAGAGATAGGAGCAGTAGGACACCGAGTAGTACATGGCGGTGAGAAGTTCAACAAGGCAGTGCTTATTGATGACAGCGTTATCAAGGATATCGAGGAGCTCAGCAGTCTGGCACCTCTCCACAATCCCGCAAACCTGATCGGTATCCGCGCATGTGCACAGAATATGCCCGGTGTGCCCCAGGCAGCAGTATTCGATACCGCATTCCATCAGACCATGCCTGAGAAGGCATATCTTTACGGACTTCCCAATTCATATTATGAGAAGTACAAGATCCGCCGTTACGGCTTCCACGGAACCTCTCATTCGTATGTATCGAAAAGATGCGCAGATGTTCTCGGTAAGAAATACGAAGACCTTAAGATCATTGTTTGCCACCTCGGAAACGGAGCTTCCGTATCCGCAGTTAAGTACGGAAAGTGCGTAGATACCTCCATGGGACTTACTCCTCTTGAAGGACTTATCATGGGTACCAGATCCGGTGACCTTGATCCCGCAATCCTTGAGTTCATCGCTAAGAAAGAAAATCTTGATATCACAGGTGTGATGAATATCCTTAACAAGAAATCCGGTGTTTACGGAATGAGCGGTGAGCTTTCATCCGATTTCAGAGATCTTGAAGATGCACACAATGCAGGAAATAAGCTTGCTACTCAGGCTCTTGAAGCATTCTGCTACAGAACCGCTAAGTATGTCGGCGCATATGTTGCTGCAATGAACGGCGTAGATGCTATCTGTTTTACCGCAGGTATCGGTGAGAATGCAGGCATTGTAAGAAGCATGGTCTGTGAATATCTCGGATATCTGGGAATTACCGTTGATGAAGAGAAGAATAAGATCCGCGGTGAGGAAGTTATCTTCAGTACTCCCGATTCCAAGGTCAAGACGCTCATCATCCCTACCAACGAGGAACTTGCGATTGCAAGAGAAACCGTTGCACTTGTTAAGTAAAAAAATTCTTGACATCATCGCTTTATTGTAATAAAGTGAATAGAAATTCATAGTAAACCGTTGAAGCGGAAATAAAGGCATGATAAGAACCTACAGAGAGACCGGATGCTGAGAAAGGTCGGTAAACTGCTTGTCAAATGGGCCGCTAAGGGCGCAGGGAAAGGGCATTTGCCTTAGTAATATGCGACGGGAACTCCCGTAACAGAGAAGGGGTATGTTGGTACCCGTAAAGAGGAAGTCTTAAGACTTCGAAGCAAGGTGGCACAGCGTTATATAACGCCCTTGTCTGATGATTTATCAGGCAAGGGCTTTTTTATTTTCCCGGAAAGGAGGAAGAAATATGAAACTGTACAGACGATGGCGACCCTACAGACGATGGCGCAGCCGTGATTTGAAACAAGTTGATCAATTTCTTTTTCCTAAAGGAGCATTATATGATTATCAATGAAGCAATCAAGAAACTTTCCAATAAAGAGGACATCGGATATGAAATGTCCAGAGATGTTATGTTTGAGATCATGAAGGGTGAAGCAAGTGATGTACAGAAAAGCGCTTACCTGGTATCACTTTCCATGAAGGGCGAGACGATCGATGAGATCACCGGTTCCGCAGAAGCAATGAGAGCAATGGCTACAAGACTTAACACCGGATGCGATACTCTTGAGATCGTAGGAACCGGCGGAGACAGATCTTTCTCTTACAATATTTCTTCAACATCCGCTTTCGTCATTGCGGCAGGTGGTGTTAAGATAACAAAGCACGGAAACAGATCCGCATCCTCCAAGTCCGGAGCTGCGGATGTTCTTGAGGCTCTCGGTGTCAATATCTCCATCGAGCCCGAGAAAAACGAAGAGGTTTTCAAAGATACCGGATATTGTTTTCTTTTCGCACAGAAATATCACAGTGCCATGAAATATGTAGGCCCCATCAGGAAAGAGCTTGGTATCAGAACCGTTTTTAATATTCTGGGACCTCTTACCAATCCCGCATATTCATCCAAGTTCATTCTCGGTGTCTATGACGAATCACTTCTCGAGCCTATTGCACAGGTTCTTATCAAACTTGGCGCAAAGCGCGGAATGGTAGTTTACGGCATGGAGAAGCTTGACGAGATCTCATCCGTGGGCCCTACAAAAGTAGTTGAGTTTGATGAAGAAGGAAATACCAAGAGATATACTATTACACCCGAGCAGTTCGGACTTCAGAAGAGCAATCCCGGAGATCTTACCGGAGGAACTCCCGAAGAAAACGCCGAGATAACAAGACGCATCCTTAAGGGTGAGGAAAGAGGACCCAAGAGAGACTGCGTACTTTTGAACGCGGGAGCGGGACTTTATATCGGAGGAGCCGCTTCATCAATGGAAGAAGGCATTAAGCTTGCCGCTGAACTTATAGACAGCGGAAAGGCTTATGCAAAACTTGAAGAAGTAATAAAGGATACAAATGCAGCCTAGAGCAGAAGCAAACATTTTAAATCAAATAGCGGAAAAGACAATAGAGAGAGTTGCGTCATATAAGGAAAATATAAGCCTCTCGGAAATGATGGCAAAAGCAAGGGCTTTAAACCCCGATACCGGTTTTCCTTTTGAAAACGCCCTGAGGAAGGAAAAGATGTCATTTATATGCGAGATCAAGAAGGCCTCCCCTTCAAAAGGGATCATCGCAGCCGATTTTCCTTTCCTGTCCATTGCAAAACAATACGAAAGTGCCGGAGCCGATGCAATTTCCGTTTTGACGGAGCCGCACTGGTTTTTAGGAAACGATTCGTATTTGACCCAGGTAAAACAAAACGTTACCATCCCGGTTTTAAGGAAAGATTTTACCGTGGATGAGTACATGATCTACCAGGCCAAGGTCCTTGGGGCAGACGCGATTTTGCTGATAGTTTCGCTCCTTTCCGATGAACAGCTTGCCGAGTATCTGGATATAGCCGATGAACTCGGACTTACCGCTCTCACGGAGTGCCATGAGGAAACTGAGATCGAAAAAGCCATCGGTTTGGGTGCCAGACTTATCGGCGTAAATAACAGAAATTTAAAAAATTTTTCCGTAGACCCCTTGAATGCTTTGTCGCTCCGTGATAAAGTGCCCCTCGGACTACTTTTCGTATCGGAGAGCGGCATCTCGGAGAGAGATCAGGTAAAAGCACTGGAAGATGCTGGGGTAAACGCAGTACTTGTTGGTGAGACTCTGATGCGAAGCGACAATAAAAAGTTGTGTTTGAGACATTTAAGAGGCTTAGACTAATGAAGATCAAGATCTGCGGGCTTAGGACTCCCGGCGACGCTAATGCGGTAAATGAAGCAATGCCAGACTTTGTCGGTTTTATTTTGACCGAAGGTTACAAGAGAACTGTTGATGAAGAGACGGTTCAGCTCCTTAATAAATTTATCGATCCCATGATCAGACGTGTGGGCGTTTTCGTAAATGACGACGCAAACAGGATCAAGAGACTCGTATATAACGGACTTATCGATATCATTCAGCTTCATGGTGATGAAGATGACGAATATATTAATGAACTTAAGTCCGGCAAAGGAAGCATCATCAAGGTATTTAAGGTAGACGATAAATTCGACCTTGCAAAGGCTGAAAAGTCACCTGCCGACATGATCATGTTTGACGCGGGCGAAGGCAGCGGAGAGACATTTGACTGGAGCAGGATCAAGGATTGCAAACGTCCCTTTATCCTGGCAGGCGGACTCGGACCCGGCAATATCAAAGAGGCAGTTGAGGCTCTTAAAGGCAGCCAGCTCTACGCAGTAGACATGAGCTCTTCCGTAGACAAGAGCGGACATAAAGATCCTGAACTTGTTATGCAAGCGGTTCAGGAGGCTCACTCGGCTTAAGGCTTTTCCCGTATGAGAAAGGAACATTAATGAACAGTAAAGGCAGATTCGGAGAGTTCGGAGGTCAGTATATTTCCGAAACTCTCATGAATGAGCTTATTAAGCTCGAAGAGTGTTATAACGAAGCCAAGAACGATCCGGCTTTCAACGACGAATTACATTTTCTTTTGAACGAATACGCAGGCCGTCCATCACGCCTGTATTACGCCGCCAAGATGACAGAAGACCTGGGCGGTGCCAAGATTTATCTTAAGAGAGAAGATCTCAATCACACAGGTTCCCATAAGCTTAATAACTGCATAGGTCAGGCTCTTCTTGCGAAAAGAATGGGCAAGACCAGACTCATAGCAGAGACAGGCGCAGGCCAGCACGGCGTTGCGACTGCTACTGTTGCCGCGCTCCTTGGCATGGAGTGTGAGATCTTTATGGGGAAAGAAGACACCATCCGACAGGCTCTTAATGTCTATCGTATGGAGCTTCTCGGAGCCAAGGTCAATGCCGTTACCACAGGTACAATGACCCTTAAGGATGCTGTTAATGATGCCATGAAGGAATGGGCGGGAAGAGTTGATGACACTCATTATTGTCTCGGATCCGTTATGGGTCCTCACCCTTTCCCAACCATTGTCCGTGATTTTCAGTCCGTTATATCCAAGGAAGCCCGTGAGCAGATCCTTGAAAAAGAAGGAAAGCTTCCCGCAGCGGTTATTGCATGTGTCGGTGGCGGTTCAAATGCCATCGGTGCTTTCTATAATTTTATAGATGATAAAGATGTTGAGCTTATCGGATGCGAAGCAGGCGGTAGAGGAGTTGATACTCCCGAGACTGCGGCAACTATCGCAACCGGAACCATGGGTATTTTCCATGGAATGAAATCACTCTTTTGTCAGAATGAGTATGGTCAGATCGCACCGGTTTACTCCATCTCTGCAGGACTTGATTATCCCGGTATCGGACCTGAGCATGCATATCTTCATTCCATCGGAAGGGCCAAGTATGTTCCCATCACCGATGATGAAGCTGTCAATGCTTTTGAGTATATGTCACGTATGGAAGGTATCATTCCTGCCATTGAAAGTTCACATGCGATCGCATATGCGATCAAGATAGCCGGGAATTATTCCAAGGATCAGTCCATTATAATCAACATCTCCGGACGAGGCGATAAGGACGTAGCCGCAATTGCAAGATACAGGGGGGTTGATCTTCATGAGTGATAAGATAAGAGAATCATTTGAGAAAAATCCCAATAAGAAAGCATTTATAACATTTATAACAGCCGGTGATCCCGATATCGAATCCACGGAAGAGTTTATTCTGAAAATGGCTGATGCGGGTGCGGATATCATCGAAGTAGGAATTCCTTTTTCGGATCCCGTAGCTGAGGGCGCCGTAATTCAGAATGCGAATGTCAGAGCGCTCAGAGCGGGAACCACTACCGATAAGGTATTTGAGATGGTGGCCAGAGTCCGCG
>JAEEXJ010000135.1 GCA_016291475.1 Lachnospiraceae bacterium | reverse complement strand
TAAACCTTGATGCCCTTCTCGGCATAGGGAGGAACGATGTTCAGACCGCCGTTCTTTCTGACAAGGTCCCAGGGGCGTCCGCTTCCGAGATGTCTCATAAGAGATCTGTAGTTCTTCTTAACGATGATAGATACATTGTCGATACCGCATTCAACCATCGATGAAAGCGTAAAGTCGATCAGTCTGTATCTGCCCGCAAAAGGGATCGATGCCATCAGACGTTCATTTACAAGTGAGGGAACCTCATTATCGTAGCTGTTGGCAAATATTATTGCCAGTGCATCATGTTTATTCTTCAGCATTTTCCGCCCTCCTCGACATCTTCCTTGACCATCGCGGTTCCGCCGATAACAGCGTTCTTTCCTACCTTAACGCCGGGGCCTACCGTAGCAACATTCTTCTCGTTACCGGGTTCGGGGTGCTCACCTACTACTGCGTTCGCACCGATAACGGCATCCTCACCGACTATGCAGTGACATACCTTTGCACCTGAACCGATCTTAACGTTGCCCATTACTACTGCATCTTCAACAACGGCGCCTTCTTCAACTTCAACGCCCGCAAACAGGATAGAATGCTTGACGTTACCGAAGATACGGCATCCGTTTGTGATCATCGCATTATCAACAACGGCACCTTCTGCTATGTACTGAGCTGCCTTGCCCGAAGATCTGGAATAGATCTTCCAGTCATCATCGAATAGATTGATACCGCTGCTCTCGGGATTAAGAACCTCCATGTTTGCTTCCCACAGTGATGAGATGGTTCCTACATCCTTCCAGTATCCGTTGAAACGATAAGCAAACATCTTCTTTCCGTCACGTAAAAGTGCGGGCAGAATGTCGTTTCCGAAGTCATTGGATGATTCGGGATTTGCCTCGTCCGCTTCAAGATACTTCTCGAGAATATCAAAATTGAAAATATAGATACCCATGGAAGCAAGATTACTCTTGGGCTCCTTGGGTTTTTCCTGGAATTCGCTTATGCGTCCGTCCGAATCGGTTACCATGAGACCGAAGCGGCTTGCCTCATCCCAGGGCACCTCCATAACGGCTACGGAAAAATCAGCTCCCTTAGCTTTGTGGAATTCGAGGAAATCATTGTAATCCTGCTTACAGATCTGGTCACCGGAAAGAATGATCACATACTCGGGATCATATCTGCGCAGAAAAGAAAGATTCTGATAGATGGCATTAGCGGTTCCTTTGTACCAATCGGAACCCTGAGCCTTCTGATAAGGAGGAAGTACATGAACACCGCCATGAAGTCTGTCCAAATCCCAAGGCTGTCCGTGTCCAATATATTCATTAAGAACAAGGGGCTGATACTGAGTAAGAATACCTACCGTATCTATTCCCGAGTTGACACAGTTAGAAAGAGGAAAATCAATAATACGATACTTTCCGCCGAAAGGAACAGCCGGTTTTGCCAGCTTATCCGTCAAGGCGTAAAGTCTCGATCCCTGCCCGCCGGCGAGGATCATAGCGACCATTTCCTTTGACATTGCACGTCTCCTTTAAATATTTTTGTCCCTCATAAGACAAAAAATATTTTACCACAAATAGGTAATCTTTCACAATAAATGACGTATTTACAATAAATTTTTGGCAATCTTGTATCATTTTGAATCAAATATCATACAATTCGACGTGTCATTTTTTTAGCATTAAAAAATCCGGCAATTTCTTATAGTGCAAACTATAAATCCATGTTAGAATATCCTTCGTTCGATAAAAAAAGTTTATTTGTCAAAAAACGGAGGGTTTAAAATGCTCATTATCATTCTTCTTGCTCTTGGTCTTTTCATGGCCATCGCACCCCAGCTTTCTGTTAAGAAAGAATTCCGTGACGATCCCGAACAGATCAAGAAAATGAGGATAGGCGGTATCATAATAACCGTGCTTTCAATAGTTGTTATCGTTATCCAGTTCTTAGCGCGATAATCACCGAGACGTGCAAAACAAAAAGAGACTTCGATAATCGAAGTCTCTTTTTTATGGCAAATTTATCGAAATTACTCTCCTGCACCAAATTGCGTAATTCTGACAAATAATCTATGAGGATTTGTGTCGGTGAATTTTTCGTCAGGTTTTTTGGTTCCTTCAAGTTTTATCTCAAAATATTCTTCTTCCCCGGGACCTATTGATAATACTTCACCGGTTTCAATATTGGTATCAGCCTTAATATCAGCTGACGTATAGCCCTTATAGTGCTCTCCCTTATAGTAACAACTCACAAATCCGCTTACTTCAAATTGCACCGCTTCCGACATATTATTACTTACGCAAACCGTAGCGGTTATTTCTACATTATCTCCGTCAGTCACAACGTCATGTATCTCGCACTTATCATTATAAATAACAAGTCCCTCGGTTACAGAATATCCGTCACCTTCAACCGATACATCGTAATATCTGCATTTATCGATTATTACGTAAAAAGAATCATCCGAAGTCCATTCTATTTCATAATCGGAGCCCCAACCGCCTCTGCATTCGGCGATCATAATAGTGCTTTCAGGCAAAACATCTTCTGCCGCATGAAAAGAAGCCGGGTCTCCCATTTCCAGATAAACTGCACTTGCTCCGTATGTAACTCCGCCATCTATCTGAACAGCATCAGCCTGATACTCTCCGGTAGGCGAGATATAAACCTCACTTACGGTTCGGAGTAAACCATCCGAGCATCCGGATATCATTGACAGAACCGCTGCGAATAGAAGCAAACATGATAACTTTTCAAAATGCTTATTATTCTTCATAAACGATCAGGGTATTTCCTTATGACAATAGATACATCCGTATTTATTCTTCTCCTGCTCTTTACCGCAGAAAGGACATTTGATCCTGTTTTTGGTAAACAAATCAATTTCAGACAGGATTATCGCATCCGCCACGATAAAAGGCTTTTTACAAACAGGGCAGATGGCAGCCTGCATGGAAGGATCCGCAGGTATGACATTTGCGCAATTGGGGCATGCTGCCTGGACCATGCTCTTCTTTTCACCCATGATCTTATAAACATAATCCCTGATGTTCTCGGCAAGATTATCTACGGCGTCATGCTCGGTAAGGAGCTGTGCCTGCTTCTGTCTGAATACGGGAGGAAGATCTTCCACATCGTTACATGCAAAGAGCATAAGCTTACGGTCATTGAGCTCTCTTAATTTATAGAATCTCGACCATTCGTTCCTTACCCATACCGCATTGAAGTAATCAGCTTTGGTACCGATGACTGCCATAACGGTAGCACTCTTTAATGCTGCGAATATGTAAGGCTCATAGTTTACACCAAGCTTATCCTGCAAAGTAACTCTGGAAAAGAAAACCTTCAATCCGTAGCTTACAAGCTTTTCGTAAAGTTTAAGAGCAATATCACTGTCTTCTGTACGCTCTCCGGTCTCATCGTCCGTTTCCTTATAGCAAATGAAGACATCGTAAGGCTTTTCACCGGCGGCAATGTTCAGATAATCATCCTGAATCTTTGCAATCTCCATTGCGGAATTTTTCAACTCTTCCTTCTGAGCATCATCTGCCATGCTCACAGCTTCATTGAAGGAATCGGAATTCAAGATACTTTCATCCTTGATTCTGTGAAGGGTGGGCAAGTATCTTCCCGATGTGGGATCCTGAACATATTCTATGCCATACTCGCAAAGGGTCTGAGCCCAGAGCACATCTACATAAGATCCTTTCTCCGCAAGAATCTCATCATATACACGGAAAGCTCTGTCAAACTCACACTGCTGTCTGAGCTTATTAGCCCTGTTGAGAAGATCGATATATTTTCCGGTACTTCCGCTTACGATATTGGTGGTACCGCAATAATCACATGTACATACGGAATTACCCAATTTAAGAGGTGCTCCGCAACACTGACAACTTAATGCTTCTACGTTCATTTAAATCTCCTCTAATATTTCTTTAAGCGCCGTATATTCCCTCAAATACATGCCGCGCCTCATCTCATCCGTATCCGTGTAATCCGCATGCTTCGAAAAGATTTCGATGATATCTTCCACTGACTTCCATCTCGGTTCCATTCCGACTTCGATCTCCCTCTCGGTCAGATTGCGCTCCGTCTCTCCGGTGATCTCACCGAAGAAATATCTGTTAATCCATTTCCAGTCTTCATAATACTCATCGATCTCAAGAAGGCATTCCGAAGGCTTTATCACATAACCGGTTTCTTCCGTGGTTTCCCTGATGACGCATTCTTTCTCATCTTCGCCTTCTTCAAGACCGCCACCGGGAAGCATCCACTGGTCTGTCTTTGTCTCGTATGATAAAAGGATCTTTCCATCTTTGATCACCACAGACCTGCAGGCAGTTCTTGTCTTATTCCATTCTCCGAAATAATTGTCTCCGACTATATTTATGGTCTTCATATGCGAGTCTCCAAATAAACATTACTTACTATACCATATTTTCGGCATTTCCGTAGACTGAAAACTCCCGGAAGCAACCCCGGGAGTCTTGAAATACAATATATATCAAATCATCCTTCACCATTTTCAGGTAATTCTGAAGCTTCTTCCGATTCAGGCGGAGTTTCAGTAAAACCGACCAGCACATCCAGCTTGTCGGGATTATTTACATAATAAATATCCTCCCCATGTATCAGGTACGGCCAGACTATTTTGTAATCATTCGTATATCCGTTAACATCCGTAAAAGAAAGAACTATATAGTTTTCAGCCATTGCAAGATCCGATCTGTCATCCTCTACTTTCGTAAGCCTCAGTTCATGGATTGCATCCACAAATACTCTTACCTCTTCGGCATCGTCCGAATGATACGCAATTTCATTACCGAAGTCTGAAGAATATATATCTACTGAAGTCATACAGGGTTCAAGACAGTAAAGGAAATACTCACTGTCGAGAGTAGAATTTCCTATCACAAAGATATATTTTCCTGAGGGATCATAATAGATCGGCACCAAACAAGAAGCCTCCTCAGTGACCCACATGCCTCCTTCAGAAGCATTGAACGGGTAGGTGCACGATCTGGTTATATCTATCTCCCATACCCTTACATCAGGATAAGTATAGTAGGGAATCCTTACAATACAGACTTCACCGTATCCGTCATCGGTATACCTTATCTCTCCAAATTCAGAAAAACGGTTGCAGTATTCATGGAATTCTTCGTCGGAAGATTCAACCTTCAGGTCACAGTCACAGGTGTATCCGTGAACCCAAAGCCACTCTTCCTTGGTATCGTATCTGCTGTGTAATCTACCATCGGTGAAATCATAATCCGTTCCGAGTAGGATGATTCCACGGTTTGCAATATGTTCCGGCACCTCAGCCGGTGCAGTATACTCAATAAGGTTACCGGCGACAGTCCCGCCTGAAATATCATCTGTTTCATTATCATAAAGATACTGACGGTTGACATTTTCATGATTTGTGAAATGTTTCATAAATAAAGGAATAACTATAAAAATGATAATGATAAGAAGAAAAAGTATTATCAATATCTTTGTGAAAACAGACATTTTCTTCATATTTTAATCCTCAGTAAAATTTCTCCGTTACATCTGTAATGACGATGATAAGAAATCTCCGGTCACATAAACATTAACATGAAAATAAAAAAATACACTCCGCTTGGAGTGTATCTTGAGAGGTGCCAGACGGATTTGAACCGCCGATCAGGGAGTTGCAGTCCCATGCCTTACCACTTGGCTATGGCACCATATTTTATTGAAGCTCCCCGAGTAGGACTCGAACCTACGACACTTCGGTTAACAGCCGAATGCTCTACCGACTGAGCTATCGAGGAATACTTGCGACGACTTTAATAGTTTAATATAAAACAAAATCCCTGTAAACAGGGAATTTCGCCGCTTGCGAAGAATTTGCTTCTTCAAAACCGAATCCGAACTAATCAAACATCCATCTTGGCAACAACAGGATAAGCCTTCGACCTATTAGTAAATGTCAGCTGAGAGCGTTACCGCTCTTACACACCATTCCTATCTACCTCATACTCTCTAAGGGGTCTTATTACCTTATGGTAGGGATATCTCATCTTGAGGGGGGCTTCACGCTTAGATGCCTTCAGCGTTTATCCCTGCCGGACTTG
>JAEEXJ010000036.1 GCA_016291475.1 Lachnospiraceae bacterium | reverse complement strand
CATCTTCTCTTGCCTTCTCTATAACAGGTGCGGAAATACCGGCACCCTTTGCTATCTCCGTAGCAGTCTGCACGCATCTTTCAACAGGGCTTGAATAAAAATATCCCACAGGATAATCAAGTTCTCTTCCGATCCTGTTTGCTATCTCTATTCCTTCGGGCGTAAGAAGGAGTTTGGAATAATCCCCATCGGGAGGATTATCGAATCTGATCGAATGTCTCATGTATACTTTGACATTCCTGTCCTTGGGAAGCTTTAACGCATCTTCCCTCATTGCTGCGACGATAGAATTAAAAACCATTACTTTATTACCTTATGCAAAAATCTCGTTCAAGTTCTCGATATGATTCTTCTTATCGGAAACAATGATAACCTTGTCTCCCTTTTGGATACATGAATTTCCTCCCGGGATGATCAGCTCTCCGTCTCTGATAATGGAAGCAACAAGGATATTCTTTTTGAGTTTGAATGTGGTTTCCTTAAACAGTATTCCCGTCTTGATAAAATCATCCCCTGCGGTAAACTGAAGAACCTCGGCTTTATTATCCGCAACAGAACAATACTTCTCGATCTCGTTGGGTGCATCTCCTGCCTCACAGTTGTGCACGAAACGGATGAGCTTATTTACAGATATTTCTGCCGGTGAAAGCGTTATATCAAGATTAACTCTGTGAAGAAGTTTTAAATGTCCCGGTTGTTCGACTCTTGTAAGAATTGAAGGAACGTTCCTGGACCAGGCATACATGCTGGTAACAAGGTTAGCTTCATCATTATCCGTAAGGGATACCACCGCATCAAATGATCCGATGCCTTCTTCTTCCAGAACATCGGAAAGATCACCCTCGGAATATCCGACGTGGACGGAGGGATATCTCTCCATAAGTTCCCTGCACCTTTCAAGATCCGACTCAAGGAGTGATATGTTCTTTCTTTTCTCAAGAAGCATGTTGAGGAGGTACTCCGCGGTGATGCCGCCTCCCACTATCATTACCTTCTTTGCCGAATGTTTGATTATACCGATCTTCTTAAGTATCTTCTGGATATCATCGATACCTGCGGCGATTCCGATACTGTCGCCCGCTTCGATTTGGAAAAATCCGTCGGGAACATAAAGCTTGTTATCACGAAGTACGGTTCCCACAAGTATCTCAACCTCTAATTCCTTGCGGATATCGATGAGGGTTTTCCCCGCAAGAGGCGATCCCTCCATGACGGTAACGGTTATCATCTGCATATTGTCACCGAATACGCCTTCCGGCCTTACGATACCGGGAAGGCCGATGCTTAGTGATGCAGCTTCAGCCATGTCATACTTGGGATTAAAGATAAAATCTATATTCTGTTCCTTTTCGAGAGTTTTTCTCTCTGAAGCAAAATCGGGCTGGAAAACTCTTGCCACGGTACGAAGCGTTCCGACAGCCTTTGCCTGCATACAGCTGAGAAGATTGATCTCATCTACCGGAGTAAGTGCGATCAGAACATCCGCAGTATCGGCTCCCGCTTTCATAAGGGTTTCCTTGGATGCACCGCTTCCAACAACTCCGCTGACATTGTAGTTATCGGTAATATCATCAACAAGATTCTTTTGTTTATCGATTATGGTAATGTCGTAACTTTTCTTGGCAAGAGCTTCTATGAGAGATCTTCCCGTGCGTCCTGCACCGACTATTATGACTTTCATATTGCTACCTTCCTTACTTTCTGTTTTTGATCATTCTGTCTGTTTTATGTTTCTCAAGTGCGAAATATACATTCTTTACGGTAAGTCCCTGAACAAGTACCGTAAAGAAGATCGTTACATAGGTTACGTTTATGAAAATATCGTACACGTCCTTCGGCAGAAACTCTTGGGTTCCGAATGCAAGTGCAAGGGACAATCCTCCCTTGAGTGCGGACCATGTCATAAGTGTTACATATTCGAATACATTATAATTACCCGGAATGTTCTTCTTGCCTGTAAGGAGGCTGCTTATCGTCACTCCGAAAGATCTTGCACATACATTGATGATGATCGCAGCAGGAGCAAGGATGAAGATATATCTGCTTACATCAAGATTTAAAACAAGCAGTCCTATCATTACGAACAGCACCGAGTTCAGAAGGCTTTCCATGATATCCCAGAAATCCTTATACAGATCTCTCGTATCGATTACCTTGGCTTTTCTTTCAATCTTGGAATACGCAGCGGAGAAATACATTCCGCACACAACGGATGCGATCACTCCCGAGAATCCGAGATGCTCGCAGATGATATAAACAAGCGAAACATCCAGGAGTGATATCAGAATATACTTGATGGGATCTCTGGTTACTTCCATCAGTTTAAACAGAAGGAATGAAACTACGAATGCAACAGCAACTGCTCCTACAATCTCTTTAAACATCAAAACAGCGAAGTTACTGTCACCGCTGTGAATAACGAGGCTTCTTACAAATATGAAAAGTGTTACGCCCGTTCCGTCATTAAAAAGGGATTCGTTCTCGATTACGGAACAAACATTTTTCGAAAGACCTATCTTATTCAATATTCCGGTAGCGGCGATCGGGTCGGTGGGCGATACAACACATCCGAGAAGAATGCATGTAAGGATGTCCATATCAAAGTGAAAGAGCATTGCTACCAGATAAAACAATACGCCGTAGAAAACGGATGAAAGCATTGTGGTAAGAAGTGCCAGCAAGCTGATCGCACGAACATTTTCACGGAACTTTCTCATATTGACCTTACTTGCTCCGGAGAAAAGCATAAAACACAAAACTCCGTCCATCAGATACTCTTCGAATCCGAAGTCACCGAGTCCGGCAACGAAACTGTCCAGACTTTCTATCTGAAGGAGTTTGCTCGATAAGAGAAGTATCATCGATATGATGAATGAAAATAGAATAAGAGCTATATCGGATTGAATGTGGAAATACTTTTCATTCATTATTCCGATAAGAACTATAAATACCAAAATGATGATAAGAAATAATAAAATACTCATAAACGCTCAGGTTCTCTCTTTCGGACACAGATCATTTGATAAGCATCTGTACTCTGTTATAGTAGTTTAACTTGGAACTGCTTGAATCAGTCTCAACGACTGCGATATTTGTTTCCGGGAATTTTCTCTGCAGGTGAGGATACAATCCTCTTCCGGCGCACACATTAGCCATGCATCCGAAAGGTGCAATGCACAGCACCTTCTTATAACCAAGATGGGCATAGTCGCAAACCTCCGCGCCGAGAAGCCATCCATCCCCTATGGTAAGCGTATGGGACACATATCCTTCCGAGCCCTTTGCCATGTCTTCATACTTATTCAGACAATGAAAACCGTACTCGTGAAGCGCATCTATCATATCCGACTGACATGACACCATCAGTTTCTTTACGATCTCGAATCCCAAACGTTCAAGATTATGCTTCGCGGGTTTGTGTGAATCCACGTAATAAAGCATGTACCATGAAACGCCGTTTACATGTGCTTCCGCATTGTTTTCCTCAAGGTACTTTACAAGGTCCCAGTTACCGAGTCCGCAGTATTTAACATAGAATTCCGCAACGACTCCGACAACTGTTCTTTCTTTTCCGTCTCTTTTGATATTTGCAAAGGATTCTGCGATCTTACGGAAATTTTTCTTCATCTTTCCGAGAGTAAGATTTTTACCGAGCCTTAAATCTTCGGAAAGCTTATCGAGCCATTCTTTATAGAGAGCATCGGTCTCACCCTTATTTACTTCATACGGTCTTACCTGATTTGCAAGAAGCATCAGGATATCCCCGTAAAAGAGACCGAACAATCCTCTTATCGCTGTATCAAGTGAGATCTTCAGCTGAATATCATCGCGTACATGTCGTACATTAATCGTCATTACGCGTACATCTTCAAAATGCGACTTATCAAGAGATCTTCTCATCAGGCCGAGATAACATGCTCCTCTGCATGCATCTCCCGCTGTCGGCATAAGTATGAATGTTTTCTTGGGATCATACTTTCCGCTTCTTAATGCCCTGACAACCTGTCCCGCCATAAGTACGAAGGGATAACATATATCGTGATTGGAATACTTTAGCCCCTCCTGCCTTACTTCGAATTCATCACTTTCATCCAAAGGGATGACTGCATACCCCTTACTCCAAAACATATATTTGAGAAGGGGGAAATGATTATCCAGCGTAGCGGGGATAAGTATTGTATTTTCTTCAGTTTCACTGCGAATCTTATACATACGCTATGATTTTACCATTTTTTGACCGGTTAGACACTGAAAAGATAAAGAAAGACCGCCGAATGAGCCCCGGCGGCCTTTCTGATATGAATATCCTGTGATCTATCCTTTGAAATCGATATGACTTCCCACCATACGCTCCGCAGCGGTCATTACATGTCCTGCAGCGCTGTCATAGGAATATGTCTGAACGTCCCTTACAAGATCCTTGAGAGAATGTGATGAAAGAGTTACGTACTCTTTTTCTTCGGGAATCATTCCTTCTTCCGCGGAAGCTTCCGTTAGCTCTTCTCTGATACGCTCCTCGGATTCCTTCTTCTCGGCTCTTCTTTCTTCCCGTTTTTTCTCGATGCGCTCTTCCTGAGCTTCCTTACGGGCTTTCTTGGCTTCAGCCCTCTTATGCTCTCTCTTTTCCTCAGCTTTACGCTCTATGCGCTCTTTCTGAAGATCTTGGGATTTCTCGACTGTTGCAAAGAAGCTTTCATTGCCGTTTGAATCAACCGACATACCGAAATTCTTGACGGCAGCACCGCTGCTTGCCAGGGAATTCTTGGCTTCAAGAAGCTTTTGCTGTGACATGGCGATGATTCCTTCGTACTTATTACGATAATCTTCATCCGTTGCCATACGCTCAAGCTTTTCTTCATCGATAAGGACAACCTGCTTGTTTGCATTTCCGTAAGCAGCGGCATTGGCCTGAACCTGTGCCTTCATGTCCTTACTTACGACGATGAATTCCATGTTGCCGAACTTGGATTTCAGCTTGGAATAATAATCCGCCGCAGTATCCGAGAGTTTAACATCACCGATCGTAAATCCGTAATCCGTCTTACGGGGGATCAGGCTGCTTGTTTCACTCAAAGGATTCCAGGGCTTCAATGAAACCTTGGAAGAATTACCGTTTGATGCGGTATCGGTCTTAGCAGTTTTTGCAGTTTCTGTGGTTTTGGCCGAATCGATACGTTTCTGCTCTGTTTTCCAGGCTTCGGCGTTCTGCTGATATGCAGAGATCTCGTGAATACCCGCCATACTCTTCTACCTCCTTGTAGTTTTTGATCAGGTCAAGCACCCTTTGACAAAAATCCGTTTCATCAATGCCTGCGCGTGGGCAAAATAAGGGCACTTTTAGTTATCTGATACTTATATCGGCACGTTCCGGAACAAACTTTATAACTTTTTTTATAAAACTATGTTGACATACTTCATCTGTCGTAGTATATTTACCCCATCAGACATAGTACGACTGTCGTAGTACGTCTGACGTGGTACTAAAACAAACCTGACGAGGTGAGTGAGCGGTCCGGCCGGCCGCAGTACCATGTAAAACCTAAGAAACCTATTAACAGGAGGAAGAAAATGGTAGAGATCAGCAGTGATGTGATCCGCGGTTACAACGATACAATGATTCTCTGCATTCTCATGAAGGGTCCTTCATACGGCTACGAAATTTCCAAACAGATCAAACTGATCTCGGAAGAAAAATACGTTATCAAGGAAACAACCCTCTACTCGGCCTTCACGAGAATGGAAAAAAACGAACATATCGAGTCATTTGTGGCAGACCCGGATCCCGACGGTAACGGTAAAAAGAGAACATATTACCGGATAACCGAAAAGGGTAAAGAGTACTACAGGGAAAAATGCGAAGAATGGGCCCTGACCAAAGACGTGATTGAGAAGTTCATCCAACATTAAGGAGAGAAAAATGGAAACTATAAAAAATTATCTGGAATCGATGTTTGCTTCCATGCCCAACACTCCGGAAGTGCGCAAGGCAAAGGCAGAACTCCTTCAGATGATGGAAGATAAATATATTGAACTCATCTCCGAAGGAACAAGTGAAAATGCCGCAGTCGGAACAGTCATCTCCGAATTCGGAAATCTTGACGAACTTGCTGAGAGCCTGGGGCTTACCAAGGAAGTAGAAGTCGCAAGAGGAATGGAAACCGAAATGCCCCGCAGATTTATCTCTCTCGACGAGGCAAAAGCATATCTCTCAAACAGAAATAAAAAAGCTCTTTTCAGATCACTGGGCATACTCCTTTGCATCATATCGGTAGCCTTTGTGATAATCATGACTCCCGGTGATTTATCATTTTTCAAGGGAGTAGCTGCCATGATAATCAGTATCGCTATCGGAGTAGGTTTTCTGGTATATGCCGGATTTTCGGATCACGAATGGAAATTCATCGGTCACGAAGCCTGCAGCATTGATATGAATACCGCTTCATACGTCAAAGATAAAAAGCGCAGCTTTGAGCCCATAAGAGCTTTATGCGTATCCCTCGGTATAGTCCTGTGTGTAGTCTGCTGGACACCCAATATTCTGATTCCCTTCAGATATCAGCCTCTCGGCGCCGGGATCATGTTCCTGGTCATCGGATTCGGAGTTTTCCTCATCGTTTACCCCAACTCCATTGCAAGAGGCTTCGACAGACTGCTTAATGTCAATGCAATGAATACCATCAGCGGACAATACGCAAACGGAAGCAGTTACAACAGACCCGTCAGGTATAAAAGCAAGACCGCTCAGACGATTGCTGAATTATACTGGCCCACTGTTACATGCATCTATCTTATAATCAGCTTCCTGACTTTCAGTTGGGGCTCAACCTGGATCATCTGGGTCATCGCAGGTGTTTTCCACAGAGTCGTTACCATCAACTGTATAGCGGATGAAAACTAGGAGAGAAAAAATGACTAAGATATATATAACAATAATTTCTATCATAACAGTCATAGCAATTATATTCGGATGTTTCATACACATCTTCAACAGAGGACATTTTTCCTTCCGTCCCGTCTCGGCTTCTTCCGTCAGCGACACCATTGAACTCTCCGGAGATGTTGATACCGTTAAGATCGATATGAATTATTCCGGAGTCACCATAGCTTACGCAGATGAAGTACGTGTGGAATATACCCTTCCCGAAAATCTTGTTCCCGATATTGAGCTTAAGAACGGAACCCTTTCCATACTTCAGAAAAATTCCGTAAGACTCGAAAGCACCGGATGGAACGATTATTCCATCACCGTTTATATTCCCGAAGACACCGCTCTTGATAAGCTTGATCTTGACCTTAATGCAGGAAACCTTGAAATTGCAGATATTCCCTGCGCTGACGTAAATGTTAAGTGTGATGCGGGAAATATAGAACTGGACAATATCGAGTCATCAACCATGAATGTAAGTGTGGATGCGGGAAATATCGAAATGACCGATTGCTCTGCGGATAAAGTAAGTATCAGGGCAGATGCAGGAAACATCCAGCTGGACAGATGTACGATCGATGTTTTCAATGCAGATGCGGATGCCGGAAATATCGATGCCGACGATTGCACTATTAACAGCGGAGAAGTCAATACCGATCTCGGTAATATATCTCTCCAAGGCGAAATCGGTAATGTAAAAACACATACATCCCTAGGTCTCGTCAATCTGGATGATTAAAAAGTATTAATATGTCGTAAAGGATTTTAGTTTTACAATGGACAAAAGAAATAACCGGCTGACTTGTATTACAGCCATCATAGCGGCGGTACTGCTTTCCGTTGCATTCACCGCTTTATCAACGCTCATTCCCCACGGTAATATGAGCGAGGAGGAATACGGTATCCTCGGATATTTTACGGTAGCAGGATTGAACTTTATAGGAATGACAATTATCCTGGCTGTCAGTAAAAGACTTGATATATTGAAGAACACCCCCAAAGGAAGTTTTATCAACGGTATCAAGATAAGTATCATCTTAGTGATCTACTGCATCGTCACTTTCAGCATAAACCTGATCTCATGCATCAGATCACATTCGGGCACTGCCATGTCTCCCCTGTTCACAGCGATATTTATTTCGGCGCTCTTCATGGGCGCAGGTATAGGTGAGGAACTCATGTACCGCGGAATGATAATGAGCATGATCAGAGGAGCCGCAGGTTATAAGTCACGTAACGGACTTATCCTGGGAATGACCGTATCAAGCGTATTGTTCGGACTTACTCACTTGACAAACCTGTTTTCCACAGATGATGTCATCGGTACTTTCGGTCAGGTGATCTACGCCATAGGTGTGGGATTCTATCTCGCAGCCGTTTATGCAAGAACAGGCAATATCTGGTACAACATCGTTCTTCATTTTTTCGTGGATATTGCATCTTTCATAAAGACAATATTTACATCTTCTGAAGTCACGGTAAGTGAGATATTGGGTGGAGATCCAAAGGGCGTCATCATAATATCCGTAGTCTCAGGTATTGTCTTCTTATTCATGGGAATGTTCATCATAAGAAAAAGCAAAATGCCGGAGTTATCATAAGGCTGAAACAATAGGGACGGTTCTCTCTGACTTGCTCCTCCGGAGCAAGTCAGAGAGAACCGTCCCTATTATCTCATTGTCTCTTATCAGCGTTTAATCCTTATATCCGTCAGTGCTACCTGATCACCGGTTATCGATACATACACTTTCTCTTTCTTATTCTTCAGAGTCGTGGTATTGATGATGGATATTCCGCCGTTTTCGGTTTCGGTGATTATCTTATTCTTATAACGGGTAAATCTCACACCGCATTCGAAACCTTTACGGTTAAGTTTCTTCCAGTTATCCCAGTTTGTGAATCCCTTACCCTTATTTACTTCCGTCTTATTTTCAGCTTCGGATCCGCCGCTTTGCACCTCACCGTCCAAACGGATCATGGCAAATTCTTTATATCCTCTTCCCATTACTTTTCCGTCATCGGAAGTATACAGGAGCAGATACGGACAATGCCATACAAGATTCGATGAAGGAAGACTCATGGTATGGAATATAAGGCGCATACTGTCCTTTATCTTAACGCCTTCTGTATTATCGCTCCTTATACTGTCTATCTGGACATTCGGAATATCACTCTCCAGTCTGTTGATATAATTGATCTCTTCGGAGATTCTGGGTATATCCGTTTCGGGAACTCTCTTACCAGTTTTCTCCACTTCGATCGAAGATATGTGGCAATTCTCACCAGTCAGTCCGATATAGGCATATTTGGAACTGTCAGGAAGCGACAGAACAACTTCACTCCTGTAGCCTCCTCCTTCCAGTTTTACCTGAACATGATCCCTGTTTCTCGCAACTTCTATGAAATAGATCTCTTCCTCATCCTGTTCTATTTTCTCAAGCGAGATCAGTTTCATATTTCTTGCTCCGGAGCATACAAAATGTCCGTCAAACCAGATCTCACCGAACTCTGTGTATCTGGTATCTTTGATTGCTCTGTCGGTATCGTGGACTCTTTCATCGAGAGAATCGAATAAGATAACGGCAGGACCGGAGAACGGATTCTCTTCATTCAAAGGACTTGCACTGAAAGCGATTATCTTTTTCTCGGGTCTGATCCTTATTCCGTACGATATGGCGCTTCTGTATTCTTCGCAGCTAAATTCATTCTTAAATATCGTATCTACATTTTCCGTCTCTTCCTTCATCTGATAATCGACATCGCTGTCGATCAACTGAAGCATGTAACTCGTATATAAAGGATCGTACTTAAATCCGGATTCCTTGATGAGTTCTTCTCTTACGACGGACTGCGGGAGCGGCTCTCTGTAACTGTTCCTGGTGGTCATGGAATCATATGCTTCCGCTACAGCGATTATCCTGGCAGATTCCGGTATTTCATTTCCCTTTAATCCTCCGGGAAATCCGCTGCCGTCATATCGCTCCATATGGTATTTTGCGCCGTATGACAGATGAGGATAATTTGAGATTCCGGACAGGATCCTCTCTCCTATCAAAGGTTCCTGTCTCATCGTATCGATCTCTTCCTTGGTAAGATTCTCTTCCTTTTTAAGTATTTCATCCGGAATTCCTATCTTCCCGACATCATGCAAAAGTGCTGCCTGATATATCTCCTTACATTCATCATCACTCTTCCCGTTCATCTGAGCCAGCATATAGGAATAATCCGCCACTCTCACCGAGTGACCTTCGGCATAATCTACGCGGGCATCAATCGCATTTACAAATGCTTTGATAGTCTGTTCAAAGAGATTCTGGATCTTTACCTGATCTGTTTTCAGATTCTCCATTTCCGTGTTCTGTGCCGCGGATATTTTGTCATTGATATCTTCATATGCGAATACATACAAAAATACCGAAACTATGGCAATCGAAATATTGATAAGAGACAGACCGTATAAAAGTGCCTGGACTCCTCCGGCTGCGATCGGAACCAATGTAAACAAAAGAAGTGATCTGAGTATTTTGGGACTGATCTTTTTTCTATGCTGGATAATAACCGAAAGATCCAGTAAAGGTCCGGAAAATGCAAGTATGTAGTTAAAATAGAACAATGCCTCGCGATGATATACATTACCCGAATCGATGGTATAGACCCATCCCGTAAACAGATTTATGACAAGGAGCGCCATACTCACGGATGCAAGTGTTCCGGCGAGTTTTAACCTCTTCGGAGTAACGAGATTACAATCCGATCTGACAACTTCAGCCAGATACAGATTGAAAATAAAACTGATCACGGAATTCAGGAAAAATACGACAAAATTACTGAGACGGATCATCACATCTGCGATCTGCCCCACATCTCCGGCATACTTATACGCTTGCCGCTCGAATATCAATACGCAAAAGGTTGAGAACTCTATCGCTATGAGAATAGCTTTTTTTCTTGGAGACAAGACACGTGTAAAGATCAACAGAAATACCATCACGCAGCATACACCGCTGAGTGAAAGCATCAGATCAAGTTGAAAGTTTTGAAAGAATTCTAACATTTCCTATATTCCTGCAGATACAATCTATTTATGACGGATAAAAAAGGCTTTCAGCTGCTGAAGCAGTTCATCTTTTTCGATGGTCTTGAGGAAATACCCCTCCGGTCTCAGTGACAGCACAGCCATAACGCTCTCTTTATCGCTTTTCCCGGTGAGGAACATAACCGGGATCGATGCAGTATCAACATCATTCCTAAGCATTTCAAGTACCTGCGGACCGCTTGTAATAGGCATCTCATGATCGAGAAGAATGAGATCCGCTTTGTTTTTGCCCAGCCATTTGATAGCCTGCAGACCGGAGTTAGCCATGGATACCTTATATGGTCCCTTTAGCCATTCTCTTACAAGTGCAAGATAGTTCGGATCGTCATCAACGATCAGAATGCTCTTTTTGAAATCACCGGCATTCATCTTGTTCATAACATCCTGAACATCCTTGATGAATTGAGTTGCATCGATGGGTCTGACATATTCCTTATAAATGAGCTGTGCAGGAATTCTGTCTGTGATGTATTTAATGTCGGGTTTCTCTCCGATCACCGTTACGATCTTCTGATCATCATTCAGCTTATCTTTGAGGAAGATAAGTACATCTTCTCCGGGATGCTCCCTTTCTTCCGCATAAAGAGCTATAAGTGCGGAATCATCCCATCCTGAATTGATGTCATTTACGCTCCAATTTGCAAAAAAAGCATCATAACCCGAATCTTTCAGTTTTTTGATCAGTACCCTTATGAGAAATGATTCTTTTTCTCCGGTTACCATTATCCGGTTATTAGGCATATATTCTCCTATTTATCCTGAATCAGTTTTTCCATCTCATCCCAATTGAGTGCCTTCAGATAAGTCTTGAGTTTTCCGAATACTTCTTCGTCCTTTTCCGGAAGCTTATATGAAAGTACCTGTTCGATTATCATCTCTGCCGAATCATAGTCCATTTCCGGAACCACTTCTCTGAGTGCTTTATACGCATCCTTAAGTTCATCAGGATTTACCGCAGGTTTTTCCTCTTTCTTTCCTTCATCAAGTTTGGATAACTTAGTCAAAAACGCTCTGTGGAGTTCAAGCATCTTAGATGTGTTTTCATCTATGAACTTTTCATCGTTCTTGTTGCCTGCCTCTTCCAATCTTTCACACAGAGCGGACAATTCCCCTGCTCCCACAATTCTGGCTGAAGTCTTCAGAGCATGAACTTTGACGGTAAACATTTTGATGTCTTTGTCATTAAATGCATCCTCTATAACTTTGGAGGTCGCATCGATCGTATCGCGGAACATATTGATCGCCGTTATGTACTGAGTTATTCCTCCGGATGCCTTGATTCCGTCCTCAAGATTTATGCCTTCGACATCTTTCAGCCACTTAAGGTCATCGGGAATCTGAGTAAGATCTTTTACCGCATCTTCTTCTCCCGGTTTCATCATGATCTCTTCCGGAAGATGCCTCATTATCGCCTTTTCAAGTTCGCGGCTGTCTATGGGCTTGGCAAGGTATCCGTTAAAGCCCTTTGATACGTAAAATTCGGATCCGCCGGACATGGCATTTGCGGTAAGTGCATAAACGGGAAGATCGGGTTTTATCTCTCTGATCTTCTCGAGTGTTTCTATTCCGTCCATTCCCGGCATCATATGATCGAGGAGTACTACATTGAATTCATCCACTCTGACTTTATCAAGAGCTTCCTCACCGCTCGTAGCCGTAGTTACAAATACTCTTGTTGCTTTCAGAAGTCCCTTGATGACCGTGAGATTCATAGGATTATCATCGACAACAAGTATATTCGCATCAGGAGCTATGAACTGAGGAACATAAGGCTTGCCGGATTCTTCTCCCGCAAGTTCGTCAAACACTCCAAGCACATCTTCTTCATCGAACTTTTGCGTACATACAAACGTAAACTCTGATCCTTCACCGTAGACACTTGAGCATTCAAGAGTACCGCCCATCAGCTCAGCAAATCTCTTGGAAATATCAAGTCCCAGACCGGTTCCCTGAATTCCACTGTTCTTCTCTTCATCAAATCTTTCGTACGCATTGAAAAGCTTACCCATGTCTTCCGGTTTGATACCTATACCGGTATCCTTAACAGAAAATGAGATCTTTACTTCTTTTTCTTCCTTGGACAGTATGGATACACTGAGTGTAAGACCTCCAAGATCCGTGTACTTAACCGCATTTGTCAGCAGGTTCATAAGGATCTGTTTTACCTTAGGCTCATCACCATACATGTGAGCGGGAAGATCTTCGTCAATATCATAATCAAATGTCAGATCTTTTTCGTTACTCCTGATCCTGGTCATCTTGACAAGGGATCTGAGCATTTCAAATGTATCGTATCTTTTTTCGATTATATTCATCTTGCCCGACTCGATCTTCGACATATCGAGCAGATCGTTGACCAATCCGAGAAGTGATTCGGATGCATCTCTTATATCCAGAGCATAGTTGATGACCGACAAAAAGTATGGCTTGGGAACATCCGCCGGATCTTCTCTGAGTATCATCTCATCCATACCCATGATTGTATTAATGGGTGTGCGGATCTCATGTGACATATTTGCCAGGAATCTGGACTTGGCGGAATTAGCACGCTCCGCTTCATCACGTGCGATCTGGATCTCTTTGTACTGTCTTCTGATAACGGTTCCCGACATGATCCTCCAGACAATTAGTCCGCATATCAGACCGACCACTGCAATGAGCAGAATTCTCATACCGAGAAGTTCAGACAATCTCGGTTGCTTAACTATCGAGTATGTTGTTTCTTCGATCGCATTACCGGTAACCCCGTCGAGTACCTGTATATGCAGTGTGTAATTACCATACTTAAGTCCCGTATATTCCAGAGACGACAGTCCGCTTCTGGGCACCGTAATACCGGAATCTTCTGTACCTTCCAGATATACCCTGATCATAGGATTGGTCATTGTATAGTCAAGCACCGCCGGCACAATAGTGATACGTGCATTTGTCGAAGGAATCGTATAAACACCCTCCGCATCCGGTATGATTTCCTCTTCTCCTACGAAAATAGAGCGAACTCCCATTCTCAGATATGATACGGATTCAAAGAAATGATTAATATTTACTTTGTTAACTCCCGTTCTTCCGGAAATATAGAGATTACCGAATTCATCCATACAGCTGAATGAGTTACTGGTGGGGACACTGGTAAGACCGTTTGCGGTCGTATAAAGCTTGTAATCGGTGATCGTATCATTGATCATGTCACTGGCTTTGACAGAAAAGATACCGTACGAAGAAAGCACCCAGATATCACTGTGTTTATCAAAGAACATATCGAAATTATTATTGTACGGAAATGATGTAACCGTATGAAGCGAATCATTCCATAAATACTGGATCGAATTGGATGTGATAATCCAGATCACCCCTCTTGCTTCGTCTCGCCTGATCCTTAAGATGACATCACTCGATAATCCGTCATCTCTTCCGATGTGCTTTATTTCGGAGCCATTGATCACATATACACCGTCACCGTCGGTTCCGACATAAAGATTTCCGTCAGAATCCGATTCAACGGTAAGGAAAATGGTATTTTCCACACCATCATCCGAAGTGACGGTTTTAATTACCTTTTCGTTTTTGATCACCGCCAGTCCACCGTTAGTTCCTACCAAAACAGAACCGTCATCCGCGATGGCAGCACATCTTACCGAATTATCCGGAAGTCCGTCTTCTTCGGTGATCGTAGTCAATTTTCCGGAGGAATCCATATGAACAATACCCATTCCAGCCGAATATGTGCATATCCACAGATCATCATCCGTTCCCTCCAGAATGCATCTGATCCTGGCCGTTCCGAAATATTCCGATATATTTTTCTTGATCTGCTGATAATAGGGATTGATGATATGAAGTCCGGAATCGGTTCCTATATAAAGATTATTCTTATAATAGCAAGTAGTGTTAACCACTTCTTCTTCAAGTCCGGACAGTTCATAGAGATCGATAAAATTATTGGTTACAACCTTCATTACTCCCTGTCTTGAAGAAGCAAGCCAGAGATTGCCCTGATAATCCGACGTTATCATCTCTATGGCATTATGCATCGGTATATTTCTGAGCTCATGAAATCTTTGATCAATGTCCAGATATCCAACGGTGGAATTTGTCGCAACCCATATGCGTTCACATGCATAAGAAATACTGACTATACCCTTACCGAATGAAACATTGGTTTTTTTCATCCTTCCCGTAAGGTCTCCGAACATACCGTAATAAACGGTCCCTTCTTCGGTTCCGAAATAAACATATCCTTCGTTGCGGGGATCGGCAAAGATCGTCGTTATAGATTCATCTCCGATGTCATCACTTCTGTAGAAATGTTCAATCTCTTCGGAGCCAAGCATAAAGATGCTGCCGTTTTTGGTCACACCACATACATATCCGTCAGGAGTCGAGGTAAGTGTTGAGATGATCTCGTTATTGATCCTTTCATCATCAACAATTCTTAATATTCCGTTTCTGTCTATATAGGCCAATCCTGCCGTTGTTCCGATATAAATATTTCCGGCAGTATCCTCAGCGAAACTTCTTATCGACGAAGAAGGCAAACCGTCTTTATATGTGTAATGAGTACGGATATTGCGTTCTACTAAAACGACGCCATTGTCATTTGTACCGATCCATACTCTGCCCTTTGAATCTTCGAATATGGATCTTCCGCTTGTAAGGCCCTCGGATGAATCCAGCCTTTCAAAATTCAATCCGTCATATCTGATGATCCCGCTGTATCCGCCGATCCATACATAGCCGTCCCTTGTACCAAGAATACAATTGGCATCAGAGGTAGGAAGACCGTTTGTCGCATCATATAACTTCGCAGTATATCCTGCACCGTCAAGTTGTCCGGAAGCGGAATAACCTCCGCCTATCCGGCTTTCCGTCATTTCTTCGGACAGTGTCTCCGGCGAATGTATATTTGCGGCAAATACAGGTGCTGTGAATATTACCGAAGACATAAACACACCCGCGATTGCGGCTGCAAAACGTCTTCCTTTTTTTCTGTTGAATCCGATCATTAACGATTTCCTCCGTTAACTTTCCTGGTACTTCTTAAGTACAACCTTGATCTCGGGCATTGCATCCATAAATGCTTCAACTACTTTAGGATCAAACATCTTGCCGGAACCGTCGTTTATTATCTCAAGAGCTTTTTCTATGGAAAAAGCCGGCTTATATACTCTGGGTGAAGTAAGCGCATCAAATACATCTGCAACAGCCATGATCCTGGCGGCAAGCGGAATTACCTGACCATGAAGTTTCTCGGGGTATCCCTTACCATCCCAGCGTTCATGATGGTATGCAGCCATATTCCTTGCTTCCTTGAGGTAGTTTTCTCCGTTTACCGTATTGATAACTTTTTCGATAATCTCCTTGCCGTATATGGTATGAGTCTTCATGATCTCATACTCTTCATCGGTGAGTTTACCGGGCTTGTTCAAAACATTATCGGATATACTGATCTTGCCCACGTCATGAAGAGGCGCGGACTTAACAATATCCGACATGAATTTGGGTGTGAGTTTTTCGGAATAGTATCCCTTCTTTTTGAGAGACTCCGAAATGATCTTGACATATTCTGCTGTTTTGGCGATATGGGCACCCGTATCGGAATCCCTGTTTTCTACAAGATCCGCCATGGTGATTATCAGGCCGTTTTGCATTCTGTCCGAACTTTCGGCAAGATACCTTACGCTTCGCATCTGTTCCGTTGTTTCGGATGCCATCTTACAAAGCGAGTTGTACAGCTTCTCTATTTCATTGTTCGTTTGTATATCAAGCGATCTGAGCTTTCTGACCTTTTCATCGAGCGCTTTCTGATCGGATTCACCGATCGTAAAATCGCTGATTGCCTTAGCCATGCTTCCTATGGGATAGATCATATGATATTCGGACACCCACAGACCGTAGCCGAGTATAAGTGAGAAAAATCCCGAGAAAACGAGAATTGTTTTAAGCGCATATTTTCCGACATATTCGGAAGCATATGATAATGAGGCGTCGGCCCCCACATATCCCACCGTTACGCCATCAGAATTTCTAACGGGGCAATAGGACGAAATAACCCATCCGAACCTGTCGTTTGACTCGATGGGGTCAATAGCTTCACCCGCAAAAAGCTGAGGCAGATAAGGAATAAAGGCATCTTCGAATTCAACCAGTTCACCGTTTTCATATGCAGGATCATCTCCCGCATCCAGATCGATTATGAATACACAGCCCTCCTGCCTGATCTTGATAAGATACAGGTATTTAACTCCGGGAATGCTGTCCCTGATCCTGGTAAACTCTTCTTTGGTATCGTAATAACCGGGGGTATTCACTCCGCCCGTCAGGAAGGAATCCACCTTCTCGGGATCAACCACGGATGCAGCAAATTCCGCGGCATTTATTGCATTTTCCTTATAGTCTTCTTTCTTATCGTTGAAATACTGGGATATGTTTATTATGCTGAGGCCTATCGTAAGTGAGAATGCCGTAAGAAGGAGCATATAGGTCAGTCTTATTCTAAGAGAAGACTCATCTTTCTGCATACGGCCACGGATATCTTTGCACTCGGCTTTAGAAAGCGGCTTCTGTCTCCACTTGCTGTCAGCAATCTCTATTTTTATTTCCTCCGGAATAAACCACAATACCAGCATCGCAAGTGCAACGGAAACGGCTTTGTCGACCAGATTAAGACCGATATTTATGATCATGGAAAACAGGAAATAAGAAACCCCTTCTCCGCCCGAAAGAGTAGAGGCTGCGTTTGCCACGTCCCTGAACTGAGGGCCGCCCAGAAGAAGCCACTGAAAAATGGTGCCGAGAACGCCGGAAACACCGGCTATGGACAGTATAAGCCAGATAAAGTTTGCCTTCTTCTTGTGAAATTCATGTTTTATAAAATGTGATGTGCCCACGGCGATGATAACGCCGATAACCGTATAGTATACGGAAAAACTGTTGAACAGCGAACATAAAACATTAGTCAGGACAGCCGTTATCAGTCCGGGCAGCATCCCACCGAGTGCTGCAACAAATATGCTTCCGATGCAATCCAGATACAGCGGTATACCCGACATATCAGTCAGATACGCCAGAAGCACGTTGACCATTATTCCGCCAACGACCGCCACAAATCTATAAATGCTGTTTTTTTCGATTCTCAGCTTATTGATCTTCATCATTCCTCCGTACATACAAAAAATGCCCGGGCGTATTTTCTGCTAAAACAGCAAAAATCCGCCCCGGACATACTTTGATATCTGTCTATTCGGCATAACACAAAAAGCAATATTGAATTTCGAATCTATGGTACACATTCCCAGCTTCCCGCCTCAAAAACCGATCAATGCACACTACAAAATATTATAACACATTCTATAAATATCTTCATTGTGACAAAACGGTGTATTTTCGGCAAAAAGGCCGTATTTTGACAATAAGCCCCGGGCAAAAGAGCCCGGGGCTTGAAAATTAACATATATCTTCTTTTAAAACATCTATGATCGTGTCATTTTTGACCTTATTCATGCTCATCAGCATGCTTAATCCGATTACTCCGAAAACCGCTACGATAACGATGGGATACATAGGGTAATTTGGAACAAAAGCAAACAGATGCTCTTCCATTCGTGCATACATCAGGTAGCTGAGGAGTATCGAGACCGGGATTCCGAACAGGATAGCCTTAATTCCGTACAAAAATGTCTCAAGTCTTATCATCTTCCTGAATCCGCGCTCGTCCATTCCCACGGACCTGTACATCGCGAATTCTTTTCTCCTGAGGAGAATCCCCGTTGAGATGGTATTTACTATATTGGCTACGGCAATGAGAGTAAGCAGTGTGGTGAATCCGTACATGCTGACCTTTAGTATCAAAGTGATCGTATTCATGATCATAAGAGACTGGGTAAGATTCGAACAGCTATAGTACTCATACTTTCCTTCGGAAAACAATTTTTCTATGGCAGCTTCCACTGCATCTGCATCATCCGTCTCGATGCCGAACGACACTATAGGCCTGACATCCGGAAACACCTCTAAAGTGCTCCTTATTACTATAGATTCCGGCACAACAATTACTATGCTCTCTTTGGGAACAACCTCATAAACGTAGCTTCCGCCCTCATAGGGGATAAGATCTCCGACTTCCACCGCAGGGGGATTTCCCATAGGCTCGTCGTAGAAAAGAGACTGTCCGATGACGCTCTCATTAAATACAGGTTTATCACCCGGATTATGGAAATAGGAATTGATCAGAACTCCTCTTAAGACATCACCGAAATATTTGTCTTCCGACAATCCGTTTTTGGACAGAAGCTCTCTGAAATCATCGTCACTGATCACCAGAACTGCCATGGCACTTATGTCAAGACTCTTGTAATCATCGGTTCTGAACGAAGGATCCGTTATGGACGCATTGGCAAGTACAGTCTCTTCGACTTTTCCGTCAGGTCTGACCCTGGCTTTGAATTTGTAAGATATGAAATCACACATATATATATCTTTAACGCCTTCGATCCCGGCCAGATCTTCTGCCAGCATATCCTGTTGATCGTAATAGCAGGAGGCACTTACCTGATAAGGTGAGTCATAATCATATTTGTTTACCTTCTCAACACTTTCACAGAAATAGTCTATGGAAAGAAACAGGATGACCGATACGGTTATGGAAAAAGTAATAACCTTGGATTTTATTCCGTTTCTTTTGATGTTCTTAAGCGCAAGTTCTCCCTCATATCCGAGAATCTTACGAACAAGAGGATTTGTCCTGAGACTTCTCGCTTTAAATTTCACTGTATTTGTCTCTCTCAGCGCATCTATGGGCATTACCCTTGATGCCCTTACAGCAGGCGCAAGAAGTGATATCAGGATGGTAAAGCCGGAAATAGCGATCACCGCCAAATAAACCATGGGTGAATGGTAAAGCGGAATGCCTCCCTTCAAATTCGCTCCCTCATTAACCATTCCTGATGCCAATATTTTGGAACCCAGTACCAGAAGTGTTATCTTGCTTCCGATAATGCCTGCGAGTATTCCTAAAGGAATTCCGATGATCCCAAGGGTAAATCCCTCAAAATAAACCGAGAACCTTTTCTGTTTTCCCGTAGCCCCGACGCTGGCAAGCATTCCCAGATATCTCATTCTCTCCGCAAGAGACATTCCAAAGGAATTAACTATCAGCACCACTGAGGTAGCAACCACTATGCCAAGACCTATCAGCATCATGGAAAAGAAAGCTCCGAATCCTCCCATTCCTCTTCCAAAAGAAAAACAAGTTATAAAGTATTCTCGGTTCTTAGAATAATGTTCAATACCATATGAACTTACAATGTCATCAACCTGGGCATTTGCCGTATGGTCACATTTTTTAAGAGTAAACGCAACCTGTGTATTATCCAGCTCGGGAAAGTAATCCTCATCAAGACCGCGCAAAACATCATATCCCCTGGTAGGATAATTACCATGCGTGATTGCGGTAACGGTACAGGTTACGGTATCAATAGTTTCAAAAGACTCTTCTGAGCGATAATTACCGGCCCAATATATTATCTTGCCATCAATATCATAAGAGTATCTGTTTCCCTCTTCAAAGGTAATGGTATCCCCCACGGACAGGTTCAACCCGTTATCATCCAAAAACTCCTGCTCCACCGCAACTTCGGAAGACGATACGGGAAGAGTACCTTCGTATTCACAAGTCACTTTAGCATTTATATAATCTGCATCTCCGTGTACAACATTTCCTATCCTGAATCTTTCTTCGCCGTCAGTGCAAAGCCTGACAGCACTTATCGTAGGATCAGAGTCCATAATTCCCACAGATTCGATGCGAGGGTCATCTTTTAAAGAATGATATTGCTCTTCGGTAATTTTGTAGCATACCGTATGAAAATATCCGCTCAGATCCAACTCTACTTTACCGAAAAATTTAAATGCGGAAAACGCTCCGAGACAGATGGCAGATATCAAAGATGTTGCCATAACGATACCGAGGATCGTTACCACCGTTCGTTTCATATTTCCCCGTAGATGCCTCAGGGTAAGCTTGGCCATTATGTTCATACCGCACTCACCTCCACTCTGCCTGAGTCTTTAGTGATCCTTCCGTCCTCGATCGTGATGATGCGGTCCGCGGAAAGAGCGATCTTTTCATCATGGGTTATGATGATAACGGTCTGATTGTTCTCTTTGTTAAATTTCCTGAGAAGCGAAACTATCTCCTTACTGTTTTCACTGTCAAGATTTCCGGTAGGTTCATCCGCAAGAAGAAGTGCAGGATTATTCATAAGTGCCCTTCCTATGGATACTCTCTGCTGCTGTCCTCCGGACAGCTGATTGGGGAGATGCTTTAACCTTTCCTTAAGTCCGAGTTTTTCAAGAAGGTCCTTCAAGAGCTTTTTATCCGGCTTCTTACCGTCCAGAAGAAGCGGAAGTGTCATATTCTCTTCGACATTAAGGATCGGGATCAGATTATAAAACTGATAGATAAGGCCGATCTGTCTTCTTCTGAAGATTGCAAGTTTGGTTTCATCCAGCTTACTTATATCGGTGCCTGCGATATTGACCACACCGGAGGTAGGTACATCCACACCTCCCAGAATATGAAGCAGGGTCGATTTACCGGAGCCCGAAGGACCCACTATGGCAACAAACTCTCCCTGTTCCACTTCAAAAGAAACATTATCAAGAGCATCAACCTTTATCTCGTCTTTTCCATAGACCTTACAAAGGTTTTTAATCTCAAGTATTTTCATTCCAAAAACTCCTTTCTCAAACGCGCAGTATCTTACTGCCTGAGAACAGGTTAACAATATCACATTACAATACGGTGACTATTATTATTACAATTTTGTAATATTAGGGATTTGTTTTAATCGGTCAGATTATTGTCTTATAAAATCTCAGATTGAATGTACTTCCCTTGGGATCACTCTCCACAAGTATGTCACCGCGCTGGGAAGTCATGATGGTCTTGGCAAGTGCAAGTCCGATACCGACACTGTCCTTGGACGCGTTCTTGCCCTTATAGAATCTTTCAAAGATATGGGGAAGATCAGCCTCATCTATTCCGCATCCGGTATCGGATATGGTGATCTGGGTATAGAGATTCGTCTCGGATGTTTCGATCCCAAGCCTGCCGCCTTCATCCATATGCTCAATGCAATTTTTTATTATGTTCTGGATTGCTTCCAGAGTCCAGTTTTTATCGCACGAGATTGAAATATCCGGTCCCGATACGTTTTTTTCTATGTTCCTGAGTTCCATCTGTATCTCAAATGCCTTCAAAGCATCGGATACAAGAACGGAACTTTTTATTTCGTCTTTCTTGATAAGTGCAGTCCCGGCATCCAGCTTGGACAGTTTTAGTAAAGTCTGAATAAGCCAGTTCATTCTTCCAAGCTGACTAGACTGTGTTTTAAGAAACTCTTCTCTCTTTGCTTCATCATCCTCATTCAGCAAAATATCGTTCATCACCATCATGGAAGTGAGAGGCGTTTTTAATTGATGCGAAATATCCGCAATAGCATCCGCAAGCATCTTCTTATCATTCGCAAGAAGTTCTTTTTGAAATTTTAATGTGGTGGTCGCTTTATAGATATTGGTCTTTAGAATAGAAAGCTCTCCCTCTTCCTGATCCGTTATATCCGGAACATCATTACCCGAGAGAACCTTGGACAGATATGTATTAAGGTCGTCTATATCCCTGTATCTTTTTACCGTATACAATGCGAAAACAGTGCATAATATTATCCCGGCCAAAAGCACTATGCAGCCTGCCACAGGTCCGCATAAGAAAAAAACTGCTGTAGCAGATAATGCGGTTACAATACAGGCGATAATTATCATCTTTAAAAAACCGTTATTCCTGATCATATCAAACCTTTATTTCTCGATCATATATCCCATTCCGCGAACCGTTTTGATGATCTTCGGATCTGCGGGATCTTCCTCTATCTTATCCCTGAGTCTTTTGATGTATACGGTAAGCGTATTGTCGTTAACAAACTCTCCGCTTACATCCCACATATCCTCCAGAAGTTTATTTCTGGACATGACTATTCCTCTGTTTCCGACAAAATCAAGAAGCAATCTGTATTCAAGCGCGGTAAGTTCTATGTGCTTTTCTTTTCCGCTTTCCTTATCGGACAGATATACCTTAGCTTCCGCTGTATTGATGATCATATTTTCGATTTTGATGGTGTTGTCCGCAGTCGCAGAAAGATCCTTCGATCTTCCGCTTCTTCGAAGCACGGTTTTCACCCTGGCCATCAGTTCTCCGACTCTGAACGGTTTGCAGATATAATCATCTGCTCCCATCTCGAGTCCCATTACCACATTGACCTCCGCGTCACTTGCTGTCAGAAATATCACCGGAACGTCTTCTTTTTCTTTGATGAATTTGCATACATCATATCCGTTCCCGTCGGGAAGATTGATATCGAGAATACACAGATCATATTCACCTGTTTTCCATGCATTAAGGGCATCTGCTTTCGACTTGTAGAGGCAGGCCGAATATCTCTCTTTTTCCAGAGAATACTTAAGCCCCATTCCGATGGCATCATCATCTTCAACCAAAAATACTTTCATATAAACTCCTAATTTGTGACAGCAAGGACGCTTCATTTTTGTCACCCGGTGACAAAAATGAAGCGTCCACACCGTTACGTCCCAATTGTCATCCGGTCATCAATATTTTATAACAGTAAGATCGCTCATATCCAAATCCTCAACATGTCTTGCAGGCTTGGCAAGAGGGAGTTCTTTTCCGGATCTGATAAACACGAGTACCTCATTAAGATCAGCTTGTATGTAATGATCTCCCTTTTCAAGAATTTCGGTATCATAGTCCGAATAGCTTCTGAATCTGATCATCCTCATATTCTCAGGAAGATATACATACCTGCCTGTTGCATTCTGCTCGTGCACGGGCGCGATCATGATGCTGTCACCCACAAGGAGCTGATCCTCAACTTCCCTGCACCTGTCATCACCTCTGTAATCAAACCACAGAGGTTTCATGTACATATCATTATTTTCGGCGGCATTCATAAATGCATTGCTTATGTAAGGAACAAGAGCATATCTGAGCTCTACCAGATTCTTGAAATCAGCTTTTCTGTTAAAGCGGTATAACTCCTGATCCCTTGTTCCGATTGCGGAATGATTTCTGAAAAGAGGAGTAAAGATTCCAAACTCCACCCATCTCATCATCAGGTCTTCGGTTGTATTTCCGCCGAATCCGCCTATATCTGCGCCTGCAAACAAAAATCCGTTCATGCTGAGTGCGGGCATCATCTGAATATTTAAGAGAAGATGACTCCACCTTGCCATATTGTCACCGGTCCATATACCGCCGTATCTGTGCATTCCGGTATATGAAGCTCTGGAGAATAGAAGTATCTTCTTATCGGGAGCAAGTCTTTTGAATGCCTCCGATGCAGATCTTGTCATATTAACACTGTAGAGATTATGAACTTTGTCGTGTCTGACTTTCCTGCCGTCCAGGTTATGATAGAAGCTTCTGTAATCTTCGGGATTATTATCTATCGATCCCAATACATCCTTGAATTCAAAGAATCCCCAGATATCAAGTTCTTTCTTTTCAAGCTCTTTAACATGTTCGAACACTTTGGCAAGATGATCCTCGGAATAGAAGATGGCAGGCTCGTTCATATCGTTCCAAAAGCCTTCCAGTCCCGCATCCAGAAATACCTTGTAATTGTCACCGAACCATTTTCTGACATCTGAATTTAGGAAATCAGGGAAATGAACCTTGCCGGGCCATACGGCTGCTACCAGATCTTTTCCGTCTTCTTTTTTACAATAGTATCCCTTTTCCTTGCCCTCTTCATAAATATCGTAGCCTTCTTCGATCTTTACACCGGGATCCACATTAGGAACAAGGCGGATGCCTTCCGCCTTCATTTCCTTGACGAATTCAGGGAAATCGGGGAATCTTTCAGGGTTAATGGTAAAGACCTTGAAATCCTGCATGTAATCTATATCCATGTAGATCATATCAAGAGGAATTCCAAGTTCTTTGTAACGCGCTGCAACTTCTCTGATGTCATCTGCAGTCTTATATCCCCATCTGCTCTGTCCGTATCCGAAAGCCCACATGGGAGGAGTGTAGCTCTTTCCGATGAGTGCTCTGAACTCACGTACGATATCGAGTGGAGTCTCCCCGTCAATTACATAAAAGGTTGTGTCGTTAAATTCCGGATGAATTGTCATGACATTCATGTCGGTATATCCGATGTCAAAAGTCACGCTTCCGGGATTGTCTATGAATACACCAAAACAATCCTTACCGTCATCAACAATAAGGAAGTTTTGTGAAGCATATAATGATGTTTTGTTTTCATCATGGGAAGGATCGTCAGAATTGTTGCTTACATAGATCCACCCTCTTTTATTGATACCGCGGATGGATTCACCGAGTCCGAATACCATGTCCTTTTCTTTAAGATCATAACTGAATGTTTCGGTATTACTGTCGAAAGAGAATCTTTCAGGGATGCCGTCTGTTTTCCCCAAGTTCAAGACGACAGCCCCCGTATCATAGGGCAATCCGAATTCATATTTCCTGATGCGATCTGTCATGTTATAAGCCTCCAAAAATACATTTTGTACGGAGTATATCCGATTTGCGATTAGTATACCGCTTCGGATTTTCACTTACAACAGATTATGTACTTTCGTATCGGCAACAATAGGCTTCGTTATATTTTTTCTTTTTCAATTTCACTTATGAAATATTGGAAAAGTGTATAGATAAATATTTAGAAGAACTTACGATTCATTGTAAGAACGGACCGCAGATAAAGCTAAAAAAAAGATGCTCTCCCCGGAATGTTTTCTTACATGGAAGAAAACAAAGAACTCTACGGCCTCTTGTACAAAAATGATAAGGCCGGAATCTTTCGCAGCAAACTTCACGAGATCATAAGTGCTCAGCTAGATGCCGCATTTAACAAATTCCCCAAGGAAATGGTTGCGTCCAAAGATATCACGACACAGTTTCTTTCCAACGGTTTTCCGGGTGTGACGGAATGGTGGCTCAGAGAATCATTTCCGTACACCTCAGAAGAAATGGCCTCCCACCTGTTTACGCTGTTTAAGCCTTATACCAAGTATCAGAAATGAGCATGATTAAATAATCGAATAAGCATCTAATCCTGTAAATCCGTGAGCTTTCGATGCCTTTTCGCATGCTTGCCTATCCCAAAAGCATCAATTTCCGAGGATTTGCGAACGTTCGATGCCTTTTCCTGCTCCGGCCATCTCTAAAAGCATCAACTTCTGAGGATTTGCGAGCTTTCGATGCCTTTTCCCGCTCCGGCCATCTCTAAAAGCATCAACTTCTGAGGATTTGCGAGCTTTCGATGCTTCTTCGCTTGCGTCGCCACCCAAAAGGCATCGATTTCTGCAGATTCACCGGCTTTCGATGCTTCTTCACTTACTTCCCTATCCAAAAAGCATCGATTTCCGTAGATTTGCTAGCTTTCGATGCCGCGAAGATTTGGGCAGACAAAAATAGCATCAATTCTTTCTTGCTATCGCAGTAAACTCTCCCGGAAGTTTCTCGTTTTCCCACGAGGGATGCTCATCAAACCTCTCCAGGGTAAATCCGTTCCTGATGATAGAATTGATGATCTCGCTGATAGTGTACTTCCTATAATGGCACTTCGGAATCTGCTTTCTGATCTCCTCATCGTAAAATCTTGCGTGCGCCATCTCTCCTTCAAAGATGTCTGTGGAGAAATAACTCATGGTAGGTTGCTGAAGCCCCAGGATATCCGAGATCTTGGTGAACGGGTGAAAGTCGCTGCAGATCATCTTCCCACCGGGTTTAAGCAGTCCGTTCATAACATTCATGAAAGCATCTATGTCATGAAAATAATGAAGGATCCCGCCCTCCATAAATACCACGTCAAAGAAACCGGCGTACTTGTCCATGTCTATTTTCATGATATCGCAGACTTCAAATCCGATCTTTACGCCCGCAGCCTCAGCTGTTTCCACAGCGTATTTCTTATTATCTTCGGAAATGTCAAAGACCGTAACATCCGCTCCAAGCAGCGCAAGAGGTACTGCTTTCTTTCCGCATGAACCGCATATATTTGCAATCCTTACTCCGTCGAAGGAATCAAAATAAACCGCATGCTGTTTAAGCATTCTCTTAGGATCTTCCATATCCTTGGCGGCTCTTTCCGCAGGCGTTCCGGCAGTTCTTACCCAGAAATCGTAAGCGTCAAATTCCCAGGCTTTCTTATGCTGCATGCTGTAGTCTTCCATCTACTTCCTCCGCCTAATGTCAAAAAATCCTCTGTTCCCTTATCTGATTCTCTGTAACTGCTTTCCGAAATTATTCATATAGTAATCATACTCTTTGTTCCTTGCAAAAATAAACGCACTGTATGCATTCTTTTTTTCATTTCGTAAAAGTGAAAGATGATCGCTTCCGCACAAAACACTGAATCTGTGATTCTCAAATAATATAATGAGCGGAGCATTCGCAGAAGAGTCTGCTTCGGAGGTTTTCTTTTCCTGACCGGGATCGTCTATCAGGCGAAGCGGGATCTTCACTAGTTCGGACATGAAAAACTCCGACTCATCGGGCATTTCCACACCATCATTTTCCAGGTAAATTCTCACCCACTCTTCTCCTATACCTGCATTTGAGTACTGCTCGGCCGAATGAATAGTGGGAGAATACTCCGGAAGATTTATCTTCTTACCGTACACGATCTTTTTTACCGATTCAGGTGAAAGGAAAAACATCTCCGCAAGTTCTATTATCGAAGCACCTGCAGAATACCTGCTACAGATACTCATATTTCTTTTATTCAGTTTTTCTCTGTATCCGGATGCTTCTCCCCAGCCCTTTGTTTTTTCGCACTTGGGTATATAAATAGCTTTTCCATCCACATACTTTTGCACTTCTTTCAAAAGGCTTGCAGGGAGAATATCCTTGGCATTTTCATATTTCATTTTTGATCAGACCAGTTTGTTCATACGCTCTTCCAATTCATTTATGGACCTTGTAATGGACTCGCAGGATTCCAGATCGTCAATGGAAGCATGCCACATGAGTGTATGAAGTCCCTTAAAATACGCCATGCACAGAAAGCGTTCCTTAAAGTTTTTTATCTC
>JAEEXJ010000035.1 GCA_016291475.1 Lachnospiraceae bacterium | reverse complement strand
TCAAATGATCTTCTCCAGATCTTAACCTGCTCTTCTCCGTACTTTTCTGCAGTCTCAGATTTGTTAAGTCCCTGAAGTGCACCGTAGTGACGCTCATTAAGCTGCCAGCATTTATGGACGGGGATCCAGTTGCGATCCATCTCGTCAAGAATATGTCCGAGAGTATGAATTGCACGCTTCAGATATGAAGTATATGCCACGTCAAAATCATAGCCCTCTTCCTTCAGAGTTTTACCGCCCTGCTTTGCTTCTTCATGACCTTTTTCAGAAAGATCAACATCTGTCCAGCCGGTGAAAAGATTGAGTTTGTTCCATTCGGATTCGCCATGTCTGACGAGTACAAGTTTCATCATAGAAATATCTCCTTATCTATATCAGTTAGCCACCTCTAACTCTCTCACAAAGTATAGTTAGATGGGCCTAACTTGTCAAGTGATCATCCCTGTTGCAAGGACACCATGTGGGCATAGGTTCCGCCTTTGTCCATTAAAGATGCATGATCTCCTCTTTCTATGATCCTGCCGTCGGAAACAACCAGTATCTGGTCGGCATCCTTTATGGTCTTAAGCCTATGTGCTATTACAAGAAGCGTTTTATTCTTACAAAGCTCAGATATTGCTTCCTGGATTGCTCTTTCATTATCCGCATCAACACTGGCTGTTGCTTCATCAAGGATTACTATGGGTGAATCCTTGAGGATACATCTGGCAATCGATATTCTCTGCTTCTCTCCTCCGGATAAGGAAGCTCCGCCTTCGCCGATAACAGTATCAAAACCCTCCGGAAGCTGCATGATAAAGTCATAGCACCTTGCCTTCTTGGCAGCCTCCATCACTTCCTCCCTGGTAGCGTCTGGTCTGCTTATGGCAATATTGTTGTAAACCGTATCCTGGAACAGATATACCCTCTGGAAGACCATACTTACTCTGTCCATAAGACTTCCGAGAGATACGTCTCTTATATCTTTTCCGCATACAAGAATCCGTCCGCTCTTTACATCCCAGAATCTGGCAAGAAGTGAAGCAATGGTGGACTTACCGCCTCCGGAAGGCCCCACAAGTGCTGTCATTTCTCCCGTATTCACCTTAAATGAAATGTTCTTAAGCACATCTTTATCGGTATAGCCGAAGGTAACATCATCATATTCGATTTCGGATACACCTGTTCCTGCATCATCCAATTCAGCTTTCCCCTCATCGGGAAGTTCCTCGGCTGCAAATACTTCCTCAATTCTGTCAAGGCTGGCGTTTGTAACTGTGAGTCTGGCCATCTGTCCGTAATAGCTTTTGATCGAAACAAACATATCGAAAAGGAACAAAGCCATACCCACCATATATACATCAGATATGCTTCCCGTGCTGTAAAGATATGCACTGAGTGCAAGTACTGCAGCCGTTCCCAGTCCGAATGTCAGATACAGTGCTCTGGCCCAGGGACCGTAGGCAACCTCAAAACCAATACTTTCCCTGCAGCTCTTCTCAAATTCATCCGAAAGTCTCTTGGATTTTTCTCCGAGCATGTTATATGACTTGATGATTCCGATTCCTTCGGCAAAATCAAGAACTTCCTCGGTAAGTGATTCACTGCCTTCCTGTTTGATAATGGAATGTTTGATCGTAGTTTTAAGCATCAGATTACCGACAAGGATAAACACTCCTACTACAAACAGCGATAACAGGCCAAGCCTTATATCCATCACAAACATCATGACTGTCATGAGGCCCTGAGAGATAATAAACGTAACCAGTTCGGATAATACTCCCATGCAGTTTTCTTCGATAAAGACCATATCCGTAGATAAAACAGAACTGATCTTACCTATATTCCCCTCGGTAAAATAACCCATTGGAAGTTTTCTTAAATGATCTCCAAGTCTTAATCTCATATCAGAGAAAACCATATACCCCGTAGCAGACTGAAGAACATTTGATATATGCTCAAATACCGCTTCCAGGATCACACTTAAGAATACGAGAATCCCAAATGTAATACACTTTTCTTTATCCATCTGTCCCTGCATGAACAAACTGATACATATAAAACACAGCATAAGGGGCACCTTCATCATGATACCTTTAATAAATGCGGTTATATATGAAACGCGGATACGAGTTTTATATTTTCCTGTTGTATTAATTAGTCTGTGTAAAATCTTTAACATTGCTTCAAGCCTCCTTGATCTTCCATGCACTGGCCGATACGGATGCATCCCAAAGTTTTTTATATTCGGGACAATCTGTAAGAAGTCTGTCATGAGTATCGGCAGCGATACATCTGCCTTCTTTCATCACGCATATCTTATCGGCGTTTTTGATTGTCGAAAGCCTGTGTGCAATTACGAGTACTGTTTTGTTTTTGATGATTTCATCCAGAGCTGCATTCATCTTCTCCTCATTCTCCGGATCCATGAATGCAGTTGCTTCATCAAGCACGATGATGGGGGCATCCTTAAGAATTGCCCTGGCAAGAGATATTCTCTGTCTTTCACCACCCGACAACTGTTTTCCCCCGTCACCCGCCTGTGTGTTTATACCTTCGGGAAGCCTTTCCAAAAACTCATCACACTGTGCTCTTCTTGCAGCATCCATAACTTCTTCCATGGATGCGCCCGGTTTACCGATCAATATGTTTTCATATAAAGATGTATTAAACAGGAATTGTTCCTGAGAAACAAAAGCAACCTGATCGTTAAGAGCTTCAAGAGTCATATCGGTAATGTCCTGCCCGCCTATCGAAATACTTCCGGAGGTGATATCGTAATAATGTACCAGAAGCTTAGCCAGTGTTGATTTACCGCTTCCGGATTCACCTACAAGAGCCGTGGTAGTTCCCTGCTTAAGTGACAGGTTTACTCCGTGAAGAACCTCTGTTTCTTCATATCCGAAATGAACATCATTAAATTCAACATTAAGATCATTCCCCTTAAACCCAAATGATCCTTCTTTAAGAGGAGGATGCTCCATCATCTTTTCGAGTTCGGTTATCTTATAATCAAGCTGGGGAAACTTACCTGCGAAATTAAGAGCTTTTAAGACGGAAGGTCCGACCGCAAATGACATACAGAAGACAAGTACCATCTTATCAAGCGCAATAGTTCCACCAATTACCATCATAGATCCGAAGGGAATCATCAAGAGAACAAGACAAGGCAGTACACTGGTGTATATAGCCATCCAGGGCCAGCACACTTTATACCAGTCGATGGTAAAATCACGATAGCTTCTTACCACTTCTCCGAATCTTTTATAAGAGTCTCCATCCTTGTTGAATACCTTAACCACTTCCATACCGTTAACATACTCAATGATGGTATTGTTCATCTTTGCTGCGGAGCTGTAATAGGCACCCATCTTTTCCATACCGGATTTCATCATCATGCCCATTGCAAACATTCCTACAACAAGAGGAACCAGTGATAATAATCCCAGCCTCCAGTCAAATACGAACATGAGAACTAAAATGATCGCAGGAATCAGTGTATTGGCAATCCCTTCAGGGATTGCGTGAGCAAGAAGGAGTTCTATCTGATCGATATCATCGGTAAAAACTTTTTTAATCCTTCCTGTTCCCAGATTCTGAATATTACCGAGAGGCTGTTTCTCAAGTTTTCCCTGAAGAGATATACGAAGATTTTTCAGTGTGTTATATGCACTTATGTGAGAGAAAGTAAGTCCCTGAACATATGAAAATGAATATACTATCTCGCAAACAGCAACCGCGGCAACTCTGTAAAGAATAAACGCTGCATCAATATGCTCTCCTTTTGTTAAAGGAGAAATAATCTGATACAGAAAAAAGTAAGGCATTACATATGCCAATATACCGAGTGACATCATAATAGCTGCCCAGACGGTATACTTCTTATATTCTCCTATATATGGAGCAACTTTCTTAAACATTTACGACACCTCCGACATTTCACACATAAATTCTTTTATCTTACATATCGAGTCATCATCCAAATTAAAGCTATCTTTTACTCTGCCGTTTTCCAGATGAATAATATGGTCACAGCATTTCAAAATAAATTCATAATCATGAGTGATCACAAATACATTTTTCCCAATACGTATCAAATCCTTGATCACATCCGCCACCTGCTCCATATGAAACAGATCCAGTCCGCTGGTAGGTTCATCAAAGACGATGATCGGCTTCTCGGATGCAATTCCCGAAGCGATTGCCACCCTTTGTTTTTGGCCTCCCGATAAAGCCATAGGGTGTGTTTCGTAGTATTTGGAAAGATCCAGCTTATCCAGAATTTCTCTTGCTCTTTCCCTTTTATCATCTTCGCTCATATCACCGTCTGTCATGCTGAGCATCACTTCATCTTCCACACTTTCGGTAAAAAGCTGATGATTCACATCCTGCATGATCATATAGCAGTTATGAAGTCTGTCTTTATATCCGAGTCTCTTATCAAGATATTCTATAAATCCCTTGCATCTCTTTTCGAGACCGCATATATTTCGTGCAAAAGTACTTTTTCCTGCACCGTTATGTCCGATTATGGCTGTCACGCATCCTTCGGGAACATCAAGCTTAGGGATATCAATTGAATGTCTGTTATTCTTGTAAGTAAACTTAAAGTCACGAAATATCAAATTGCCGCTTCTTGCGATTCCCGGTTTAAAGTCATATGAAACAGAATCAAGTGAGAGCGTTCTAATGCCAAGTTTTACCGTATCATCATGTGAGAGACTCTTAAGATCCTCTCGCTTAAATTCATTACAGACAGATCCGTTTTCCATCACAATCATACGATCCGCAAGATCCTTGAGATAAAAAAGTCTGTGTTCGGCTATTATGATAGTCTTTCCTTCACTCTTCCAGATGCTCAGTATCTCGGATAGTCTGTGTATCGCCTGATGATCCAGATTCGAAGAAGGTTCATCAAGTACAATTATCTCGGGTGATAAAACACCTATACCCGCACATGCCACAAGCTGTTTTTCACCACCGGAAAGTTCAAATATATTACGATCCAATAGTTTTTCTATCTTCATTGATGCTGCGGTTTCTTGGATACGTTTATTTATTTCCTCAGGATCACGCCTTTGGTTCTCCGCAGCAAAAGCCATTTCATCCGTAGTGTTTACATTGAAAAACTGTGATCTGGGATTCTGAAATACACTTCCCACTTTGGAAGATATCTCGAATATAGACATATCACCGATGCTCTTTCCGCATAGGGTGATCTCTCCCGTCAGCTCTCCGTTATAGAAATGCGGTATCAATCCGTTAATAAGCCGAATAAATGTTGTCTTACCGCATCCCGATCCTCCGGTCAGAACAATAAACTCTCCACTGCCTATACTGATATTCAGATCACGGATTCCGTATATTTCTTCTTTTTCACCGTCCGCCCCGGTCACATTATATTTAAAAGTTACATTTGAAAAATCAATCATCCGCGCTGCCTCAGTAAATATAGAAAATGATCAGCATGGCCGCCATGGAAACGATCAGCATATAATCAAAGCATCCCATTCCTATCCTGCATATATGCGTCCTTGTCCGGTTCACCCCAAGTCCCTTTGTCAGTGATGCTGCGGAAAGATCGTTGGCTATCCTGACCGTAGACATCATGATCGGCACTAAAACAAACTCGATATATGTAAACGGGTTTTTTACCTTCATACCGATCTCACGCATTTTCATGGCATCCCGGATAGAGCAATAATCCTCCTTAAGAGTCGGAAAATATCTGAACATAACAGACAGCGGAATTGTAATGACATTTGGGAAATGCATTCTTTCCATAGAAGTGATGAACTCACTTACGGAAGTGGATCTGACAATATACCATCCGCACAGATAACCGGGGCCGAATCTTGATATAACCCCGCATATTATCATTATCATCAGATTTGTCATTCCCTTTGTATGAGGAATGACAAATCCTTCGCAGATAACCGTAAGGTACATTATGACAACATATGCAAAAGCCGATCTGAAATTTCTGACAGATATGAGAAGTAAAAAGGGAATCGATGTACAGATCAGTCTTAGGATATATTCAACACCGGTATATTTTCCGCTCATCATGATGATCCCCACCGTGATAAGGATTATCAGTTTTGTCCGAGGATCAAGATGAAATAAATCCTTTGACCGATCAGCCCGTAATAGGGTCTCCATCAAGCCATACCAGCTTTTCTGAAATGCTTTTTAAGAACTCTGGCTCCGAAAAGACCGCCAATTGTTCCTCCGACAAGGCACATGATGATCATTGCAAAGAACATCCAAGAAGGTGTAAGTCCCATCATCTTGTCAACATATTCCTGTCCGTAACCGTCAACAAGGCTTGCAAAATATGCATCTCTGAAACCGAAGAAGAAAGCTATTACCATTCCGAGAAGCCACAGACTGAAAGTTGCGGAACCGATCACGCAATTTCTGATGCTCTCGTACTTTCCGGCTTTAAGAACAAATTCCGTTATAAGTCCGGCTCCGATGCAGAAGATAAAGATGGGATAAGGATGTCCCGTAAGAAACATAAGAATCGCAATGATGATGCTTGTAATCGTGATCATGCCGAAATGTTTGATCTTGGAAAAATAAAGCATCAGCGGAATTCCGTTAAAGATCGGTCCGATAAGTGGCATGAACGCCATGAATACCGGAACAAATCCCAAACAGGCTACTATGAATGTAACCACAAAATACAAAGCGGTGAATACACCGACGGTAATTAAATCTTTGATACTAAACTTGTTTTCCATAGTTTCTCCTTACTTTGGTTAGTATTCTCTAACCCGTACTTTATTTTTTAGCCGTCCGAGGACGGCTTGATAACAAATTAATTATTCAATTCCTATACAGGATGCCCAGTCAAAATATCTGCAGATTATCCTGCAATGCTCTTCGATCTCTTTCCGGGACATTTTATGAATAAAGGGTTCATATATCGAAACCCAAAATGAGGTACATAATATGTGCATCTCTTTCTTCTTGATATCCGCTTTGGCAATACCTCTTTTTACTGCCTCACGATAATACTTCATATAGGATTCGGTCATGCGATCGGCAAAATCATGTCCGTAGTTTTCATATATGGTTCCGGACGATTTGCTAAGCAAAAGTACCAGGTCATCCCGGACATTCCAGAATACTTCAAACATCCCAAGAGTATATTCCTCGTTCATGATCCACATATTCCGGATCTCATCATCGGATAAAACAGAAAGATCTATATCAGTTCTTGATTCAATCATCTCATCAAGAACCGACAGTGTATCACTTACAACTGCCCCGAACAGTTCCTCTTTACCCTTATATCTCTTGTATACGGCTCCTGTAGTAACCCCGGCATTATCACATATTGTTTTGAGATCTGCCTTTATAAATCCTTTCTTCATAAATTCTTCACGGGCACTCTGAAGAAGCCTGGGATCTATGCTTGTATCCCTTACCGACATATCACACCCCACAATCAACCCAAATAAAAAAAGTATTACCGATAATCAGATTATCGGTAATACTTTTATCATGTTTTATATTACATGTCAATTGATTTGTAATATTCAATCGGTATTCGCTTTTTTTCTGGCAAAGAAGGCATCTACTTCACTTACTATTTTCCTATTTTGTCATTCGGCTCCGACCTTGTCATCATCGCCTTTACTGAAACGTCTGAAATATACCAGTTTTTTAAGTGCTTCGATGATAAAAGCCCCCAGATCATCACATAAGAGAACATCTCCGTGATATACGGGATTATGATCCTCGGCAAGCCCGGATTGTCTCAAACTCTCCTCCAGCTTGTTCCATACTCCGGAAAGATCCAGTTCACTGTATGGTCTTTTTCCCTCCTTATGATATTTCATCAGCATCAGATGTAAAACAAGACAAATATACAGACTGTATTCCGGTGAAGGTGTTATGATCCTTCCCTCATCCACCAGAGTGTATCCGTGCCTGCATCCGACAAGTCTGTAACCTACGGTGATGGCGGTTATCAATTCGTGTCTGAAATTGCTGCGTGAGACGGCATTGTCTTCCAGCTGTTTATATCTGAGCGGGATAACTCTTTCAAAAACCGTTTCTATATCGGTAAATAGTCCGTCGTCGGGGAAGCGGTATCCGTATATTCCCAGCAGCAATCTGATAAGATTATCATTTTTCATACCGGATCTGGTGATCCTGTCGGTAAGATATCTTACCAGTGCATCCTCGTACTCTGTTTTACTCATATCGGGATTAACACCGTATGTATCGACGGTAAGTGCTTCCCTGAGATGCTCTTCCTGGGTTCTGAGATCAGGATCGTCACCGGATATCTGACGAAAATATTTCTTTCCGTTTGCTCCCATATCCATCACGGAAAATTCACTTAGAAAGGAAGCGGGGCCGTCGTAAACCTCTGCAAATGTCTGTCCGTCACGTTCCGATATCTGTACGGGACGATCCTTATAGAAATATTTAGTCTCCGTATATTCTTTGTAATATGCGGTAACGTCGGATTTTTTGATCATACGGCAATCATGGTACACACGATCTTTTTTGTTGGAATAATCAAATCCGGTGACATGTCTGCCTTCAAGACTTCCGGTAACTATGAATGAATCAATATCTTCATCCACCACGTTTCCCTTATCGGAGCCGTTTTCGGTATTAAATTCTATGATACCCATAAAGTCTGCGTCTTTTTCCCCCGCTGATTTACGAACGGAGGATACTTTGGCACTGACACGGTCTTTGTTCTTTTTTCCGGCGTTTCTCTTACCGCCACCCGAGGCATCGCCTGCGGAATTGTCCCCTCCCTTAACAGCCAAAAGGGGAATCACCGCAAAGGCAAAGATGACTACAAATATAAATAAAATGAATAAATTGTTCATAACGGATTCACGAAAATGCTTTTTATACGTACAAGGGCTATTTTATCTCAATCGGCATCGTAAATCCATTATCTTTTGAATATCCGGAATCACCCCAGAGCAACATCAAGAGCCATCATAAGCGTAAATCCTACCGCAAACATAATGACACCGATATTGGAATGCTCACCCTCTGCCATCTCGGGGATCAGTTCTTCCACAACCACATAGATCATGGCGCCTGCGGCAAAAGAAAGAAAGTAAGGCATCAAAGGAAGCACAAGTCCCGTAGCCAAAATGGTCAAAGCTGCACCGACGGGTTCGACCGCACCCGATAGAACTCCCTGCCAGAATGCTTTTCCCTTGCTTTCACCCTCGGCACAAAGGGGCATGGAAATAATAGCCCCTTCAGGAAAATTCTGAATTGCTATACCGATGGCAAGAGCAAGTGCCCCGCCGGCCGTTACGGACGTATTACCCGAAACCAAACCGGCATAAACAACGCCGACCGCCATACCTTCGGGAATATTATGAAGAACTACCGCAAATACCATCATTGTTGTTCTCTGCAACTTGGTCTTGGGGCCTTCCGCTTTCTCAGCGTGTACGTGAAGATGAGGAATAACACAGTCCAATAAAAGAAGGAAAAGTATTCCGAGCCAAAAACCGATGACGGAAGGAATAAAACTGAGTTTACCCATATTTTCGGTAAGCTCCATTGCAGGAATTATAAGACTCCATATTGAAGCGGCAACCATAACGCCGCTGGCAAATCCGGCCAAGGATTTCTGGAGCTTTGCTCCCATTTCTTTTTTCATGAAAAAAACGCAGCCGGATCCCAGCGCAGTCCCGGCAAAGGGGATCATAAGCCCCATCAAAACATCTGTATTCATATGATTTCTCCTTGTATCTGTATATGAATTTGTAAAAGTTCCAAGTTGAACAGATTATAGTTAGTCTTGACTAACTTGTCAATTATCAGATTTTTTCTCCTCTACCCATTTTACCCGACTTTAGTGTATAATTATAATGACTATTATAATTAGCCTGTAAGTTGATGGCGAGGGTAGCTTGCATGGATTTTAATTCTTTTGTCAATTCTTTTTATTCTCCAGCTGGTGTTTTATCCGTCGAGAAAAAAGAGGACGGATGTGGTGAAGTGCGCTTTGTAACAGGCAACGACAAATTCACCGGCATAGTCCTTTCTCTTGCAATGGATAATCCCGTCTTCGAAACAAACAAAAATATCTCGTTTGTTCCTGAGTCACTATATACCGAGTATCTTCCTCACAACCGCAATTTTGAAGATGTCTGCTATCGCAGTGCAGTCAATAAGATAAGGATTCATACAGGAGCCAGACTGGGAGAATCAGGTAAATGGCTTGATATTTATTCCGTACCTCTGGATTATGAAGATGATAAATACACATATTGTGTTCACTTTCTGACATTGGATAACAGTGAAGATATGGTCCAGGAGATCGTTGATACCTCGCAGATATCTAACGATGTTCTTAAAGCTTGTATCAAACTTCACAAATCCGATAATCTCAAGGAAGCCATAGGAAATGTCATATATGAGATCAGACGCATCTGTAAAGCCGCCGGATGTACCGTTCTGCTCTTACATAATGAGACTAAGGAATATTCCATTCTGGCTACGGATTATGAAGCAAGCAGTAATATCAAACAGGTATCTAAATTCAACAACTTTTATGAGATCGCCGCATCATGGGAAAAGATGCTTGATACCGAAGGCGAATGTGCGATAATCAAAGACGAAAAGGATTTTGAGTATTACAGTAAGATAAATCACCCATGGTACCTGACTCTTGTTGAGGCAGGTGTTAAAAGCGTAGTTCTGTTTCCGCTCAGACAGGGAAGAGAACTTCTGGGTTATATATGGGTAACCAATTTTGATATTAATGATACATTACATATCAGAGAAGTCCTTGAACTGACTACATTCTTCATCTCGTCACATATAGCCAGATACAATATAATTCAGAGGCTTCATCGTATGAGTTATACGGAGACTCTTACAGGTCTTCCCAATCGCTTTGCCAGCAGAGAGTATGTTGAAAGCCTGATCTACTCAAACACCAAGTTTTCAGCCGTATCGATTGATCTTAACAATTTCAAGAGTATTAATGATACCCTGGGATTTGACGCAGGAAATCAGGTTCTTGCCGAGATTGCAAAACGCTGGAATGCCATCTCTGTATTTGATGATCCCGATGCGGATATATTCCTCTCCAGAACCAGTGGAGACGAATTCCTGCTTGTTGTAAAAGGATATAAGAATCAGGAAGAGCTTCTCAACATCATAGATCTGTATGTGGATGTTCTTAACGAAAGGCTTACCGTTGACGGTTGCGATCTGCATGTTACCGCCAGCTTCGGATATGCCGAATTCCCCACCGATGCGGATTCGGCAGACACTCTCATAACTCATGCAAACGCCGCCATGAAGGAGATCAAACAGGCTAACAGTTCACAGCATGTTTTGAGATTTACGCCGGATATAATCAGAGATGAACATATCCTTGAAGTTGAGAATATGATCCGAACAGCCATTGAAAATGATACTATTTTCTTTAACCTTCAGCCTCAATACGATATGGATCATAAGCTTCGCGGCTTTGAAGCTCTCGCCAGAATGAAAGATTCTAACGGTAATATTATAAGCCCCGGCGAGTTTATTCCCGTTGCCGAAAAGGTAGGACTTATAGACAGAGTTGACGGAATCGTATTCAAGAAGGCCGGTCAGTTCTTTGGAAATCTTCTCAAGAAAACCGGTGCGGATCTGACACTCAGCATAAACGCTTCGGTACGTCATCTCATGAAGAATGATTTCCTGAACGAGATACGGGAGCTGATCTTAACAAGCGATATTCCCGCCAACAAGCTGGAAATTGAGATTACGGAATCAATAATGATAGATTCCGCAGAGAAAGCACTAAGATGTATAGATGAGATCAAGAGCATGGGTATTCAGATAGCCATCGATGATTTCGGAACCGGATATTCATCCCTCAGCTACCTGAACAAATTCCCCGCAACGCTTCTCAAGATTGACAAATCCTTCATAGATAAGATGGATTCAAGCGAATCTTCAAGGCAGTATGTAGCATCCATCATATCGATAGGACACATTCTCGGATTCGATGTAATATCGGAAGGTGTTGAGGAACCCGAACAGATAAAAACCCTCAGGGAAATCGGATGCGACTTCATTCAGGGCTTCGTATGGGGACATCCTCTGTCTGCGGAAGATTCCGAAAAACTGGTCCTCGAAGAAACAAACTCATAAAAAAAGGGCTGATGTACCGGGTACATCAGCCCTATTAATTTATATGATATTACTGTTTTGAAAGTTCCGACATCTTATCGGAAATTGCATTCATAAGAGAAAGAGATTCTTCTATCTTAGACATATTCTGGTGAGTAAGATTTATCATCTCATCCGTACTAGCATTGAATTCTTCGCTTGTCGCCATAAGCGATGAAGTACTCTCAACAACCTTGTTATTGGAATCTTTGATCATCTTCATGTCTTTCTTAATGGCTTTAAGCTTCTCGGAAAGTTCCTCGGAACGCTTCTTGGATTCATTAAGCTGCTGTTTGGTCATCTCTGCAAGTTCGGTCTGGACATTGGCGGTATCAACGGTTGTACCGGCCTTATCCGAAACTTCACTGGCATTATCTTTGAGTTCCTGAAGGATCTTGGTTATCTGTTCGGTAGAATTCTTGGTCTGAGCAGCCAGATTGCTGATCTCATTGGCAACAACCGCAAATCCTCTTCCCGACTCTCCCGCTCTTGCCGCTTCAATTGAGGCATTAAGTGAAAGCAGGTTCGTCTGATCGGAAATGCTGAGGATCATATCGGTAATGTTCATAGCCTGTTCGGAAGAAGCCTGCTGTTTCTCGGCGGCTCCCATCATCTGATTTCCGACGGTAGTGTTCTCAAGCGATTTTGCAACAAGAGCCTCCATATCTGACAGACACTTATTTAACAGATCCAGCATCTCCTGTGAAGCATCAACCGCATCAAGAGTCATTCTCTCCGTTTCTTCGACCACCTTCTGAATATCGCTGGTCATCTGAGTCTGAAGTTCTACGGCATGAACATTTTCTTCATTACCCCTTCCGATCTGATCCATCGCATCGCTTACATGGGATGAAGTTGTATTAAGATCATCCAGACTCGACTTAAGCACATCTACCTTACCTACTACATCATCGGTGATCTCTAAGATATGCTGTGAGACTTTCTCTCTCTCGGCAGAGGCAATTTCAATCTCTTCCATATCTTCTTTCATGAAAGATGAAAGAAGCTTGGATCCTGATACGGTACCTACAAAGGTAAGAATGGAGATGATGATCTCTATCATAACAACTTCGATAACTGCAGTGGGATCTTCAGCCTGAGCAAAGTTAAGGATCACACGGATAAAGTTGAGAATAAGGAATGCACTGCCCATTCCTATAGTCAGCTTACGATCGAAATACATGACCATTACTATGAGAACAGGGATCATATAAGGATAGATACTTGTGGATGTGGTTGAAAGAAGCATAACTGCATAGACAACGGTATATCCGACAGCCACATAAGATTTCATCATATCCGGAGCATTGATACTGATAAGGATCGTAGCTATCAGATTGACGATAACAAGTATTAGCGGAATTATGCTTTGCATCGGATTCATATCCGACATGGCAAGCTGGGATACCAAACCGATGGAAGCAAAGATCGAGGTCACGATCATTACTGTGAGCATCAGTTTATTGACCCTCTTTACCTGATCCGATTGAAGATTGACAGATGACATACTAAGATCTCCTTTCTTACTTTAAAGAATCCATTACAACTTTCTGAGCTTCTTCAGGAGGAAGAGGCCGTCCCCATACATACCCCTGTACAAGATCGCATCCGATCTCCTTAAGGGTAGTAAGCTGAGATTCATCCTCAACGCCTTCGGATATTACATCAAGTCCCATGATATGTCCGAGAGAAATGATCGTCTGTACATAAGCTTTGGACTTATCGTCCTTATTGATATCATCGATAAATGCCTTATCGATCTTAAGAAGCGTGGCGGGTACGGAGTTGATATAGCTGAGTGACGAATAACCTGTACCGAAATCATCTATCGCTATCTGAACTCCCATCTCCCTGATCTCTTCCACAAAATGCTTTGCCTTTTCCATAGATTCGATCATGATGGATTCGGTTACTTCGATTTCCAGCTGTGAAGGAGGGATTTTACTCATATCCAGAAGTTTTCTGATCTCATCAGTGAAACCGGTCATCATCAAGTGTCTTACGGATACATTAAGACTTAGTGTGATTCCGGATCCGGTATCGGAAATAAGATCCCCGATAAAAGAAGCCGCCTTTCTGAAGACTATACCGTCAAGCTTATCAATAAGTCCGCACTTTTCCGCAACCGGAATGAACTCTCCGGGGCTGATAAAATTACCCTCATCATCCTTCATTCGAGCCAGAGCTTCGAAGCCCCTAAGGTTATGATCCATATCAAACTGAGGCTGCAGCATATAGAAAACAGTATCATTCTCGATGGCAGCCCTGACCTTGCCCTCCATCTCAAAAGTACTGTCCTCGAGCAGATCCGGAGTAAACTTGAGTATATGGTTAGAGTTGCTCTCATGCTTGATCTTTTTCATAGCGGCATTTGAAGCGACCACAAGTTCATTGATGTTAGCGCCGTCGTCCGGAAAGATCGAGTAGCCGAAGCTGGCGCTCATCTGAAAGTCACATCCGTATACGGTAAAACGGTCTTTTAAGGCTGCCTCGTACAGGCTGATCGTTTTTACAATATCTTCGTCGGATCTGTATCTTCTGATGATCAGACAGAATTCATCCGCACTGAGTCTGGATATGAAATCAAGTGTTCCGGAAGTGCCAGAATCCGCTATGATCTTCCACCTTCTCGCAACCTCTTTAAGAACCTGATTTCCGCTGTCAAATCCCATTGTATCGTTGATGGCCTTGAATCCGTTCATATTGATCGTGACATTGACAAAAGGCATGTTCTTGGCTATCAGAGCATTTATAAGTTCCGTACAGGCAAACCAGTTGGGAAGTCCGGTGAGGATATCATTGACCGCCTGATTGCGAAGCTGTTTTTGTACCGCAGTGATCTTCCTGTTGCTGAAATAGATAACGCAGACTGCGATTATGGTAAGAACATTGCTGAATACACCCGGTATACTTGTAAAGGCATCAGCAGTTATGATCTTAATAAGAATAATTGGGATCTGAACTATAAGAAAAGTAAGAGACGTAACGAATCCTTTTTTACCGAAATACATGGTAAGGATAAGAACACATATATTGGCAACAGCCGTAAAAACGCCCGCGCATGTGTACAGGGGAATATGGTTTCCAAAAAGATTTAATGTGCTTCCGGAGGCAGCCGTTACGCTGACAACACCGGTTGCAATAAGATACAACGCGACCAGAAGAACAAAGTGCCAGACCGGAATCTCGTCCTTACCGGCATAAAGCCTGTCAAGGGTCTGTTCCATTATCATCTTTGTTTCATTGTCGTCGGCCTTTTTCATACGTCTTCCCCCGTTATGTATGAAATCCTCCAATGATTATAACATTTATTATACTATATTTGAATAAAAAAGCATTGATACCACTTTTGTCACATCTTCGGTATCAATGCTTTTTTTGAAATCATCCCGTCACATCGCTATGACTACTCCGCCCGGATTCTCATATGAGGTGGATATTCCGCCCGCATTAAGAATCTTAACATCGGTAAAACCGAACCTTTCGGTGAGGATCTTAGCTATCTTCAGGCACAACTCCTTGCTTTCACACTGAGTGATCCTGACCGCTCTCGAAGGATCGATCTTTTTCTTTTCGATATGATACAGCATTCTGTTAACGGCATTTTGCATTCCCATGGCCTGGTCAAGCTGTTTGATCTCACCGTCATCTCCGTATAATACAGGTTTTACATTAAGAGCTGTAGCTACCAGAGCCTTAACGCCTTTCAGTCTGCCGTTTCTCTTGAATGTTTCCAGATCGTCCAGTACAAAGACCGTAAACATATCATCACGAAACGCCTCAACCTCTTTGACTATCTCGTCAAATGACTTACCGGCATCGTTAAGAGCCACGATCTTATCGGAGACCAGATGCTCGCCTGCTGCGGCGCTCTTGGAATCAAATACATGTATTTTTACATCTTCATGCTCTTCCTCAAACATTTCCTTGGCTACCATCGCGGCATTGTACACGCCGCTTAATTTGGACGACAAAGTAACTACATAATTGTCGCAATTTTCATCAAAAGCATTATAGAAATCATCAGGAGAAGGACATGCAGACTTGGGGTATCCGGGATCTTCCTTGATCATTTTGATCCAATCTTCCTGTGTTCTTCTTCCGTCGTCACGGTATTCGATACCGCCTATGGTTACGGACATGGGTACGCTTACATGCATACCCTTTCTAAGCTCGAGCTTTGTGAAATCACAGCAGCTGTCGCCGATGATCTTAATTGCCATTTTTTCAACCTCCGTATATGGACCGCAAAAAATATTTAAGCATGAGAGGGAAGCCTGTTCATCGCCGCATATCCGATGATCACTCCCACAGCACAGACAACGCAACCTGTTCCAAGCATGGCCTTGATGCCGAAATTGTCAAGGATTATCCCGCTTATAAGATTGGAGAACACACCTCCGACGGTTATGGCACTGGTAACATAAGCCTGCCCCTTTACCTGATCCAGCTCGTCCATGGTCGTACTGACATAATAGGCCGCAGCCGGGATAAACACCGCATATGCAAAGAGCTGGAATGACTGACTGACATACATGCCTGCCATATTGGTAACAAACATTAAGATAAGGATCTTCACGAAAAACGCGGTTCCCGAGAAAACAAGCATTTTCCCGGAAGATATCTTCTTGAGGAAAAATCCGATAACCGCCATAACCGGAAGTTCCAGGATGGCCTGCAGGAAATTGGAATAACCAAGCTCCGTCTCCGCTCCTCCCAGACTTCTGATTATCTGGATCATGAAATCATTGATCATGTTATGGGCAAAGTAAAAACAGATCGTTCCGATCAGAAATACTGAAAAAGCAGGGTATGTTTTGGCAAATTCCAGAATGTTGTTATGGGCCTTACCCTGCGCCTTTTCATCACCGGCTCTCTCCGCGCCCTTATCTTCCGGCTTCTTAAAAGTATAGACCACTATCGCAGAGAGGATCATAGTGATCACGTTGACCAAAAGAAGGATATCTACACCTTTTTTCTCGACAACCCCTCCGATAAATGCGGATGTTACCGCAAAACTCGCAGATCCGAGCCCCCTGGCCAGTCCGTAGAAAATATTACAGCCGGCCTTTTGATATTCAAAACAAAGAGCCGTCATTACAGGCTGATACGCAAACTGGATCATATATATAAGTGCATAGATGACGAATACTATGATCTTATGTGAGCTGAGGAATTTAAGAAGAACCGATCCGATCATGATCACGAACACGGATATGAGAATGAACCTTCTGTTCGTAAGTGGTCCGGGTTTGTCAATGATCCCGGCGATATATGGCTGGATCAGAGCAGATGAGATATTTGCGACCGCAAGAAGTACTCCCACTTCGGTATTGGAAAAACCGTTAGCGAGCAGGTATACCGCAGCCATTGCATGAATGGTACAAAACGCGGCAAAATACGTCATGTTAATGAGCGTATATCTGAATGTCCATGATCCGCTTTTCATACCCTATATCCTACCATAAATAGGTTTACTTAGCACTAAAAAACCTCCTTATCATGCGATAAGGAGGTAATCTTTATAGATAACGCTATCAATTAAGTTTGAAATTCTTCAGATCATCACTGACAGCCGCAGAACATCCGCTGAGTTTTTCGGACACTTCGGAAAGACTTTCGGTATCCTCGGAAAGCTTACCGCTGTCTTTAACAATGGTATCAGACAATTCGAGAATCTGGGTGACGGTAGCAGCCTGTTCCTCAGTTGCCGCAGCATTGTTGGACGCTACGTCATTGATCCTTCCGATGCCGTCCGTAATACCTGTGATGGCATCCGTTGCCTTGGTTATATCAGTGTAAATGGATTCGAACGACTCGTTGGAGCGGCTTACTCCGGCAAGGCATCTCTCCATATCCTTGATACAATCATCGGCCTTCTCGTTGATATTTGCGATGTTTTCCGTAATGGTCTCAACAAGTGTAGTGATATGTGCTGCTGCAGTGGATGACTGATTAGCCAGCGCACCTACCTCACTTGCAACAACCGCAAATCCTCTACCGGCCTCTCCTGCTCTCGCGGCTTCAATGGATGCATTAAGTGAAAGAAGGTTAGTCTGTGACGAAATATCACCGATGGTATTTGTGATACCCTTGATCTCATCAACGGTCTCTGCTGTCATTCGAATGATAGAGGTCAGTTCTCCGATGGTATCATTGAGAACGGTGACTGCCTGAGTCATATCTCTCATTTCACTTCTTCCGCTCTCGGAAGCCTTAACGGTTTCTTCGCAAAGTGTTCTGACTTCTTCGGAATTGGTTGCCAGATTACTTGATACGTTGGCAAGCTCCGTTGCGGCATTTGCCACATCTTCTATGGACTGATCCAGACCGTTCAGATAATCATTGAGTTTCTCTATGGATTCGGTCTGTGAAGCATTGGATTCGCTTAAACCGCCGGAGATATCCGCACACTGATCCGCACTCTCATTCATGTCTCCGGTGATCTCGGTCAGATGAGTGAGCATTCCTTTCATACGATCTATATAATCATTGAGCTGCTCACTGAGTGTAGTGATCTCATTATTACCTTCGGGGACTATATCGGTAGTAAAGTCACCGCTTGTGAGATCTCCGATCTTACCGGTAATGGTAGTAACGGGATTTAAATATTTACGGATCACAAAATACAGGAATGCCGCAAGTATGAAAAGACAGATAATTGTTATGATAAGACTTACATTCAATGATGAAAGGGTCGGATCCATAACAAAACTGTAAGGTGTTGCACTTGCAACCACCCAGGAAGTACCGTCAACCGCAGTTGCCACATACATCATTTTTCCGGCTTCGGTTCCTGTGATCCGAACCCTGTCACCATTGGATGATGCGGTAGTATCAAGCGATGAATAGACAGATGACAATCCCTTTATAATACTGTCCGTAGAATTGTTTAATGTTGATCCGACAACAGACTGATCATTGCTGAGAAGAATATCTCCGGTGGCGGAATTGATTATATAAATCTTCACCTCATCAGAGCTGGATTCAAAGGAATCGAGCTGCTCCTGCATCTTATCAAAAGTAATGTCACTGCTGAGAACGACTCCGTCCCTTATCATTATGGAGCAGGCTATACAAGTCTTACCTGTCGAGGCATCAACATAAGGATCTGAAGAGAACACCTCACCGCCTGCTTTTACGGCTCCTATATACCAGGGTCTGTCGGTGAAAACAAAGGTATCATCAGGCACCCATCCGGATCCGTCAAAGAACTTACCGGAAGATCCTATACCCATATATATATCCTGAGAGTCCGGATCGGATTCCGTCAGTCCGGCAAGTAACTCTTTGGTCTGCTCATAACTCATGAGAGGCGAACTTCTCCAGATCTCCGCGCTCATCTCTACTCTGCTCTCTATCAGTTTCCACCAATTTGCTATCTCATTGGCATATGAGACAGAATCGCCAGACAATAGTGAAACGGACAAGCTCTTGATCTGACCTGACTGAGTGGACATGTTGTATCCGGTAATGATCATGATCATGATCGTTACGGCAACAAGAACTCTGAGCAGAATAATCTTTTTCAAAGAACTTCTCTTTTTTTTCATGCAACAACCTCCCCGATTATATGTGTTGTGGATTACTTTCCTATTGCACCGACGTCATAAGGTGTCATCTGATATACGTAATAGTTCAGCCAATTGCTGTAGAGATTGATGGAATGAGATCTCCATGTAAGAAGAGGTCTTTCATTCGGATCATCATTCGGGAAATAATTAACGGGAACATTTACGTCGTCTCTTATTCCCTTGTCCCTGTCATATTCATTCTTAAGAGTCATACGGTCATATTCCGAATGACCGGTGACAAATATCTTATGTCCGTTCTCGGCCATTGCCAGATATACGCCTGCTTCCTCCGACTCAGCCAGAATAGTAAGTTCGGGACATGCTTTCAACAGTTCGGACGGGGTATCCGTATGTCTTGAATGAGGTGCCAAAAATACATCATCAAATCCTCTTACAAGAGGTATCTTTCTGTTTAAGACTCTGTGCTTAAATACTCCGAAAAGTTTGGAGGGAAGCTGTCTTTTATTTATTCCGTAGTAGTGATAAAAGCCTGCCTGTGCACCCCAGCAAATATGGAAAATACTTGTTACGTGAGTATCCGCCCAGTCAAGGATCTTAACGGTCTCCTCCCAGTAATCAACTTCTTCAAAGGAGATGTCCTCTACAGGAGCACCGGTTATGATCATTCCGTCAAATTTCTGGTCTTTGATCTCTTCAAATGTAACATAAAATTTGTTCAGATGTGATGCCGAAGTGTTCTTGGATACATGAGTCTCCGTCATCATGAAAGTGACGTCAACCTGGAGCGGTGTATTTGAAAGAGCCCTTAACAGCTGAAGCTCCGTATCCTGCTTTACCGGCATGTTATTCAGGATGAGGACCTTAAGAGGTCTTATATCCTGATGCACCGCGCGGTTTTCATCCATCACGAATATATTTTCCGTTTCAAGGATCTGTCTTGCGGGCAGATCCCCCTGTACCTTAATGGGCATTTTCGACTACTCCTTCAGATAAGTATTTATGAATTCTTCCTCGGTAAGTATGGTTACACCGAGGCTTTTAGCTGTTTTATTTTTCGAAGAATTGGAGGCAGCGTCATTGTTGATAAGAGCGGTCGTCTTGGCAGATACGGATCCGGCCACCTTGCCTCCTCTGTCTTCTATTACCGCTTTAAGCGCGTTTCTGTTCTCAAAGTTATTAAGGCTTCCGGTAATAACAAATGTAAGCCCGGACAGATTCTGCTCGGAATTATTAACGGGCACCTCAATCGTAAGGTCAGCAAGAACGGCATCTATCTTACGGTTATTTTCTGCATCCGCAAAATAAGACGTTATATCTTCCGCCATGATATCTCCGATACCGTCAACTTCCGAAAGTTCTTCCGCTGTAGCTTTACGTATTCTGTCTATATCATGATCGAATGCTTTCGACAGAACCTTGGCATTGGCAACACCTATTCCGGGGATACCAAGTCCGAACAGAAACCTTGGAAGTGTAGTCTCCGATGCAGTCCTTACCGATTCGATCAGATTGGCGTATGACTTTTCACCGAAGCCTTCCATGTGAACGATCCTTTCCCTGTATCTGTCCAGATGAAAGAGATCGTCAAACTCTTTGATAAATCCCATATCGATGAGCTTCTCGAGAGTCATCTCGGAAAGTCCGTCAACATTCAGAGCATCCCTGCTTACGAACTGGGAGAATGTCTTGATCTGTTTTGCGGCGCAGTCCGGATTGGTACAATAAAGACTCTCCGCTTCATTGAGAGCTCTGATCTCGGTGGATGCTCCGCAAACGGGACATCTGGAAGGGATAGTCAGATTACCGCTCTTCGTGAGATTCTCGGCGATCTGAGGAATGATCATATTGGCTTTATATACCGTGATGCGATCTCCTATACCGAGCTTTAATTCTCTTACGATACTGATATTGTGAACCGATGCTCTTGTAACGGTAGTTCCTTCCAGTTCAACGGGATCAAATATCGCAACGGGATTGATAAGTCCTGTCCTGGAGGCACTCCACTCAATTTCCCTGAGGGTTGTCTCTGCGGTCTCATCCGCCCATTTGAAAGCTATGGAATGTCTGGGAGATTTTGCTGTTCTTCCAAGGGATGCGCCGTAATTAACGTCCTCATAAGTAAGCACAAGTCCGTCGGAAGGGATCTCATAATCCGATATCCTCTTTTCATAATCGGCAACGGCGTCAGCTACATTTGCAGCCGTAACGGGCATTCTCTGAACTGCCTCAAATCCAAGTGATTCCAGAAAAGAAAGCCTTCCGTTTGCAGAGGCCATTATCTTCTCATCAGCACCTTCAGCCGATACCAGATTAAACGCAACAAATCTTACATGTCTCTTAGCCGTGATGCTCGCATCAAGCTGTCTTACGGATCCGCTGCAAAGGTTTCTGGGATTCTTGTATTTATCCGCATCATTTACGATGGATGCGTTTATCTTCTCAAAATCGGGATATGATATTACCGCTTCGCCTCTTATTACCAGCTCTCCGGTAAAAGAAATCTTCAAAGGTACATTATCAAATACTTTGGCATTGGGAGTAATGACCTCACCAATCTCACCGTTTCCTCTGGTGACTGCTTTGGACAGACTTCCGTTTTCATATGTGAGTACAACGGTAAGTCCGTCAAGCTTCCAGCTGAGCATTCCCTCGTGATCGCCCAGCCATTCGGAAAGCTCCTCTCTTGATTTGGTCTTTCCAAGCGAAAGCATCGGTGAAGGATGCCTTTCCTTGGGAAGCTCATCAACAGCCTCATATCCTACGGTCTGGGTAGGGCTTCCGGCAAGGATCATACCGGTCTCTTCCTCAAGTCTTACAAGTTCATCATAAAGAGCATCATATTCCCTGTCGGAAAGAGGTGATTCATCCTTGGCATAATAATCCTCGGATGCCTTCTTCAGGATGACGTTAAGTTCCTTTATCCTCTTTATCTTAGCTTCATCTGCCATTTATTTCTTCCACAATCCTTTGATTTCTTCCTGAGTAAGTTCTCTGTACTCTCCGGGTCTTAAGCCTCCGAGAGTAACATTCATCACCCTGACCCTCTTAAGTTTTTTTACTTTAAGGCCTACCTGTTCGCACATTCGTCTGATCTGACGGTTAAGGCCCTGAGTCAGAGTAACGGACATGGTGACCTTATCTTTTATCACAACCTTGCAGGGTCTTGTTTTAACCTTCAGTTCAGGAATGTATATGCCTTTTCTGAGTTTCTCCGCGAGTTCTTCCGTGATCTCTTTATCGGTGGTTACGATATATTCTTTCTCATGAAGGTTAGCTCCTCTCATCATGTGGTCGATGAGGTTTCCGTCATTGGTAAGGAGTATAAGTCCTTCGGAATCTTTATCCAGCCTTCCCGCATAAGTAACCCTCACGGGATAATCAATATAATCGCTTATCAGTCTGTCCGCGTGATCATCCTTCTCGGATGTGGTAACTCCCTTAGGCTTGTTAAAAGCAAGAACCACGGTCCTGCTCATACCCTTTAATACTCTGCCTTCGTATTCCACCCTGTCCCCGGGTTCTACGGCTTCGCCTACGCGAGCTACGTGATCGTTTATGATAACCTTGCCCGACTCTATAAGTCTGTCCGCTTCGCGCCTCGAACACACTCCCGACTCCGCAAGGAATTTATTGAGTCTTATTTTTCCTGATTCCATATTTCCATATCCTCGATGCGCCTTGTCTCCGGTATCCCTATGCTCAGGCCACCGCGTTTGGCCATCTTGTCAGCTATCTCGTTATATTTCACACCCGTATGAGCTTCCACCTTGTGAAATCTTATATCGATATGGCTCATCCAGCCCTTCATCGCCATGGCATAGGATCTGGTAAGATCGTTCTTACTCTTCCATGCCCCCGTAACCCAGCTTTCTATGCCCTGATAATCATAATAAATGTCTATGGCCTTATATCCGCTCTTAATGGCGCATAATACAGCGTTCATTGCCCCAAGCATTTCTCCGGTGACATTCCTCTGCTTGGCATTTTCCGGATCGTTTCCGCTTCCGCAAAGAACCCTTACCGAGCCGTCTTCCGGCAAAAAAACGCAGCCGAAGGAGTACACTCCCGTCTCCACACTAAAGCTCCCGTCCACATATGCTTTTATGACGTCTTTTTCGGCCAAATCATACTCCCATGGTTATTTCAAAATTGTCTGTATATTTTACCACAAAATGCCTGTTTTTGGAACTTTACGGGCACCTAAAAGCATACAAAAAAGGACTGCAAAGGCAGTCCTTTTAAAATAAAACCAAAATCAGGAATACATCTTCTCCTGGGACATGTACATTGCCCTGTATAACCCTTCCGGAAGGGCCAGCAGCGACTCATGGGATCCGCTTTCTACGATCTCTCCGTTTTTAAAGACCAGAATCCTGTCACAGAATTTGCACGATGCAAGCCTGTGGGATATGAACAGAGCTGTCTTGTTAATGACCATGGAAGCGAACCTTTCGTAGATCTCCTTTTCGGCTTTGGGATCCAAAGCCGCGGTAGGTTCATCCAGTATCAGGATCGGGGCATCCTTATAAAGTGCTCTTGCCATAGCAATCTTCTGCTGTTCTCCTCCGGATGGTTCGAATCCGTTCTGATCATAGTACCTGAATACCGGTGTCATTAAGCCAAGGGGAAGCGAATCAACCTTTTCCCGCAGACCAACTCTTTCGATAAGCGGCATTAGTTTATCATCTTCCGCCTTTTCCGGCATATCGCAGATAATGTTTTCTTTAATGGAAAAACCCAGAAGACAGAAATCCTGAAAAACAACGGATAAAAGTTTCATATAGCTTCCGTATTCATAATCCAGAATATTGACTCCGTTCAAAAGTATCTCACCCTCCGTACATTCGTAGAGTCTGCACAGGAGCTTGATAAATGTGGTCTTACCGGCGCCGTTAAGTCCTACAACGGAGAGTCGCTCCCCCTTACGGATAACGGCATTGATATTATTAAGAGCATAGTTTGAAGAACCGGGATATTTGAAAGAAACATTCTTAAATTCGATGACAACATCATCTGATACATCTGCCGCTTTATCGCCTTTCTCGGTATATTTATTTCCCTCCACATATTTAATGTATTTGTCCGTATATCCGCAGAACTTTTTAACCTCAAGAATCTGTTTCAATACTATGTTTATCGAAGCTACGATGGTGGTGACTGCTGTCGAGAGCATCGTAAAATCACCGATGCCTATTTCCTTGCGAATGACCATAAGAGCCAGTATAAGGTAGGTTGCGGAAGCAGTAAGGGCCAGATTGATCTTGGAGCCCATAAGATAGCCTGAGGATCTTTGGGCATAGGTTTTATTGATCTTTGACTGTCTGTCATTGAACTCATCAACTCTTCCAAGCATCATATCTTTGGCATGGAAAAGTCTGATATCTTTGCCGTACTTGATATCGGATAAACCATGGACCAGATAAAAATATGCCCTGTCCGTTTTGGCAAGCAGCCCTATCTGTTCCATTTTTATCCTGTTCAGTCTGCTCTCGAAAAAAGCATTGAGAGTGACATTTACAAGTACAGGTATGACCGGAAGAAATGTATATCTGAATACCAAAGCTGCACTTAGCAGCAGGATAACCACATTTGCTATGATGTTTGCCAGAGATTCAAAAAGTCCCTTCGCTCCCCCCGAATATCCTTCATCTATTCCCGTTCTTGCATCTGCAAGCCGGTCCAGGATTTCTTTGCTTTCAGTAGTCTCATACTTAAGCTCCATGCTCTTTTTGCCCACTCCGGCTTCCAGGAATCTGTTCAGTCCCTGATAATAGACTTTATCAAGTTCCAGAAAAAGATATCCGGAGATAGCTTTAAGTATAAAATCCGCGGCTACCATAGCCGCTGCTATCCGGATGATAATACCTATGTCCGATCTTCCCATGATCTCATCTATCATCATCTTGGGGCCGAACATATTTATAAACGGCTGTATCATCATTGCTAAGATAAGCAAGGCATACAGAGGATAGAATCCCTTTTTATATTTCTTCATAGCTGACGCAAAATATCTTACGGGTTCAGTTTTCATCCTTACCTCCCTCCCTGTAAAGCTGTGCCTGAGTTTCGTACAGATCGTAATATTTTCCTTTCAGGGCCATCAGTTCATCATGGGTTCCGAATTCCACCAGACGGGAATCTTCGAACATCGCAACCTTATGACAGAATTTGGTGGAGGATAATCTGTGGGATATGAAGATACCCGTTCTGTCGCCGATAAGATCGTTAAAACTTTTATATAGCTTTTCCTCAGCTAAAGGATCCAATGCGGATGTGGGTTCGTCCAGGATAAGAACGGGAGCATTCTTGTACAACGCTCTAGCCAGGGCAAGCTTTTGTTTTTCTCCTCCCGAAAAATCCACACCGTCTTTTTCGATCACTTTCAGAACCTGACTGTGAAGTCCCGAGTCAAGCTGCATGATCCTGTCATACATGCCGCATCTTTTCAGGCAATCCGTAACCCTCTCCTCATCCGTCTCTTCAGACCTTTTCATGGATACATTTTCTGATACGGTAAAAGGATATTCTTCCACGTTTTGAAATACTGCGGAAAAATAATCAAACAGCTCCTCCCTGTTCATGTCTGAGGTGTCCTGCCCGTTTAAAGTGATGTTACCTTCGGTGGGTTTATAAAATCCCGCAAGCAGTTTGATAAAAGTAGTCTTTCCGGCACCGTTTAATCCGACTATGGCAAGTCGCATTCCGTAAGGTATGGTTAAAGAAACATGTTCCAGGGCATTTTTTTCCTGACCTTCATACCTGAAGGTAACATCACTGAACGCAAACTCCGGTCTTTCAATAAGGGGGGCTTTTTCGTATGATTTGTCAGGTACTTTGTAAGTATCTATAAATGCCCTGAAATCTTTTACTTCAAGAGACTGTTTCTTGATCTCCGTATATTCCTGGATAAAATCACCCAGTGCCTTTGTAAAGATATGAACGGAAGCAACATAAAGAGTAAACTCCGCAACCGTCAGATTGTTTTTCGAAAGTTCATATATTAAAAATGCGTAGAGGCTCACTTCCTGCATAAGAGTTAAGGGCATACATACCGCATTGTTTTTAAACCAGATATTTCTGGAAAGCTTGTATTTTTTCAGAATCTCCGAAGTGATATCTAGGTATTTCCCATAGATATAATCCTTCATGTCGTATACCCTGATCTCTTTGGCAGATGTAAAGTGATTGGTCAGATATCCCAGATTGAAATGCTTTCTCCAATAAGGGCCCAGCGCATCCCAGACAAGTTCCTTGTCCTTCATCTTGGTCTTATCTATTACAACAAAGGATATCAGAAGCAGTCCCAGCAAAATAAAGATAAGAAGCGGATTGAGCGATGAAACCAGTATTCCTGCCATAACGATCTGAAGGATAAGTTTTCCGCATTTGACAGCAGAATTCATCATTCCTTCAATCCCCTGGGTCTTAACATTCATTACATTACGGATCCTCTCATGTTCATCCAGCACCTTGGGATTTTCCAGATTATAGTATTCCATTGATGTCATGGTCTCTGTCAGTTCACGTTTAAATCTTATAAGCGCATGTTTCATCTTATAGGGAGTGTTGTTTTCCACGTAAGCCGAGATCATGTAGACAATGAGCATTACGGCGGAGTTGATTCCTATCAGGATCATTGTTCTCCTGAGAGATGTCTCTGATGTGAGTGAATCAATAATAAGTTTTACCGTTACCGGAATGATAAAAAGAGAGAGGGTTTCAGCCACAACTCCCATCACCTGAATTTCCAGAAGGCTTCCGCCGTCTTTCCTCATCCCGCGGACAACATACTTCAAATTGCTACCGAATCCGTATTTTTCCTTCATTTTCCTAAGCAGCTCCTTTCCCGCCTCTTTACGGTAAAGGATGCCCCAAGGGCAGAGTCAAGCCAAAATCCCCTTAAGCCTTTATGTTGTTGCGAAGGGCCGCTTACATCCCTACTCCATCTAACCAGTTCACCCCCGCAGGTCATAGTCCTGCGAAACTTTGCTATATACAGGCCTTGTGCAGGGATAATGTGTTTAAAAGTGACCCCTTATTTTGTCGTCAGTACTTAACGAATGCGAGCATGCGAAGCATGAGTTTAGTACTGCTACGGCAAAATGCGGAGCCGCAAGGCGCGGTCACATTAAACACATTATCCCTGCACAAGGCCGTAAACACAAAACTCCCCGCAGGGCTATACCCTGCGGGGAGTAAGTATCTTATGTGGGTAGGGATTAAACGATGCCCTGAGCCTTCATTGCATCAGCAACCTTAAGGAAGCCTGCAATGTTAGCGCCTGCAACATAGTCACCCTCAAGACCATACTTCTTGGAAGCATCGTCAAGGTTGTGGAAGATGTTGATCATGATGTTCTTAAGCTTAGCATCAACCTCTTCGAAGGTCCAAGAAAGTCTCTCGGAGTTCTGGCTCATCTCGAGTGCGGAAGTAGCAACACCGCCTGCGTTTGCTGCCTTTCCGGGTACGAAGTAAACCTTGTTCTCCTGGAAGTACTTGGTAGCATCGAGAGTGGTAGGCATGTTAGCGCCCTCACAAACAGCGATTACGCCGTTAGCAACAAGCTTCTTGGCATCCTCGAGGTTAAGCTCGTTCTGGGTTGCGCAAGGAAGAGCGATGTCAACCTTGATCTCCCACTGATTGGTTCCTTCTGTAGCCTTGTCATGATACTGAGCTGAAGGTCTCTTTGCAGCGTACTCGGTAA
>JAEEXJ010000134.1 GCA_016291475.1 Lachnospiraceae bacterium | reverse complement strand
AGATCCTTAGCTTTGCCGAGCAGCTCGTAGGAGATTCCGCTGATCTCACCGTCAACCTGCTGAGCAAAGACATATACGTCTTTATATTCTTCTAAGCTCATTTGTCTTCCTCCTACTATTAGATAACGTGCTTCTCAGAAAGCTTCTCTACGATGTACTTAACTCCGTCTGAAGGTGAATCGGGAACGATCTTCTCACCTGCTCCCTTACGAACCTTATCGGAAGCCTTAGCGATCTTGGTGGGTGATCCTGCAAGACCGATGTTGGAATCATCAACATCCTTAAGGTCTGCTCTTCCCCAAGTGGTGATCTCTGCCTTGCAAGCATCGAAGATTCCGCCGGGAGTCATATATCTGGGAGGATTGAGCTCTGAAAGAGCGGTTACGAGGCAGGGCATCTTTGCTTCAACAACATGATATCTGTCATCATACTGTCTCTGTACGACAACCTTGTCTCCCTCTACCTTGAGATCCTGTGCATAGGAGATAACAGGGATCTGAAGGTGCTCAGCGATCTGGGGACCAACCTGTGCGGTGTCTCCGTCGATTGCCTGACGTCCGGTAATGATGAGGTCATAATCAAGATTTCTGATAGCGCCTGCGATGGTGGTGGAGGTAGCCCAGGTATCAGCACCGCCGAGAACTCTGTCGGTTACAAGGACTGCTTTGTCAGCGCCCATTGCAAGAGCTTCTCTTAATGCATCTGCTGCCTTGGGAAGTCCCATGGTAAGAACTGTTACCTCAGCACCGTACTGGTCCTTAAGACGAAGGGCAGCCTCAAGACCGGCCTTGTCATCGGGATTCATGATAGCGAGCATTGCTGCTCTGTCCAGAGTACCGTCGGGATTGAACTTAACGCCACCCTTTGTATCCGGAACCTGCTTTATACAAACTATAATTTTCACGGTTTTTCTTCCTTTCTGGATTTATTTAAAGTGGCGGGTGATTATTTAAGAAGTCCCGCAGAGATTACCATACGCTGAACTTCTGAAGTTCCTTCGTAGATCTCGGTGATCTTGGCATCTCTCATCATACGCTCAACTTCGTACTCTCTGATGTATCCGTATCCGCCGTGAAGCTGTACAGCCTTGGTGGTAACTTCCATTGCAACTTCTGCTGCATAGAGCTTAGCCATAGCTGCTTCGGTTGAGTAGGAAACCTTATTGTTGGTTACATACTCCTGCTTCTTCATAGCTGCCTTGTAAACGAGCATCTTAGCTGCTTCTACCTTGGTAGCCATGTCAGCAAGCTGGAACTGAGTGTTCTGGAATGCGGAAATTGACTTTCCGAACTGCTTACGCTCTTTGGTGTAAGCGATGGTTCTCTCAAGAGCACCCTCAGCGATTCCGAGTGCCTGAGCAGCGATTCCGATACGTCCGCCGTCAAGGGTGTGCATTGCGATATTGAATCCCTTGCCCTGCTGTCCGAGGAGATTCTCCTTGGGAATACGGCAATCGGTGAAAATAAGCTCATAGGTGGATGATCCGCGGATACCCATCTTGTTCTCTTTGGTTCCGAAAGTAAATCCGGGAGTTCCCTTCTCTACGATGAAAGCAGAGATCTCCTTCATTACACGGCCCTTCTTCTCGATCTTTCCGGTAACTGCGAAAATGACATAAACGTCAGCTTCCTTACCGTTGGTGATGAAACACTTGGATCCGTTAAGAACCCACTCATCTCCGTCGAGAACAGCCTTGGTCTGCTGTCCCTGTGCATCGGTACCTGCGCCGGGCTCGGTAAGACCGAATGCGCCGAGCTTCTCGCCCTTTGCAAGGGGTACAAGATACTTAGCCTTCTGCTCGGGAGTTCCGAATGTCATGATGGGATCTACACACAGTGAGGTGTGTGCGGATACGATAACTCCGCTGGTGCCGCAAACTTTTGAAAGCTCCTCAACACACATAACGTAAGTAAGAATATCGCATCCCTGTCCGCCGAACTCCTTGGGAACGGGTATTCCGAGGAAACCGTACTTAGCCATCTTGTCTACGGTCTCTCTGGGGAACATTTCCTTCTCGTCAACTTCCTGAGCAAGGGGCTTAGCTTCATTCTCAGCGAACTCCTTGAAGAGGGTACGAGCCATTTCATGTTCTTTGTTCAAAGTAAAATCCATGACTTATTAATCCTTTCGTTTAAATTATTTTCAAAACGCATAAAGCGTTAATATCAAAGCTTATCTACAGCAGTCTTGGTTCTGTCTGCATTGTAAACGTAGAATCCCTTGCCGGTCTTGCATCCGAGGTTTCCGCCGCGAACCATCTTGCGGATAAGAGGGCATGCTCTGTACTTGCTGTCGCCGGTCTCCTTGTAGAGAACGTCCATGATAGCAAGGCAGATATCAAGTCCTACATAATCGCCGAGTTCAAGGGGTCCCATGGGATGATTAGCACCGAGCTTCATTGCGGAGTCGATACCCTCGATATCGGAAACGCCTTCCATCTTGATGAAAGCTGCTTCGTTGATCATGGGGATAAGGATACGGTTTACTACGAAACCTGCTGCCTCGTTTACCTGAACGGGAGTCTTGCCGATCTCTTCGGAGATCTTCTTGATCTTCTCTACGATGTCAGCGGGAGTGTTAACACCTGCGATAACCTCGATGAGCTTCATTCTGTCTGCAGGATTGAAGAAGTGCATTCCTACAACGGGACGATTTACTCCCTTTCCGATCTCGGTGATGGAAAGTGAAGAGGTATTGGATGCGAAGATGCAGTCAGCCTTGCAGATTGCATCAAGTTCCTTGAAGGTGGTCTGCTTAACAGTCATATCTTCGAATGCTGCTTCAACGATGAGGTCGCAGTCAGCACAGATATCCTCTTTAAGTCCGGGAGTGATAGATCCGGTGATCTTATCAACTTCTTCCTGAGTGAGCTTTCCTTTCTCTACGAGCTTTGCATAGCCCTTAACGATCTTGTCCTTTCCGCCCTCTGCCCATTCCTGCTTGATGTCGCAGAGTGCTACGGTGTAGCCGTCAATCTGGGCAAATGCCTTTGCGATGCCCTGGCCCATTGTTCCTGCGCCGATAACACCTACCTTCATATGTGCCTCCTTTTAATATAAAAATTATTCTTTAAAACGTCGGAAAGTCAGGGCCCTTATTTAAGGCCCTGACTGATAATCAGGCGTTCTTAAATTCTACTTTCTTAACCTTTGCGGGGTCATCTTTCTTACGAAGGAAATTAGCCATGCCTTCCTTCTGGTCGTAGCTTTCGAAGCAGTCACCGAAGAGCTTCTCTTCGATAACAAGTGCAGCATCGATGTCTACCTGAAGACCATCGTTAATAGCCTTCTTGCAGTTTCTTACTGCGATGGGAGCATTACCTGCGATGGTAGCAGCCATCTTAAGTGCTTCATCCATAAGCTCAGCCTGAGGATATACAGCATTTACAAGACCGATGCGAAGTGCTTCGTCTGCCTTGATGTTTCTTGCGGTATAGATAAGCTGCTTAGCCATTCCTACGCCTACGGTTCTTGCAAGTCTCTGGGTTCCGCCGAATCCGGGAGTGATTCCGAGACCAACCTCGGGCTGTCCGAACATAGCGTTATCAGAGCAGATGCGGATATCGCAGCTCATTGAAAGCTCACATCCGCCGCCGAGTGCAAAACCGTTAACAGCAGCGATAACGGGAACGGGAAGAGTCTCAAGCTTTCTGAAAACATCATTTCCCTTCTTACCGAATGCCTCACCCTCAGCCTTGGTAAGGGTGCTCATCTCTCCGATATCTGCTCCTGCAACGAAGCTCTTCTCGCCTGCGCCGGTAAGAACAACTGCTCTTACGACACCGGTGTCAATTCCGTCGATGACTGCATTAAGCTCATCGAGAACTGCAGAATTAAGAGCGTTGAGTGCTTCAGGTCTGTTGATGGTGATAACAGCTACGCTGTCTTTTACCTCATAAAGTACAAAGCTCATATTGTCTCCTTTTATATATCAGAATTTTACGGATTGCTTCGCTGATACTCAGCTCTCGCAATCCTTCAGACATTCGCAATCCGCTAAAATGCTAATCGCATTTTGCTACTTGCTCATGTCTGAGCGGGGCAATAATTTCAAATGCTCATCTATGCAAGCATAATTCGCATTTTCATTTTGCCCCTTGTAAAATCAATCTCTCTCAACGATAGTTGCGCATCCCATTCCGCCGCCGATGCAAAGGGTAGCAAGTCCCTTCTTGGCATCCTTAGCTTCCATCTCATGGAGAAGGGTTACAAGGATACGGGCACCTGATGCTCCTACGGGATGTCCGAGAGCGATAGCGCCTCCGTTAGGATTGAGCTGCTTGTCAACATCGATTCCGAGATCCTTTCCTACTGCAACAGACTGTGCAGCGAATGCCTCGTTAGCCTCGATGATGTCAAAGTCTTCGATCTTGTATCCTGCCTTAGCCATAACCTTCTTGGTTGCAGCTACAGGTCCGATACCCATTACTTCAGGACGAACACCTGCAAGAGCGCCTGCTACGAAAGTAGCCATAGGCTTAACGCCAAGCTCCTTAGCCTTCTCCTCGGACATAAGGATCATTGCAGCTGCACCGTCGTTGATTCCGGAAGCATTACCTGCGGTTACGAATCCGTCGGGATTGAGGGGCTTAAGCTTCTGAAGTCCTTCGATGGTTGATCCTGCTCTGGGGCCTTCATCGGTATCGAAGATTACGGTCTCTTTCTTTTTCTTGATCTCAACGGGAACGATCTCCTTCTTAAAAGCTCCGCTCTCGATAGCTGCGCAAGCCTTCTGCTGAGACTTAAGTGCGAACTCATCGAGCTCTTCTCTGGTGAGGTTCCACTCTCTTGCGATATTGTCAGCGGTTGTGATCATGTGATAGTCATTGAATGCATCCCAAAGAGCATCGTTTACCATGGTGTCTACAAGACCGCCCTTGCTCTGGCTGGGCCACATCATTCTGTATCCGTATCTTCCGTTGGGAAGTGCGAAAGGAGCCATGGACATGTTCTCCATACCACCTGCTACTACAACATCGGCATCGCCTGCCATGATCATCTGAGCAGCCTGGTTAACGCAGTTAAGACCTGATCCGCAAACTACGTTCATGGTAACAGCGGGAACCTCGATGGGAAGTCCTGCCTTGATAGTTGCCTGACGGGCAACGTTCTGTCCCTGACCTGCCTGGATAACGCATCCCATGTAAACCTGGTCAACGTCTGAAGGCTTGATTCCTGCACGATTTACAGCCTCCTTGATAACGATAGCTCCGAGCTCAGCTGCGGGAATTCCCGAAAGGGATCCTCCCATTGTGCCGATTGCGGTACGACATGCACCTGCGATTACAACCTTCTTTGACATTTGTTTACCTCCGATTTTTATCTCATTAAATATAGTTTTTTATTACCGTTTTTGAGATTGTTATTTTTTTGTCAGACCAATTTGAATTGTACCATAGCCTTACCTTAAATACAATTGAAAAATATTGCGAATAGTAGTCTGAAACTATAACGAGCACTATATTTTGTTTTTTCACAAAAAAGCTTATGATAAATATTTTTTTCACAATAAAAAAGCAGCCTTCGCATGGAAGACTGCTTTCTTTTCACTTAAGCATCAGGTCTTATATCTCGGGCTCGATAAGTCCGTATGTATCGCCTTTTCTCTTGTAAACAACATTGACCTGATCGGTCTCTGCATTTATAAATACGAAGAAGTTATGTCCGAGAAGATCCATCTGCATGCACGCATCCTCTGCATACATGGGCTTGATCTCAAACTTCTTGCTCCTTACGATCTTGATGCCCTCGTCCTCGGAATTCTCTTCGGGAGCGAATTCAGCGAGGTCGCCGGAAGCCTGGTGTCTGTCGATTATCTTATTGCGATATTTCTTGAGCTGTCTTTCGATGATCTCTTCTACAAGATCGATGGAGACATACATATCGCTGCTTGCCTGTTCCGAGCGGATGATGGTTCCTTTAACGGGAATGGTAACTTCTACCTTCTGCTCTTCTCTTACGACTGAGAGAGTTACATGAGCCGTTGTATCCTCGTCAAAATATTTTGACAGCTTGCCGATCTTATCCTCGACGGAAGCTTTAAGTCCGGGTGTTACAGTGGTGTTCTTACCGATGATGACAAATTTCATATACATCCCTCACCTTCTATGTGGTTTTTCGCATAGGCCATCAGGTGCACGCTTTACGGTCTTTGTCTTTTTCCGGCCATCAGTGCGGGAAGGTTTAATGCCTGCCTTTATGCTCTTTGCGTTAAAAACATTCTACCATATGGGAAAACGTTTTTCAATTGAAATGCCCATTTTAAG
>JAEEXJ010000034.1 GCA_016291475.1 Lachnospiraceae bacterium | reverse complement strand
AACAAAAAGTGCATTTTTCTTGGTCAGGTAAACCTTTGCAGGTCCGTCATCGTAAGAATACAGATATCTGATGGTTACGGTCTCGCCGTCAGCGGTTTCAACCTGTGTCTCTTCCGCAGAGTCCCACAGATAATCCTCAGTCTTCTTACCTTCCGCTTTCTCATCATGGATCCCGCGAAGATAATTCAGCATCTGCTTTCTGAATTCCCTGTATCCGGTCAGTTCCTTGTCCGCAAAAAAAGACTTGCCGCCGCAGTATTCACAAACGATCGCGCCGCTGCTGTCGACTGACATCTCACCGCCACAGTTCTTACATTTGAAACTGATCATGATCTATGCCTCCATTAGATCAATTATACCGCATCGGCACGAATTAATACACTCTGGTTGCTCTCTCATCCAGTTCTCTTTCATCGTCTCTGTAATCCAGCTCTTTTCCCGAATACTTACCGGTATCGATGTTTTCAAACTCCCACACCGAGTAGCTTTTAAGCACGCCGTCCACATAATACTCATTTCTGATCTTGTCACCGTCGGCATCATAGAAATCCACCGTCATGATTTCGGCGGGAATTCCGTCCGAACCGTCACTGTAAACCTGTGGAAAATAATATGATTCACTTATTCTGCTTTCTTTATACAGATATCCTTCATCGGAATATTCGTACCTGATCTCGGTTACATCAACAGATTCGTAGATCATATCTATCACACGACCTTCGTCATCATAGCCGTATTCTTCACGGGATAATACTCTGTCACCGTCATATACGGCGTAACTTACTTTCGACAAAAGATTTCCGTCATCGTCATACTCTTCTTCCGTACGGTACATTATCTCTCCATCAGCTCCGTATTGATATATAACCCTTTTGTTGCCATCCTCATCAATCTGAGTTGCCGCTGCTTCATAGGAATTACCGTCAGCATCCGTGATGATGCGCTTTATCAAATTACCTTCGGAATCATAAGTATCTTCGTAAGTATATTTAATATTATCGTTTTCGTCATAATCCTCTTCATATTCCCCTATCAGGATTCCGGCTTCGTCATATTCAAATCTGACTATGTAGTGCGAATAATCGAATGATTCCTTGCAGATCAGAAGGCCGTCGGAATTATACAGATCAATCTCAGTCACCTCATCGCCATACTTATAAAAAGTTTCTTTAGCGAGATTGCCTTCCTCATCAAATTCTTTATATGACTCAAGTCTGTTTCCGAAGCCGTAATAAGACTCATCGGTTATGATACCCTTGGCATTGTAGTTTCTTTCGGTTGTATTAGCTATGCTGCCGCCTGAATAGTAACACTCTTTTACAATATGGCCCGCATTATCGAACTCATAAGTATATTCACCGAAAGCCATAAGTCCGCCGTCAGCGTAATAGGACATATAAACCGTAGGCAATTTAACACTTTCTCCGGCTGTGCCCAAAGGGCCGCATGCACCCAGATTAACCGTAACCAATGCCGTCAATATTATCGATAAAAGTTTTCTCATAATTTCACCCCTTACAAAGCTTTCACAACCGCTTCATCTATACTGACGGAACAACCTTTTAAAACGTCACTTTCTTGAAAAACAGGAGACAGTTCTGCATTCTCGCGGGGTGACGCGAATACATAACTTTCGAGACTTCGGTATCTGCGAGAAATTCGGCCGCCCGGCCCGAACGAAGTGAGCGGCCTCGCGTCATGAGGTAAACTAGCCTTGTGAAGAATTTCCGCCTGATGCCGAAAAGCGAGAAAGTTATGCATCGCGGCAGGACCCCAGAGAAGGTAGAACTGTCTCCAACTTACAAAAAAGGACGGCTCAAAAGAGCCGTCCTTTGACGCGTTAGTTGAATCTGAATATCTTTTGTGCGATCTTGTAGCACTCGACGGAAACCTTTCTTCCGCCTTTTCCGGGAAGGTTCATCGCATTTCCGGGAAGTCCCGCTCTGAGGTATGCCCACAGATGCTTGTCACGACCTTTTATGTATGTCCAGAGCCTTGCTTTCTCTGCAAGAGAATCTTCGGTATTTTTCTTGATGAGAAGTATCGATGAGATGGTGGTGATGATCTCAAGATAATTTCTCATGTACTTGTACATCTTCTTATTTCTGAGGATCTTGGTCTTATTGTCGCAGAGGTAATCGATCATGCGGTAATTAACCTTAAGCTGCTGCTCAATCCTGGAGATCATAATCTCTTCGTTTACGGACTGATCTTCACGGCCGATGTAATATCTGTAGAAATTTACATCCAGATAATACATGTTCTTAACGTGCATAAGAGGCTCATATACATAGAGATTGTCTACATAGAAAGTATGCTCGGGAAGTACCATTCCGGAATCCTTGAGAAGCTGAGTTCTGTAGATTGCGGAATGCATAAGGATGTAATGACCCTTGCTGAAATGATGGCAGTCTTCCCAGGTAAAGATCTGGTCCTGAGGGAGCATGTGATGGTAATGAATAACCTTCTTACGCTTCTCTCCCTGCTTCTCATATACATAATTGCTGATGAGAAGATCGAGCTTCTCACCGCACATGACTAACTCTTTAAGCTTGCCGAGTATCTTGGCATAAGCTGTCTTCTTAACCCAGTCATCGGAATCAACTACCTTGAAGAAAAGACCGGTAGCATTCTGAATACCTGTATTGACCGCACCGCCGTGTCCCTTATTGGGCTGGTCGATCGCACGTACTATTCCGGGGTACTGTGCTTCGTACTTGCGTGCTATCTCAAGAGTATTGTCTTTGGTGGATCCGTCGTTGATAACAAGTATCTCAACATCATCTCCGCCGGGCAAAAGTGATTCGATGCATCTGTCCATATATGCTGCGGAGTTATAGCAGGGAATCGCGATAGTTAATAACTTCATAACTGTCTTTTCGGCCTGAGTCGGCCGTCTCCTTATAATAATTGCGCAAAATCAATTCTAAATCCTAATCCCGGAAATGTACAGTAAAACCGTTCCGCTCCGCTAACCGTCTGCTCCGAGTTTTCCGCCTTTATAGGGAACCCTGGCGGAGGGAACCTCTTCGGAAGCAGGATCGGTATGAACGGACTGATCGTCGAAAAAGATCTGGGCACCAAATGCCTTGAGAATCTCTTTCTTCTCGACTCCTCCGAGGAAAAATGCCTCGTCGAGTCTGACATTCCAGCTTCTGAGTGTCTTGATGACTCTTTCGTGTGCGGGTGCACTTCTTGCCGTGACAAGAGCGGTACGGATGGGACATTCTTCACCGTATATACTGCGGATCTGAGTAAGCTTTTTCAGGAAACTTGCAAACGGACCTTCCGCAAGAGGATTATCCGCATTTATCTCCTCGTTTTCTTCGAAAGCTTTAAGTCCCTTTTCCTTGTAGATAACTTCGGACGCATCGTCAAATAAAACCGCATCTCCGTCAAAAGCTATCCTGATGGAACCGTCGGTCGCACCGGGATATGTATGATCGGTAATGATCATGCCGGCTGCGATACCGCTGTTTATCGCGTTCTGTACATCATCTTCATATGCCGAGAGGAACAGATCCGTTTTAAACGCTTTCAGATAAGGTGAAAGCGAAGATCCGCTCGCAAGTACCGCTCTGGTTATCTTAAGTCCGTAATGCTTGATGGAATTAAAGACCCTGAGCGAAGTATTGGTGGAATTTCTGGACATGATGATAACCTCTACAAGAGGGTTATCGGGATCTTTGTCATTAAGTGAAAGAAGGCTCTTGATAAGCGAAAAACCCGGTCCGGGTTCAAGAATATCTTTCTCATGCTCGAACTGATAAGACTGGTATGCATCCAGTCCTTCTTTTTCGAATATTTCGTTTTCTTTGGTCAGATCAAAAAGAGCTCTCGATGAAACTCCTATGACCATCTTATCTTCAAGTGCGTATGCCATAAGCCCTCCTTGGGGCCGTACAGTGTCGTCACTTTCTGAGTCTTTCACCTTCATACTTGCCGAGTATAAGAAGTGATTCGCGAAGGGACAGATACTTGGTCCTTACATCACCTTCGGGAAGCTCGACATCACATGCGGTAGCCATTGTGATAAGCATCTCATCGGTAAGTCTGTGATTAAGAGATGCAAGTATATGGAGTCTGTCCGCAGAACTCTTTGCATCGAGGAAATCCTCAACCTCCGGATCAAGACCTTCCGTTTCGGCTTCTTCCTTCTTTGCGGGAGCTGCCTGAGTCTGAGGAGCCTGCGCAGGTGAAGCGGCCTTTCCTTCCTGTCCGGGTTCTACCTTTTCGAATCTCATATCCTGAGTCGCATCGGGATACTTAACCTTATCCACGGGCGAGAGGAAATTGACCACGGGTCTGGCCCATACCTTGGACGGATCCTCTTCGGATCTGTAGATCACAAGTCCCTCTGAAGTCTCGGTATGCTGTGCTATGGTGACGATCCTGTACAAACCGCCTTTAAAATGTCTGTAAAGTTCTCCTTCAACGGGCTGAGCCATATTGTCTCCTTATACTGATATTTTATTTGGAATGCCTGTAAAACAGACACTAACAGTATAACCCATCCGCCGATAAATTTAAATAATCTTGACACCTGTGGTGCTTCTCGAATCGGTAAAAGAAAGGCTTTCCAGCATTTCCTTTATTTCATCTAATTTTTCCTCAGATGCATATTCGAACCTGCTGTTGTGAATGCTTAATGTGTAGGTTCTCATTCCGTTCTCATCGGTTGTGTGATTGAGCATCACTCCCGAATTTACATATCCCTCTTCATTCAGATATGCCCTTGCGCTGCTGACATACTCATCCTCGAGAACCCTGAAATAATCATTCAAGGCTTCGCTGTCATTTCTCTCAAGTCCTTTCACGGTTATGGAGAAAATTATGAAAGCTCCGGCGATAAGAAGTATGGTCAGTATTCCGAGATACAGATAATCCTTTTTTAATATGTTTTTCATGGTATTCATAAGAACCTTCCTTTCAAACCGGGCACCCCGCCCTTACAAGACTGATTCTATATGATGCCATGGGTAAAATTTTCCACATAATTCAAGTGAGGCCCCAGTTTTTCCCACCTGGGCCACCTGGCCCCCATCCCCTATCCCACGTCTCTCCCATCACAGAAGCCATCAAGAGGCCAAATAAGCATAAAAGCATCGAATTCCTCTCATCCTCCGACTTTCGATGCCTTTCAAGCCCTATTCCCTTGTAAAAAGCATCGAAAAGATCTCTTCCCGCTCTTTTTGATGCCTCCACAGCCCGGTTCACCCTCAAAAAGCATCAAAATCCCACGCATCCGCGGCTATTCGATGCCATCCTAGGCCTTTTCCCTCGCAAAAAGCATCAAATTACTCTCATCCGACACTTTTCGATGCCTTTCAAGTTCCTCCACCTCGCAAAAAGCATCAAATTACTCTCATCCGACACTTTTCGATGCCTTTCAAGTTCCGCCACCTCGTAAAAAGCATCGAAATCCCTCTCATTCTGCACTTTTCGATGCCTTCCTCCCCCTATCCCAGTACCCGCCTCCACACACGAAAAAGAGTCGGAGGAATCGATCCTCCGACTCTGCAACTATCATTCAATTAATCCCGTTCGTGAGCTGTCACTCTTTAACAGGTTCGGGCATCAGGTAAGCGGTTACCCGATTTCTTCCACCCTCCTTGGATGCATATACACCCGCATCGGCATATTTAAACGCATCCGAGAATGTGGTAGGAAATGTGGAGCTTACGATACCGCAGCTGAAAGTAACATTCCTTTCCGTAAATTTGTAATGCACCTTTCCGAACTTTTCTCTGAGATCGTCCATGTACTCGATATGGTCATGGAAATCTCCGCCGTCAAAAACAAATATGAATTCCTCGCCGCCGTATCTTCCGACAACAAGGTTGTCTCTCATGTTTTTATTTACCGTATCACCGAACTTCCAGAGAACAACATCGCCGTTTTTGTGTCCGTACGTATCATTGATGCTCTTGAAGAAATCAAGGTCAACCACCGCAAGAGATACCGGATGCTCGGGTGAAGCATTGAGAAGGAATATATCCGCTTTTTCCTGAGCATAGGGTCTGGTGTGAAGGTAAGTGAGCTGATCAATCTCCAGGCGCTGTCTGTAGCTTTCCTGCTTTTCGTTAGCCGCATAAACGATATTCTGCATCTCTTTGTTATAGATGATTATTGTTCTGGAAACGATGGCACCGCAGGCAAGAACAAACATAACAACCAGCATGCTCTGCAGGAAATAAGTATATTCCTCGGGATGGAGAAGCATCTGGAAAAATGCACTCATGGCAACCAGTATGATGGAATATACCGTTACACTGTAGAGAAGATGGATCTCATGGAATACACTGCAGAAAATAACCGCAAGGATGGGAAGACACCATAAGACCACATAATAACCGTTCCAGAATGAAAGGCTTCCGCCGATGGTCGCAAAAACGAACGAACACACAAAACATTTCATCGAATTATCGAATTTTTCGGAAGCATTTACGTACAAAGCCACAAACGAAGCTATGACATTAATGGCTGTAGGAATGATTATTCTGGTGAGAAGATAGGTATGAGCGGGATCGTCGATAAAATGTCCAAGAATCCCTACAAGAAACACAAGCATACTGATACCGAACCCGATACCCGTAAGCTGAAAGAACACAATTATGATCTTTTGTCTGGCAATAGTCTCAGCTTTGTTCATAATTACATACAATTTTAATATCAGGCTATGAAAATATCAACCGATTAATAGCAAAATACCATAAGAGGCATTACATAAAAAATGGGGATGCATCAGCATCCCCATTTTTGTCGGTAATAATTTATAAGATCTTGAAGTAATCGATGGCAACGCCCATATCCTGGTTAACATCACGCATCTTAACGGTGGAATCCAAAGTATCGGTACATGCACTTGTAACGGTCTGGCAGGATGCGGCAACTTCTTCCGCGGAAGCTCCGAGTTCCTCTGAGATGGCACCAAGCTCGGTTGTGGAATTGGTAAGATCGGCCTTGATCTTATCAAGCTGTGCGGTAATGTCTTTGATCGTATCAATCTCAACGATGGAAGCTGCTACGGAATCGGAGAGTACATTGAACTTCTCCTGAGCCTGTTCGATGTCTTCTCTTTCCTTGCTGATTACTTCATAAACCCTGTTACTGATATCTACGGTTCCGTTGGACATTACGATAACGTTCTCAATGATCTGCTTGATCTCTTTAGCGGATTCTGCGGAAGAATCGGCAAGTGATCTGATCTCATCCGCAACAACCGCAAATCCGCGTCCTGCTTCACCGGCACGTGCAGCTTCGATGGATGCATTAAGCGAAAGCAGATTGGTCTGAGCAGCAATGGATTCGATTGCCTGAACTGCGGTCTCGATATTTCCGATAGCGGTATTGGTCTCTGCAATCTTGTCATTAATACTCTTCATTGCTTCAACAGATTCGTTTGCACCGGAATATACGGACTTCATGCAGTTAGTAGCATCACTGTTTGCCTCACGTATTGTCTGAGATTCGTCATAAAGTCTGCGGACATTATCGTTAAGATTCTCAACATCGCATCCGAGCTCAACAGCCTTCTCAGCCATGATCTGTGCGTTTTCGGCAACACTCTGTGAAGTAGATGCAACTTCACCGATTGCGGTGTTGATCTGGGAAATCGACTCTACATTGTTGCTGGTCATCTCATCAACATTAACAATCGCCGCATTAAGAACATCTGCGGAATCCTTAACGGATCTCATGGAATCGTTAAGAGATGATCTGAGAGACTTAAATGAATCAATGATACGTATTGTTTCATCAATGATAGAGTGAGCATCACAATCAACGGTAACATCTCCGGTTCCGAGTACGGAGATGGATGAGGCAACCTTTTTCAGAGGTGTTGAGATAATATTTGCGACAACGATTGCAAGTACGGTAAACAGTACAACGTTTATAATACATATAATAACGGTCCACAACTTAGTAGAATTTACACCTGACAAAACATCATCTTCATCAGCGGTAAGCACTGCTATATAAGCGTTGTTCTCGCCAATGTAATATGCTGCATACTTGGTCTTGCCCTTGTAATTGTATGTTATACAATCGGGTGCGGGAGTTTTACCTGCTTCAAGCTGTGCAACGAGTCCTTTAACGGCATCATTTTCAACCGGATTGCCTATCTTGGATTCATCCGGATGATACAGCATGGTTCCTTTAGCATCAACGAAATAGATATATGCACTTTCGTGATTAAGTGCAGATACATCGGAAATCTTTGAGGCCACATTGTTTACCAGAGTTCCGGCTCCCACAAAACCGATGGGCGTTCCGTTGTCCATTACCGGATAATACAGTGACATAACCAGCTGTCCTGAAGCGGGTGAGGTTATAATACCTGTATTGAATACACCGTTTGCTCCCAGAATATTGGAACGAAGTTTTTCCAGAGAATCTCCTTCTCTCAGAATCATTCCGACAGCACCCTGATTGGAATGAGCCATTACCTGAGTATTCCAATCCGCTATATATAAACCTTCCCATCCCTCGAGTGAAGCATAAAAATCCGTAGTATACTGCTGTGCTTCAGCAGCAAGCTTAGCATCATCCGGATTCTTCAGGTATTCTTTTACGATAGGTGCAGTGGCATAAGCCTGAAGTGTTCTAATATTGGTATCGGTAGCAGTATCGAAGGCCGTACCTGTTTCCATGATAACCTGAAGAAGCGAACTGTTTGTCCAACTCTTCATTTCTCTACTGCTTACCGTGATCAGGCATATGCTCAGTATAAGCGACGCACAGATAAGAGGAATAAGCGCATACAGTATCAGCGTACTCCTCATAGTAAGTTTCGCAGAACTACTTTTTTTCATATAAACCCCTCCCGCAAAGATATTCTTTTAGGGTTACCCCGTTAACGATTATTATATAACTAATTTATAAAATTTACAGATAATTTAAAAAATCTGTTAAAATTGTATTCATGAAAGAACTTACAAAAGGTAACCCGTTAAAAGTAATATGTCTCTTCTCTCTGCCCATCTTGCTGGGAAGGCTGTTTAATCTTGCCTATTCTCTGGCAGACATGAAAATTCTGGGATACTTTCTGGGAAAAGACGCCATAGCTGCGGCGGGGAGCGTATCCTCACTCTATGACCTCACCAACTCATTTATCATCGGCCTGACAAACGGCTTCGGCGTCATCACAGCAATGCATTACGGTTCCGGAAGCATGGATAAAACAAAACGATCCCTTACCTCTTCCGTAACTTTGTCTGTTTTATTTTCACTGTCAATGACAGCCGTTTGTTTCACCGCGCTTGATCCGATACTGAATCTCCTGAATGTATCCGATAACGTAAGACAAAGCGCAACGGAATACATCTCCATCATGCTGGCAGGTCTTGTTTTTTCCGCATTCTATAACTGCCTTGCGGCATCTCTTCGGGCCGTAGGCGATGCCTATACTCCGCTGATATTTCTCATATTGTCTACCATTCTGAATATACTGCTTGATATAGCCTTTGTAGGTTCTCTTGGACTTGGCACCAAAGGCGCGGCTGCAGCAACCGTTGCCAGCCAGATCATCTGTGCGGTTTTGTGCCATTTCTATACATTTATCAGATACAAAGAGTTAAGATTCGGTTTCAGGGATCTCATCCTGCAAAAAGAAACCGGTATTCGTGCTCTTCTTTCATCCGGAATTTCCATGGCACTCATGAGTTCGATGGTTGCTTTCGGAACCCTTTCGCTTCAGTCTGCGATCAACTCTCTCGGCGATAACATAGTCGTAGCACATGCGGCAACCAGAAAGCTTACACTGATCTATATGCTTCCATTCGGAGTCTTCGGAACATCAATGGCAACATATAGCGGTCAAAACTACGGTGCGGGAAGAATTGACAGAATAAAAGAAGGCATCAAAGTCACCGTCATCATTTCCTGCATTTACTCCGCTCTCTGCATCCTGGTCAGCTATACCATATGCCCCGCCATTATCAGAGCGCTTACCAGTACAAATGAAGCAGAGATAATCGTAAATGCGGTTAATTATCAGAAATTTGATACGTTGTTTTATTTTGTGACAGCATTCATATCCATTTACAGAAATGCACTGCAGGGAATGGGTGAACACAAGCTACCCGTCATTTCAAGTTTTGCGGAGCTTCTCGGAAAACTTCTCATAGCGATATTCCTGACACCTGTCTTAAAATACACCGCTATAATAATCGCGGAACCTGTGGTATGGTTTATTATGGTGATTCCCCTTATATACGGTGTACGCCCAAAAATGAAAAGTTCGGATGAACAAAGATCATCCATGTAACGGTATCTGTTTATTTTTTCTGTAAGGAATCCATATGAAAGTAACTTGTGATTACTGCGGTGTAATGTATGACGACAACTTAACCAATTGTCCGAATTGCGGCTCGCCCAATAATAAGATCGACAGAACTTCCAATGCCCAGCCTAAGACCATCCCCGAATTACAGGAATGGTTCAGGGCAAACGGTTACGACTATTACAAGACCAGATTCTTCATCGGAATAGATTACAAAGATCCCAAGGCATTCGGTATTTATAAAGATGGTGCCGGTGATTTTGTCGTATATAAAAATAAAGCAAACGGCGAAAGAGCCATTCGTTATCACGGTTCTGATGAAGAGTATGCGGTCAATGAGATCTGGCAGAGATTCCAGCAGGAAATAATCAATCAGAAAAATGTCTGGCTGGAAAAACAAAGAATAAATAAAGAAGCCGTAAATAGCGCGGATATAGCGAAGGTAGAAAATCCGAAGCAAAACAATAAGCAGATCATAACTCTTTTTCTCATAATTCTGGTGACGCTTTTACCCAGCTTGATCATTCCGATATTAATAATAGATAAAATCCCTGCTCTTTTTCGAGTTCCGATTGTAATAGCTATCCCTTTTCTTGCTCCCATCTTGGCATCTTATGCATACTTTCTGCATGTGAATGGAAAAAAAATCAAAGGGAACAATGACTCAAGTTTCAAATCGTTAATGAAGTTTTGCCTTATCTTTTTCTCCATTATTTTCCTGATAAACGGAATAGCCGTATTTGTGGGAAGAAAGAACGGCTACTACTCCAAGGACAACGAGCTATATTACAGAGCGGGCAATGATTGGTATCAATATGAATCGATGAATTCATATTACAGTACCAATGAATACAACGATAATTCGTACATTTGGCATATTGAATACAATATACCATCCGATTTTACATCTTCCGGATGGAATGATTACAAGAATACAAACGGGTTTGAGTATTCATATCAAACCTTCGAAAGCACATCATTTTATGATGACTGGAAATCTGACGGAGACAGCGACGGCTGGTCCTCTAATGACTGGGACAGCGGATACACTGACTGGAACAGTGACTGGTAATTGACATTTTTTGCCCCATACTTAATGATATGCGGGAAGGTGCCTGAAAAAAGATCGGAGGAACTAAAATGACACCCACCCAAGATGAACCAAAAACTATTGAAGAATTAAGAGCCTGGTTTAAAGAACACGGATATGAACCCGCAGTAACAAGATTTTTTGTCGGAGTCGACGTCAGATCACCGAAAGCATTCGGAATCTACAGAGACGAGCTCGGAGATTATATAGTTTACAAAAACAAAGCGGACGGCACCAGAGTCATCAGATATCAGGGCGATGATCAGGAATTTGCCGTCCACGAATTGTATCAAAGATTTCAGCAGGAAATCATCAATCAGCAGACCAGATGGGTTGCGAGCAACAACAGCAATAAGCAGATGAGGTCTCCGGCTTTTGACGCATTTGACCAATATGAAAGAAATGAAATGCTTAAAGAACGAGCCCGACGCCTTCCGTTGATCATACTTCTCGTCTTTTTGGCTTTTATCTTTACGCTGAAATTTATGCTCCGAATCCAGTCTAAAATGGACAAGAATTTCGGATTACTTACAGGACTTGCCCCTCTTGTGGCAATGGGGCTCGTAATGATCTTTTCATACTCATGGCTGAACGGAATGAAAGTGACCGATTTTATCGGATCACTTTCACGAAAGATCAGAAACGGGATTTCAGTAGCAATACTTATTTATTTATTAGTTTTTGCACTGGCCAATTCAAATGTTCAAAGTAACGGGTATTACTCCATAAACAACAATCTCTATTACAGAGCAGGAAGTAACTGGTACCACTACGATGATCACCGCCATGATTGGGAACGTTCTCACTACGTTCCTTCACAGTTAACTTCCAGTTCCTGGAAGGATTATAATAATACCGGGTCTCATCAAGGCTCTTATGAGTCCTTTGAACAAACGCTTTACTATACTAATTGGAGTTCGGAACAGCGCAGCTATTCTGAAAGCCATGATAACGGCCACGACTACGACTACAGCAGCTGGTCTTCCAATGACTGGAACAGCGGATATACCGACTGGAACAGCGACTGGTGATCAGACCTCAAACGCCCATTTTCCCTTGCGGAAGATGGGCACTTTTTTACCGTCGAAAGTTACCGCATCGATATCAAGACCTTCATATCCGATCATGAAATCAACATGCTCCATGGAATCGTTGATTCCCATATCGCGGCACTCCTCAAGAGTTTTATTTTCAAATCCGCGAATAGTATTGGAAAAGCCTCTTCCGAGTGCAAGATGGCATGCCGCATTCTCATCAAACAAAGTGTTATAGAACAGGATATTGGATTCGGAGATTGGAGAATTAACGGGAACAAGCGCACATTCTCCGAGGTAAGCCGCTCCCTCATCCTTGCTTATCATCTGCTCAAGCAATGCCTGATTCTTTTCAGCCTTAACTTCAACAGCCTTTCCTTTTTCAAATCGTACGGAAAAATTCTCGATAAGTTCTCCTTCATAGGAAAGGGGCTTTGTAGCATAAACAATACCTTCAGCCTTTCCGCGCATGGGGGAAGTATAGCACTCTTCACTGGGAATATTTGCATTAAAGCCGATTCCCTGAAGACTGGTCTCAAGTCCGCCCAGAAACATTCCCTCGGGAATCATTCCTACGGTAAGGTTGGTTCCGTTGTCCCCTTTGTAATGAAGCTCAGCTATTCCGAGATTGTTGAGATACGCACATCTGTCGGCAAGTTCCTTATCATGTGCATCCCACTCCGCAATTGGATCATCGGTAACGCGTGAGGTAAAGAGGATTGCTTCCCACAGCTTTTCCATGGCTCTGCCCTTGGGAAGATCCGGGAATACCTTTTTAGCCCACTTAGCACCGGGAACTGCGGCGATACACCACTGATATTTATTCTCCATTTTGTCCCAATAAGGTTTTACTATGGGATAGCTCTTCTGAGTTGCTTTTGCTTTTTTACCCTGATTGATTCCCTTAAGTCCGTCGGGATCTTCGGAATCAAGATAGATTCGGCAGGGAAGTTCATCAACATAATGCTGGAGACGTGCCTTCTCCCACTCCTCTACTTTAGCGAGGGTGGTAACAGACTGATGACGTACATGAAGCTTTTCAAGAGGCTGGTAATCAAATTCTACGATAACCTTCTTAGCTCCCGCCTTATAGCATTCATCTACAAGAAGCTCTACAAACTTGGGCTGATCGAGGCCGCAGATTATCTTGACCTCCTGACCTTTTTGAATATTTACACCCGACCTTGCGATCAGTGCGGCATATTTACGTAATACGGATACTTTCATTTATATTTCCTTTCTGTTGCGGTTCGTGATCTGCGTATCACAGATTACTGCTTTCGAATAAATACATTACCATACTTTTTGAATTGTGTAATCTCGATAAGCATGAATATGGACCGATGGCGCATATATGCATCATGGACTGTTAATTCCTCAGAAATCTGCTTTTCTACAGTCCGCTTGGTTAGAAAGCCTCTTAATTCATCTCGGATGGACTGTAATTTCCTCAGAAATCTTCTTTTTTACAGCCAGCTTGGTTAGAAAGTCTCTTAATTCACCTCGGATGGACTGTAATCTCCTCAGAAACCTTCTTTTTTACAGCCAGCTTGGTTAGAAAGTCTCTTAATTCACCTCGGATGGACTGTAATTTCCTCAGAAATCTTCTTTTTTACAGCCAGCTTGGTTAGTAAGTCTCTTAATTCACCTCGGATGGACTGTAATTTCCTCAGAAATCTTCCTTTTTACAGCCAGCTTGGTTAGTAAGTCTCTTAATTCACCTCGGATGGACTGTAATTTCCTCAGAAAACTCCTTTTTTACAGCCAGCTTTGGTTGAATGCCTCTTGATTTACTTAAGATGGACTGTTATTTCCTCGGAAATCTGCTTTTCTACAGCCGCCGTGGGCCGAAAGCACCTGCATTAGACGCAGACAAGCTATAATCCCCTCAGAAACAATTCTCATATAATTCAGCACAAAAAAAGAACCTTCATCTTATCGATGAAGGTTCTAGTTTTATCGGAGTGGCGGGATTCGAACTCGCGACCTCCGCCTCCCTAAGACGGCGCTCTAACCAAGCTGAGCCACACCCCGTTTTTCAAACAGCTTGATAATAATATCATAGGCATATTACAAATGCAAGCATATTTTGAAAAGATTTTTAAAAAGTTTTTTATCCCCGAAAATGCCCTTAATATGGGTGGTTTCGGGCCTCTTCCGTTTCATCGTCACGAAGTCCCAACTCGACTGCCAGAAGATCGTATTTGTAAAATTCATCACCGTAATAATTATTAAACCACATGTCCATCATCTGAGAATATCTTGCACAACCGTCTCTCCATCCCTGATCGACCGACGGTCTTCCGCGTACCACTCTTACAACCTTCGCATTCGGATATGTGGCTTCCAGAAGATCAAAATCTTCCGAAGATACCGAAGTGCTCTCAAGCCATATCCTCTCCATCATGGGCGAATTCAGAAGCGGCGTGATATCCGCAAGACGCCTGTTGTAGCTGATGTTTACATCAACAAGCTCATGAAGATTGGCAAGAGGAGAAATATCGGTAAGGTTATTCACAAACAGTTCCAGATAATGGAGATGCTTGCACTTTGCAAGGGGAGAAATATCATTGATCCAGTTATCTGCCATGATAAGCAGTCTGAGTTCGGGAAGATAATCTCCTATTACCGATATATCAACGATGGACTGATGACCGAGATCAAGACATCTCAGGTCCGTGCAGTACTTAAGTACCTGAATGTCCTTGGATCTGAGTCTTTCGTAATTGTAATTATATATAAGAACCGAGAATGTAACCTGATCCGTTCTGAGACTCCACTTGCCCATGCGGATACGCCATACCAGATTAACCGTAGGGATTTCTTTTCTGAATTCTCCGAGAACTTCATTTTCAAGTCCGCAGTCACATACGATAAGTTTCTGAAGTCCCCTGATCTGCTCGGTAAGTTCCTTTAAAGTAACAAGGTCATCTTCCGATAATCTCTTTCTCGAAAGATCGATCTCGACCGTTTCAGAGGAATCATAGACCACATCGTTATATTCAACCTCCCAGCCGAAGGATACCTTCGGATATCTGTGTGCAAGTTCAAGCCTCTCCTCCCAGGAAAGATCCTGACCGTGAAGATCAACCCTTTCAAGATCCGGGAAAAGAGAGAGTTTTTCAAATAATTCATCCTTCATCGGATTGCTGATTATAATTCGTGAACGTTTTAGATCTATTCCGGTTGCATCTGCGGGATATACCTGTCCGCAAATGTCGTAAAGTTCGACAACAATGAAATCAACAGCAGGAAATAAAGCCTTAAGACGTTCCTTGTCGGCTGCTGTTATATGATTTTCCCCGAAAGATACTTCCTTCAGAGAAGGCAGATATGACAACTTTGTGATCAGTGTCTCTATGTTGGAATAACCATGATCCGTAAGGCTCACCTTATCCGTGTCAATCGGATAATCTTCACCTTCGATATTGATCCAGGTGTCATAAGTAAAACTGACACCGGGAAAAAGACTCTGCAGTGTGGGGATATCTTCGACATAAAGTCTGTAAGAACCAAGGTTTACACTCTTAAGATTACCGAATTTGGCAAGTCCTTTTTCAAGGGTCTCAATATCGGTGATCTCGCTTCCTTCGAAGAGCAGATTTTCCATGTATATATCACAGGGGTGACCGAATAATTCAAAGCGGGTATTAATAAGATAGTAATACGCCCCTTCGGCCAAAAGCACGGTAATTCCCGTGATCATAAGAAAAATTGCAAAAAATTTTCGCAGGCCCCTCATTGTACCGATCCCTTTTCAGACTCCTCATCGGGTAAAAATGCCCGAACAGCATATAATTATAACACATCATATACCGTAATTAAATATACTCCGTTTTATGTCATATAAGGTAATTAATATCTTGAATTTTGTTGAAAATATAACGTGTAGTATAATAAAAGAACAGTCAATTCTTATGGGGTAAAACATTATTTAATGTTTAAAAACAATAAAAACAACAGGATAATCGCGGATGTTATCATCATAGCGGTTTTTATACTGACGGCCGCCACTGCCCTCTTCCTTATTACTAAAGCCCGGATAGAACGTGTCCCGGATTATTCCTCGCACGATTCCTGGGCTTATTTTGCTGTCGGAGATGATAAATATGCGGATCTTTTCCTTATAGCTCCGACTGTTTACACCGGTGACAGACACAACATGTCCGTGGGCGAAAGAAGATTTCTTGCCAAATTTACCGAAGCCCTGAATATGGAACGCGGCATTTATGAAGACGAATGCAGAATGTATGCTCCTTTCTACAGACAGGCCGCAATGAATGTGTACAGCCTCAATTCCATCGACAGAGAAGAATATCTGCAGCTTGCGTACGAAGATGTTTCGAATGCATTCAGATGGTATCTGGAAAATGAAAACAACGGAAGGCCGATCGTTCTTGCAGGATTTTCCCAAGGTGCCGATATGTGCCTGAGACTTGTCAAAGAATATTTTGACGATGAAAAATTATATGACCAATTGATAGCTGTATATGCAATCGGCTGGTCATTCAACGAAGAAGATGTATTGCAGTATCCTCAGTTAAAACCGGCAAGAGGTGCGAATGACACAGGCGTCATAATATGTTTTGACTGTGAAACAGAAGTCGTGGGTGATTCATTCATCTGTCCTTCCGGAAAAACCTCTTACTGCATAAATCCTCTTTCCTGGAGAACGGATCCGTCTCCCGCTTCTCATTCTTTAAATCTCGGTGCATGTTTTACGGATAAAGACGGAAACATAACCGAAGAGATACCGAAATTTTGCGGAGGATATATAGATGCGAAACGTGGTGTCATCAAGATACCGGACATAGATTCGGAAATATATCCGAATCCGATACCTTCACTTCCCCAAGGCTCGCTACATGTATATGATTACATGTTTTACTACAGGAACCTTCAGGAAAACGTTAAAAACCGAATAGAAAAATATCAAAACAGATAATCTGTGGACGATCATATATATGATTGAGGGGGAAAACCATGGAAAAGAAAAGTATTTGGTACCGTATAAAAGATTTCTTCGGGTTCGTAAAAATGTCTCCGTACGAGAAGGCATTCCATCGTGATGCCAATATCCGTTCGACATTTTTCATGGCCCTGATAATCATAGTTCTTGAGAGCTGGATGATAATCCGCTTCATCAAAAAATATGTCTTGACCGGGCAATATGCCACCTTCGAACTTTTTTTCAAATATTCAAAAAATTACTGGTTGCTTCTTTTCATCGGAGTATTCATGCTCATATACTCCACCCTTTATACCAATAATAAGATAAAAAGATCTCCATTCATAAGCACCGGTCTCACCATATTGTTTACCGGAGTCTGCACATATTTCGGATGGAAAGTGTCCGAGAGCGATTTCTCAAAAGGCAGGATGATACTCTGTTTTCTCACCATGATACTCTATGCCGCATGTCTTCTCATATGGCGGCCATATATTTCCATCATCATGCTGTCCGTTATAGGCATAACCTACATCAATTATCTGGATGTATATGGCGTGGACCTTGAAGGCAATCATAAGGGCGTTCTCGAAGCGGACATGATCAACTACGCCACATTTTTTATATCGCTTATCGCTGTCGTAGTGAGCATATATCATCAAAGACACAGTGAAGCACGAAAATCCGTAAAACTTATCAAAGCATCCAAAACAGATGATCTTACAGGCATTCCCAATGCAAAAGAGTTCGCGGAAAAAGCCGAGATTCTCTTAAAGACATCGGATCCGTCAAAACTTATCTATCTGTTTTTTAACATAGCTAATTTCAGAACCTATAACGATCATATGGGATATTCCAAGGGTAATGAACTGCTTGTCAAAATGGCTCAGGGATTTTCCGAGGTTTTTAAGAATGACATATACGGAAGAATGTCGGACGATCGTTTCATGGTTCTTACTAAGATCGACGGATTCGAAGAGCGTATTAACCATATGCGTGAAATCCTGAAAAAAGAATCCACCGAAGAACTTTATCTTGAGCTTAAAGTCGGAGGATACAGACCCGAAGACAGTAATTCGGATCCCAGAAGAGATGTGGACAGAGCAAGATATGCCGTTCATTCTATAAGCCGTCATGCAGATAAAACTTATGTCGAATACGATAAAAAAATGCATGATGCATTTAATCTCAGACAGCACATTCTAAACAGCATCGAAAAAGCCATCCGCAATGATTATATACAGGTGTATTACCAGCCCGTCGTATGGTCCGATGATAAGAAACTGTGCGGATGCGAGGCACTTGCAAGATGGGCGGATCCAAAATTCGGTTTCCTTTCACCCGGAGCATTTATACCGATCCTGGAAGAATCCCGTCAGATACACAAACTCGATCTGTGTATATACGAAAAAGTTTGCAAGAACCTAAAAGAAAAAATTGATAACGGTGAAAAGATCTTCCCTGTTTCCCTTAATTTCTCACGACTTGATTTCGAACTGATGGATGCCGTTTCCGAGCTGGAAAAACTCGTGGAAAAATATCAGATTCCCAAAGATTATCTCCATGTTGAGATCACGGAAAGTGCCCTGACAGACGAAACCGGCGTGCTTCAAAGCGCAATGGAGACGCTCCACGAAAAGGGCTACAGTATCTGGCTTGATGACTTCGGATCAGGATACTCTTCGCTTAATGTATTAAAAGATTACGACTTCGACGTGCTCAAGATTGACATGGTATTTCTCAAGAATTTTGAAAACGAGAAGATCAAAGGAAATGCGCACAAGATAATAGGAACCATCCTGGATCTGGCATGTTCGCTTAACATGAAGACTTTAACCGAAGGCGTCGAATCGGAAGAAGCAGCCAGATTCCTCACCGAAAAAGGCTGCGGCAGACTGCAGGGTTACTTCTACGGAAAGCCCATGACATTCGAAGATGTCTACAAAGCAATAGACAGCGGAAAATTTATTATCTCCGACGAAATACTATAAAAAAAGATGACAATGGGGACGCTTCAATGAAACAGGGGGACGGTTCTGTCGTTCCACAAGAATCTTGTGGAACGACAGAACCGTCCCCCTGTTTCATATATAACGCTTATATTATCTTCTTCTGGAAGATCCTCTGCTTCCGAGGATTCTCAGTATTCTGATGAAAAGATTGATGATATCGAGATAAATATCAAGTGAGCAGTCGATTGCATTATCAAGCGTCTTGGGGAACTGCTGTGCCCTCCAGTAATCATATCCGATGTAGAGTGCAAATATCAGCGCACCGATCCATGTGATTATGTTATACGCACCGGGGAAGAAAAGCGCTGAGATTATTCCCGCAAGGAGAAGTCCTATAAGGCTTCCGAAAAGGATCTTTCCGAGTCCGGAAAAGAAATCCGGAAATGCTATTGATAAAACGATCATACATCCTGCTGATATAGCCGTATAGGCGATTGCCTGTAAAACAATATTTCCCGCGCCTGCTCTTACATATGCCGATACGGTAAGCGAAAGCACAAGTCCGAGCGGAACACACACAAGATTGTATCCGATAAAGCTTACAACCGGACTTTTTGATCTTGAAGACATGAAAACACCGGCTATGGCGCATACCACATATCCAATGATCAGATAAAGTGCTACCAAGGGATTCCTATATACAGCAAACGTAAGTCTGTTTCCCAGTGTTACGCAAATAATGATATTAAGGATAAGACCGTACATAACCGATCCGCCCAGAGCCATATTGTAGGTTCTGTCATCAAGTAATGTGTCCTCGGGATTATAGATCATCCTCTGTTCACGTCTGGATTGCATCATACTAGCCATTTCAAAGCCCTCCCTTATACTATAAAGCCTCGCAAACACCATGTTTACGAGGTTAATAGCTTAAGAGCAGCTGACGGGAGTCGAACCCGCCTCTTCAGCTTGGGAAGCTGACGTACTACCGATATACTACGGCTGCAAACAAGCTGTATTATACATGAAAGACAGCTATATTTCCACTTTTTATTTTCCGGGAAAAACCTTCTCCACAAGTTCGGGATTCATGTGCCCGTGCCTGTTCATGGAAAACTTATCCATGGGATAATCCTTAAGATTATCAAGGATCTTTCTGTCATCCGCTTTGGACAGAAGTTCATTTCTTGCCTTGGTTATCTCAATCTCCGTCATATGCTTGGAAGGTCCGCCTACGCATCCTCCGGGGCATACCATTCCTTCTATGAAATCTTCTTCAAGCCTTCCCGCTTTGAGCATAAGAAGAGCCTTTTTACACTCGGCTCCGCCGGCAACCTTAAGAAGTTTAATATCGGAAGTATCCTCTCCTCTTTCCTGCATGCATTCTATAACCGCGCCTGCAACGCCGCCTCCCGATGCAAATTTCTTACCGAAGGAAGACGCCATCTGATACTCACCGTCCACATGTTCAAGCTTTATATCTCTTGAACGAAGAAGGGCTCTGAACTCTCCGAAAGTAATTACGTAATCCGCATTATCGGGAATATTGGGTTCCTGTGCTTCTGCCTTCTTAGCTATGCAGGGACCGATAAATACCGTGGTACATCCTGGATGTGTAAGCTTAAGGTATCTGGAGATCGCACACATGGGAGATACCGTGGTGGATTTATTGTCACGATACTGATCCGGGAAATGCTTTCTCAGCATGTTTATAAAAGCAGGACAGCAGGATGTGGTCATCTTTCTGCCATCTTTACGGGCTTCGCTCCATTCATAGGATTCAAACGCTGCCGTCATGTCTCCGCCGAGACCTACTTCTATCATGTCGGAAAAACCGAGTTTCAGAAGTGTCGCTTTAATGGATGCCATATCAATATCCGCGCCGAACTGACCTTCAATCGCAGGAGCAACCATGGCTATAACTTCCTTACCTGCCAGAATATCCTGAATTATGGGAACCAGGTAAGTCTTGGATCCGATGGCTCCGAATGGACAGCTGTGGATACAATGTCCGCAATTGATACATTTATCTTCGTCTATCTTACAAATGCCGTTTTCATCGTAAGTAATCGCTCCGACGGGGCAAACCTTCTTACAGGGTCTTTCAAGATGCACTATCGCACCGTAGGGGCATGCCTTTGCACACATACCGCATTCCTTACACTTCGCGGGATCGATATGCATCCTTACATCACCGGGTGAGATCGCACCGAATTTACAGGAATTGATACATGCTTTTCCAAGGCAAAATCTGCAGTTATCCGTTACTGAATATGCTGAAATAGGGCACTCGTCGCATGCGGAATGAATTACCTGCACGATATTATTGGAACCCTGATTATCCGAAGTATCCATTCCGCAGGCAAGACGTATCCTCTCTCTGACAATCTCACGCTCTTTATAAATGCAGCATCTGAAAAGCGGCTTGGGGCCGGGGATTATCTTATTAACAAGAGCTGCCTTGGTATCCTCATTAAGATTATTATCCCATGCAAGGCGGCAAACCTCTTCCATTATCGTATGTTTAAACCGTACTATTCCTTCGTCGTTGGTAACCATATCAGCCCTCTGAATTTTTTGCAAAAAATAACCGAAATCTTCAGAAATTATACCACGAAACCACACCCAATTGGCATATTATTCGGAAAGGTATATTATAGTCAGTGCTTTAGAACAATTTTTACGGAGATATAAAATGATAAAATTAAGTTCACTTGAGCCTCAGAAAGTTTTCGGATTTTTTGAGGACATCACACAGATTCCCCATGGCTCATACAACCTGGACGGAATCAAACAATACCTTATCGATTTTGCGGTATCCAGAAAGCTCGAATATGTTGCCGACGATGCCGGAAATGTCATCATCAAAAAGCCTGCAACCTCCGGCTATGAGAACATCCCCGGAATCATTCTCCAGGGACATATGGACATGGTTGCGGTATGCGACGAAGGATCGGGCATCGATATGAAGACCGCTCCCCTTGATGTTTTCGTCGAAGGCGACCTTATCGGGGCAAGACATACTTCCCTCGGTGGAGATGACGGAATCGCGGTTGCAATGGCGCTTGCGATCCTTGATTCAGATGATATCCCCCACCCCTCTCTTGATGTGGTAATAACCGCCAACGAAGAGACCGGTATGGAAGGAGCTTACGGTCTGGATATTTCAAATGTAAAAAACCGCAGACTCCTCAATATAGATTCCGAAGATGAAGGAATATTTACCGTCGGATGCGCAGGTGGGGCCAGAGTAAAGTGCACCATAACCTCGGATACATCATCTCTTCCTTCAGATTCCGTCATCATGGAATGTAAAGTAAGCGGACTGCTCGGGGGCCATTCGGGCACCATGATCGGTCTCGGAAGGGCGAATGCCGGAAAACTCATGGGAAGGATACTGGGAGCCGGTTGCAAGGTTAATTCCGACGCGGTTCTTTTAAATCTTACCGGCGGCACCGCAGACAATGCCATAATGCTGGAAAGCATCGCGACGATAGCAGTATCCGCGGCCGATTCCGATGCCTTTGGCAAAGCCATGATGGATGAAGTCAAAAAGATCGCAAAAGAATACGAAAAAGCAGATCCCGGAATCAATTTCGGCGTTACCACCCTTGATAAAGCCGATGAAATTATGAAAATATCACTTAAGAAAGCCTCCGATTTCCTGAATGAACTTCCTTTCGGAGTCATAGCCATGAGCAAGGATATCGAAGGCCTGGTCCAGACATCTCTCAACCTTGGAATCCTTAAATCCGAAGCAGGAGAAATGACTGCGGAATTTTCCGTAAGAAGCAGTGTCGGCTCCGAGAGAGACGAACTCATAGAAAGACTTAAGAAGATTACCGCAGATTTTGGCGGGACAAACAAAGTCACGGGAGTTTATCCCGGATGGGAATACAAAACCGAGTCACCTCTCAGAGATAAGATGGTTAAAGTCTTCAAAGACATGTACGGATACGAGCCCAAGGTAGAAGCTATTCACGCAGGCCTCGAATGCGGCTTTTTCATGGATAAAGCATCAGATATTGACGCAGTGTCAATAGGCCCTGACATGCAGGATATCCATACCACATCCGAACGTCTCTCCATCTCCTCCACTGCCCGCACCTACGATTTCGTCCTCAAAATCCTTGCGGATAAAGACTGAACTGCTTGATATATCAGGTGACGCAGCATGTAAAATCGTCGACGTCTAAGCGCTTGCGAGAAATTCTGCCGCTCGGCCTGAGCTTAAACGTTCATAGTGAAGAATTTCCGCCCAGAGCCGAAGTAAGGAGACATTTTACATTGCAGCAGGACCCGTGTTAGAAACAAAACGGACCCTTGAAAAAAAAGACAGCCTCTATGGGCTGTCTTTTTAGTAGACAAATTACAATTGACTAAAAGTTAAGCAATCTCTTTCTTAGCCATCTCTGCAAGAGCTGCGAAACCAGCTGCATCGTTAACAGCGAGCTCAGCGAGCATCTTTCTGTTCATGTCAACTCCTGCTTTCTTGAGGCCGAACATGAACTTGCTGTATGAAAGTCCGTTGATACGAGCTGCAGCATTGATTCTGGTGATCCAGAGCTTTCTGAACTCTCTCTTTCTCTCCTTACGTCCTGAGTAGGATGAGGTGAGAGCTCTCATAACAGACTGCTTAGCAACTCTATACTGATTACTTCTTGCGCCTCTGTAGCCCTTTGCAAGCTTCAGAACGCGATTGTGCTTTTTCTTGGCGTTTAATCCACCTTTAATTCTTGCCATTTATTATTTCCTCCAATCTAACCGCCGGAAAAACGACGGGTGCGTCTGCCTTACAGATAGGGCAGGATCTTCTTCATGTTCTTTACGTTGGTAGCGTCGGTCATAGCAGCCTTACGAAGATTTCTCTTTCTCTTGGTGCTCTTCTTGGTAAGAATATGACTCTTATAAGCCTTATTTCTCTTAAGCTTTCCGGTGCCGGTAGCCTTGAAGCGCTTAGCTGCGGCGCTGCTTGTTTTCATCTTGGGCATATTACTTCCTCCTAATCTTACTGCGTAGCTTCTTCTTTATTTTTTGACGGCTTGTCGTCTTTCTTAGCCGTTAAAAACATGATAATACTTCTGCCTTCAACCTTGGCAGGCTTCTCGATGGTCGCAACATCCGAAAGTGCTTCGGCGAAATCATCGAGCACGTGCTTTGTGGTATTCATATGAGCCATCTCACGTCCGCGGAAACGAAGTGTAACCTTTACCTTGTCTCCCTTAGCGAGGAACTTTCTGGCTGCATTGATCTTGGTGTTTACATCATTGGTATCAATGTTGGGAGAAATACGGATCTCCTTGATCTCAATCTGATGCTGCTTCTTACGGGCTTCCTTCTCCTTGCGGATCTGCTCGTACTGATACTTGCCGTAATCGGCAATCTTGCACACGGGCGGGTTGGCACCGGGCGCGATCTTGATCAGGTCAAGTCCTGCATCATGTGCCATCTTAAGAGCATCTTTGGTGGGCATTACACCGATCTGTTCGCCGGTCTGTCCAATAACTCTTACTTCCTTGTCTCTTATCTGTTCGTTGATAAATAAGTTGTTAATACTGGTACCCTCGATTCTGCCGCTCCGCGGCATTCAGTTCACTACAGCGAAAACGAAGTTTTCGCCACGCCTCCGGGAAAACCCCATAAAATAAAATAAGCGGCTCGCAGTAAGCCGCTTACAGAATTAATTCGATCGTTTATTGATCGGACTTCTGAACCTGTTTGGACTTGATCTATCTTAGCCTGCAGGTGAGAGCGGCTGCTCTGCTTTATTGTCCGTGTGTTCACACGCAAAAGAGATAATACCACATGGCCGAAGCCTGTGTCAACATAATTTAAGTGAAAAGATTACGAGATAGTATCGTTAATATATCCCTCAACCTCATCCCTGGGAATATTGAGGCTTATCGCAAGCTCTCCGTAGAGATAATCGCCGGCCATTCGGAAATATTTAGCATCAAGTGCGGTCTCCTTGCGGCCTGCTGCGAATCTTGCCTCGCGTCTGTGATAAATGGTTTTGATGAGCTTTACAAGCTCGGTAGCATCGTTGGAACGGATGCAGTTCTTGTATTCGCCCTCAAGCTGCTTATCATTATCAACGGTGATGTCGGGAATACCGGGCATCTTCTTAACGAGAAGATCAGCATCCTTCTTGGTAAGAACGGGACGAAGCTTCTCATCCGCAGATGTCATGGAAATATATACCGTACTTCCGGGGGAATAAATAGGTTTGAGGATATAGTAATCCTCATTGTTGTCCGTATCGGAAATCTCAAAAGGTGCGATATTTTCTACTCTGCAAACACCTTTATTGCCGCAGACTACATAATCTCCTATGCTGAACATGATAAACTCCTATCTATGATTCGACATTCCCCCCGAAATGTCTGTTTACATAATGCTTGTTTATCTTAGCATTGATTTCCGATTCTGTCATTTGACAGAATGAACAATTTTTAGATTTTTCTGTGCGTATTATTTAATAGTTTGACTATTAGTCATTCTTCGTTTTCCATCTTTGCAAGTTTGGCCGCCTGATCCGCAGCTATACATGCATCAACGATTTCGCCTATGTCACCGTTCATTATCTTCTCAAGCTTGTAAAGTGTAAGCTCGATCCTGTGATCCGTAACTCTTCCCTGAGGGAAGTTGTATGTTCTGATCTTCTCCGAGCGGTCACCCGTTCCGATCTGTGAACGTCTGAGTTCCGCTTCGGCATCATGCTTCTCCTGCTGCTGCATATCATAGAGCTTTGATTTGAGGAGTGCGAATGCTTTTGCCTTGTTTTGGATCTGGCTCTTTTCCGTCTGGGAATATACGACTATTCCCGTAGGGAAATGAGTAAGCCTTACCGCAGAGTCCGTGGTATTGACGCACTGGCCGCCGTTTCCGGAAGCTCTCATAACGTCGATCCTTATATCTTTGGGATCTATCTCGATATCGATGTCTTCATCCGCTTCGGGCATAACTGCAACTGATGCGGTTGAGGTATGGATCCTGCCGCCGCTCTCGGTCTCAGGCACACGCTGAACTCTGTGTACACCGCTTTCGTACTTAAGCTTTGAATAAGCCCCCGCTCCGGTTATTGTCGCGGTACATTCCTTGAATCCGCCTATTCCCGTTTCATCGGCACCTACAAGCTGTACTCTCCAGCCGAGACTCTCTGCATAATGCACATACATTCTGTAAAGTTCTGCGGCAAAAAGAGCGGCTTCATCTCCGCCTGCTCCGGCCCTGATCTCAAGTATTACGTTTTTCTGATCGTTAGGATCTTTGGGAAGAAGAAGGATTCTTATCTCTTCCTCAAGTTCGGCAACACGCTTTTTGGAATCTGCAACGGTCTCCTTGAGGAGTTCTCTCATGTCATCATCATTTTCCGATGAAAGCATTTCGAGTGCATCCGCAAGATCTTCGTTGCACTTCTTATATTCGGTATATGCATTTACAAGAGGCATGATTGCCCCCTGCTCTTTCATTATCTTTTGAAATCTTGCTCCGTCTCCTATGATTGCGGGATCCTGGAGCTGCATGGTCATTTCCTCATTCTTGGTGAGGAGTTCATCTAATTTTTCAAACATAATATCTCTCCTTTATCTGTGCTTTGTTACGTGCTATATATTTTTACGCACAGCTAAAGAAGAGGAAGTATTCCTCTTACGACGCGGTCGTTACCCGCAAAATCTTTGATGCAATTGATCTCGATAAAACCGCCCATTTTCATGATCTTCATAACATCTTCGGCCTGATCGCATCCTATCTCAAGGAGCAGATCCCCGCCTTTAACAAGGTGCTCCTTCGCACCTTCGATTATCCTTCTGTAGAAAATAAGACCGTCCTCGCCACCGTCAAGAGCTATGTAAGGATCGTGATCTTTTACTTCAGGCATAAGCCCCTCTATATCCGAGGTCCTGATATAAGGGGGATTTGAAACGATCACATCGAACTTCTCTCCCGCATCAAGTGCTTCATAAAGATTGCCCTGTCTGAACTCGAGGCGGTCTCTTTTATCCGCAAGGATCGTATCCGCATTCTTACCTGCAAGCTTAAGAGCCGCTTCCGAAATATCCGTACCTACGCCATAGCAATCGTTGGTAAGTGCAATAAGACTTGTGATAATGCAGCCTGTACCGGTGCAAAGATCCAGAAATCTCGAACCGTCGTGATAATCCCTGAGCGCTTCCTCGGTAAGTATCTCCGTGTCGGGTCTTGGAATAAGCGCATCGGGACTTACTTCAAAATCAAATCCCATGAAGCATGTTTTTCCGACGATGTGCTGGAGAGGTATTCTTTTAATGCGAAGCGAAATTACTTCTTCAATCCTGTCTGTATCCACCGATGCATCGAGTTCCCTGTCCGGATCGGAAAAAAGATCGGACAGAGTGACATTCGCAAATTCCCGCAGGATAATACCGGTATCGGAACCTGCATCTTCAATACCCGCTTCTTCGAGACGAGACTGTATATGATTTTTTAGCTCGGATATCTTCACGTTTATTCTCAGTCGTCGTAAGAGTCGTCACCGGTGTATTCGTCTTCATAATACTCGCCGGCTTCATCATCATAGACTTCATCGTACTCTTCGTCATAATACTCTTCTTCGTATGTATATTCATCGCCCCATCCGGGAAGAACACCTGCGATCTCTCCGTTTTCATCTATATCGTAACCGAAATTGTCGGCAAGATATTTCTTCCAGTCAAACACCGCTTCAACAGCCGCAATGGCTACTTCAACCATCTTTCTGTCGGGCTCTTTGGTAGTAAGGTGCTGAAACCAGATGCCGGGTGCGGTAAGAAGGTATACGAAAAAGTTTTCGCTCTTTCCGGCTAGTGCAAGGATCTCATAAGAGATGCCGAGTACAACGGGGATCAGAAGGATCCTGATGAGTATTCTCAAAGGGATGTAATCGATCCTGATGAAGAAGAAAATGATAATGCTTATAAATACTGAAATATACATGAAGCTGGTTCCGCATCTTCTGTGGAATCTTGAGCTCTTCATTACATTATCAACGTTAAGGGTCTTTCCTCTTTCGATACAGTTGATGCATTTATGCTCTGCACCGTGATAACGGTAAACCCTGCGCATATCCTTGATAAACCCGATACCGAACATGTAAAGGATAAACACAACGATCCTGATACAGCCTTCGATAACCGATACGAGAGATGCATTCCTGATACTCTTTTCAAATACCGATGCAAGGTAAGTGGGAAGAACGATAAAAAGACCTATGGCAAGCGCTATGGCGATTACCATTACAAGGCTGTTTAAAAGTCCGTCCAGCGCACCGTTTCCGGAAGTTCCGCTCTCTTTGCCTTCTTCACGGTCAAACACTTCTGCGGAATAGTTAAGGGAACGTGATCCGAGAATAAGGGAATCGATAAAGACAAACATTCCTCTGACAAAAGGGATCTTAAGAAGGATGCTTCC
>JAEEXJ010000033.1 GCA_016291475.1 Lachnospiraceae bacterium | reverse complement strand
TGTAAAGAACAGTTTCGTTACCATTCCGTAATCTCGTATAATTCCGTGAATATTGTACTTTTCGGAATATACTTCTATTTCTTTTCTTAGTATTGACTCTGCCATTCAGTATTCCTCCTTAAAAATCCGGACTATCCCCTCTTAACTATTGCTCATTATCCACGTGGCACTAATCCTCAGGTGGTGTTATACTCACCGGCTCATTTTGAATCCTTGCCAAAACAACTTGCTGTTCCGGCGTCATATCATCAAGGCTCTTTATCTTACCCGACTGAAGTGCCATCCAAAGGGTATCCACTATCCCACAATCTCCGCAAGTTCGGGGTGATACTACACCAAACGTCCCCATTCGCGGCGGATAATCCCAGCCTTCATTAAATGCCTGTTTCGGTGTCATAATCTTAGTTTTTCCACATACTTCACAAACGTGTATCAATTTAAGCTCTTTTTCCATGGTCGCCTCCTATGAGATTCTTATCATCTGCTCGTAGATCAGAATCTCCTTGTCAAAAATGTTTCTGTTGTCGTGATAGTGTCCGAAGAACCACTTTTTGTAATTCACATAGTTCTTTATAAACTCAAGATGATCCGTCTCCCTGTCCGGCTTGTACATAGAACCGCCAAGGAATACCTGCGTACTGCTGGAGCAGCAATGTGTAACGATATAATCAACGGTATAGTCATGCGCCCGCAGATTATTCCGACCCTCTTGCATTTCCTCCATGGTATAATTTTATCCATACCCACCATCATTGTCACTAAACAAGCGATTTAACAATAAAAAATCCTGACATTTCTGTCAGGAGTGATTATCTAAAACTGGTTAACGTATTTCTTAAACTCTTCGAAATCTGCTTTTTTCATTACGGTGTCCGAGTAGCAATAATCTTTACCCCGGATAATAAACCAGATCTTCTTCATTTTAATCTTAAATGCTCTCCAAGGGTTCTTATCGTACTCAGTATCAAAGTTGCACTTCATAAAGCAGAGGAACACATAATAATCCAAATCCTTCGACTCATCATCAACGCATATGCTGAACGATTGCCCGCATTTACAGTCACACGTAACAATCAGTTCTTTCTTATCCTTTGACATAAGTACAGACATATGAAACCTCCGATTCTATAAAAATGGAGCATGTATAACCGAACTTCCATACCCCAGGCACAAATGCGCCAAGTTTTCTGCGGGCGAGAATCTGTATGCGTTTGCATTCGCTCCTTATTAAGGAACCATCAACAATAATCCATAACAAAATAACAACATAACCGGGGATCAACAACATTAAACCTATGTGCATACGCCCCTAACAATGCCCGTTATAAGATTTTCAAAATCAATCTCGCCGCACGGAAAGCCGCCTAAGCGGCATAACCTCAGATGTCTACATCAAACTCAACGGTCTGATTATACTTATCCAAAGCAATCTGCATAGCAGATACCTCGGCATCAATCTGCTCATATTCTCTCTTGATGAGATCAAGATCATAATTGATGTACTGGTATTCCGGGGCTGTCTTTCTTGAAGAATACAAGCCGGAATTGATTCTGCTCTTAGGCTGCTGCTTACGCATTCCATCGAGAGTGGACTTTCGTCTGTTAAGCTGAGCCATCTTAACAAGAATCATATCCGCCGTCATCTTGGCATCGCCAACCTGAATCTCATTAGTACAGTTTGTTACATTGATGGCATGCTTAATCTTGACAATCTTCTCATCAATTTCGGAGATGTTCTTTGCCACCTCTTCATAATCATATTCAGGAATTACCGGCTCCTCATCAAGAGCCGCCACATACAGACAGCCTTCTTTCTCCTTGGAGCGCCAGAACTCCTTATCCTCATTGAGCTTTCTAAGCATTTTGTTTGCATATGCTGAAGTCATCTTCATCATAATAGATCCTCCCATTTCAATCTGTTTCCTGCATCTGAAGAAAGCATATCATAGCATTCTTTCGTTGTCATTGACGGCAAAGTTCAACATCCTTACCCGCAGTATGTCTTCAGAACGCGTTCAAAGATCTTGAAATTACGATCATCGCGCGGTGAGCAATACACCGCGAACTCAATATTCTTAAAGGCATGCAGATAGTCCTTTATTACATTGCGATTTGCAAGAGCAACAACCTCAGGATTGTTCTGAAAAGCTCCGCAACCAAATGCTCCAAGTATAATCGCGTCACAGCCTTCTGACAGTGCCACTTCAAGTATCCGACGAAGTCTCTTTTCATGAAGGGCTAAAAGATCCTTATCCTTCATCATTGTCTGCTTGTTTCCATCTCCGCTGTTATAATGATTACTGGGCTGACTGCGAAGATTAGGCGCAGCGCAGGTAATCACATCCACGTCATACCAGTCCACCTCTGACATAAGTTTAGGCATTGACGTATCAGATTTAAACACCGTTACATTCGGCGTATAAATTATATCGTCATTATGAATCGGATTATGTGCGTTTCTGTGCGGCTGATAGAAGCCTTCCCACATAGCAGGCGAATTAAGACTGAAGAATAATCCAGAGCATCTGCATAGACACTCTTCCTGCGCACTCGCTCCGTTTACCACTCCACCGCCAGGATTGGACGCTGATGCAAAGTTGTGAACTGCCACATGCTGTCCCTTGTATCCTGCCGCAGCTTCATAGGTTCTCTTCTTTGAGACAACTACCTTGGCCGTATCTTCATAAAGATCCTTCTTCTGCTCTGCTAAAGGATCACTTTCCAATATCAGTTTCTGTGCTGCAGTCGCTTTCTTGACCGATTCCGAAAGCTTCGGATTTGTCTTGCATAGCTTCTCTGTATCCTTAAATACTGTTACATTTTCATCTCTTCCCATTGTTTTTCTCCTTATAGATCAAGCGTATCATACGCTATAGCAATAATCATTTATCCAGTAGTTGCATCTATGCCGCCATCATATCCCCCATAAAATGAACAGAAGAGGACTGTTCGTCCTCTTCGTGATCTTTGATTATATCGTAAAGATTGGCTTCGTAAAGCTCCATCAATGCGAACATGGTATCTGCCTGGGGATAGCTCTTGCCTTTCTCGTACTTATAAATGGCCTGAACTGATCCGAGACAAAGATACTCTCTTACGTCATCTACGGAGAGGTTTTTTGCGACACGAAGACGTTTTAAGTTCTGTCCGACGACCTTCATGTCATATTCCGGACGATAGATCATCACATTCCTCCTCCTGTACTCGATACGCGAGTACGCGCTACTTGGATTTATGGGGAACTATAATAGCATATCACCGCTTGGTTTTTTTGTCATTTAACCGCTAGTTTAAAATTCACAGATTACTAACTGCTTTTTGTTTTCTTCTTCCAATCCTTTAATTCACTCTGTAACTCTGTCAGTTCATTCTCTCTTCCGACGAACATAACCAGGCCTCTCTACTCTGAATATTTTTTCACTGAAATTTATTTCAGTTTCTTCGATCATTATATTCTCATGAGCCTTATAAGTCAAGTTTATAAATCGGCGATTTTATTTTTTTGCAGATTTCCGCATTTTTCTTCAATAAAGACAACTAGTCGCTTTCTTTTGTCGGCATCATCCTTCTGAAACCGAATAAAGTTCTTGTTTTCAAGCTTCAACTTTTATGTTCTATCGCTCATCTCGACAAACCTGAATTTGCGCATGTCATACAATACCACCATCGCTAATGACAAAATACTCTCCCATTAATTCTTCCTTACCATCTTCAGAATATAGATAACTTCCGTCAGGGATAGCAATAAAAGTATGACCCATGCTATCCGGATACGTAATATCTTCAAAAAGTCTTTTACCATCTAAGCAACTGTCTTTTGTATCTTGGTAATGAGGAAGCAGCTTGGTTTTTGTAAGACCCAATCCGGGAATGAAACGCACAAAATTAGGATCTAATGATTCGCCCTCCAGTTCCGGCTGTGCATAAACTTCTTCCGCGCTATTCATGCTTCCGGCGCTGATTCCGAAAATCACGCCATCAAAATCCTCCAAGAGTTCCTTTAACCTTATCTCACCAAAGAATTGATTTTGTGTTGGAACGTGGCCTCCTCCCAAGATAATAAAATTGCTACTCTTTATCAACTTCGCAGCATCGTTTTGATTTCGTCTATCTAAAACTGTATAAGACTCAAACTTCATTCCTGAAAGCTCTGCCGTGTATTTTATTCCAAATGAAAAACCATCTGTTTCATCATAATCATCCGGTGATGCAGTTATAAAAAGCCCCTTATTATACTTATGCATGGCCTTCTGCATTCGGCTGACAAATTCGTTTTCCGTGTTAAAAGGAAGTCCCCGTCCTGTGAAAGGGCTGCTTGTTAAAAATATAATTTTGCTCATATATGCATCTCCATAAACTGCGATTGGGAATGAACCATTCCATAGCGAGTTTTACTGAAAGTAATACCCTTATTCTTCAACAACCTCTACCTTACAGTAAGCATTATTAAAGTCTTCATTATCAAAATCATCCACAAATTCGGATTTTACTTCATAAGTATTCCCTGAGCCGTTATGAAGTGTATAAGTACCATCGAAAAATACACCCTGTCCGCTGTAGAAGATCATCTGGTTAATAATCTGTATATATTCATCGACACTCTCATCATCAGCGTAAAGACTCAAATCTGGACGTCCAAATTCAAGAATGCCTCTGGTATGGATCCAACAGCGTCCATCATCTTCAGAAAGAAGAATTTTGACATGGTTCTGAGCATTTACATCCTTTTCAAAGAAACGTTCCGTCCATTCTTCATCTGGATATAACGTAAAAGTAAGCATATCCAGGATACCGGCAGCTCCCTGTTCAAAGAAAGCCTTACCGATTCCAATTACATCCCTCATATAATCAAGCTTGTCATCTTCTGCAATCTCGCCCTGGATAACAACACAGTCTTCAGCTTCCTTGCACCGTGCAAGCAAATCCGAATTTTCCTCCTGAAGGATATCGCCAAGCGGTCCTTCAAAAAAGCCGTCGATATAATCGGCATGTTCACTGCGATTCAGACAATTGAACTCAAGACCTTCCGGCATTCCTTCCACGTGATGTCTGCTTCCGGAAACCTCCAGCTGATCCCCTCTTGCACCGAATACCACAAAAAACAGAAACGGCTTATAGTTGATATCTTTATAATGTTCTCTTGTGATCATAATATTCCTCTTAGACCTGTTCCGCGCTATCAGGCGAATATTCTTCATATACCTTTTTCTTATCGCTTTCCATATCTCTAAAGTCTACTCAAAGTCTACTGCTGAAATCATTCAAATTAGTTAGTCCCACTCAATATCATCCGCGTTAGCTTTGACAAAAGAAAGGATCTGTTCTTCATCATTAAGAAGCTCGTCTATAATCTCTGCAAGCTGCTCAGCCAGTGCCTTTGTCTCATTGTTGACTTCCTCTATATAAACACTGTACATATCAGCTTCGGGATCTGATTCGATCACATCCAGGATCTCGGGTGCATTTTGTCCGAGATAGAAGTTAAAGAACGCATCCCAGTTGTATCCGTTCATATAGGCGGCATCGCAGATCTCATTCATTTTGGATCCGATTGCCCGGATATCTTCATTACCGGCATCGAATGATACCGAGATATAGTCTTCACTGATTATGAGTTTTGCATATTCTGACATAGCGTACCTCCATCGTGATATATTTACATATCATCTTAAATTATACGATAAGTTAATCTATCACAGAAGAAAAACTCACTTTAGATCCGTCGGATCTTTAGTTGCAAAAAGGCGTTTCTCCATAAAGGAAAAACGCCTTAAAAGCCTGTATTCATGCGGTTTTAACCAATGAGCCAGTCGTACATGTTTTGGTACTGATTTGAGGAAACCTCCCATGAAAAGTTCGCCGCCATCGCTCTGTCCACCATCTTGTTCCACTCTCTTCTACGGTCGTAGTAAATCTTTTCAGCATATCGGATTGTGTAGAGCATCTCGTGGGCATTGTAGTTAACGAACGAGAAGCCGGTACCCGTGCCTTCGTACTCGTTGTAAGGAATGACGGTGTCTTTAAGTCCTCCGGTCTCCCTTACGATGGGAATGGTACCGTATCTGAGTGCGATGAGCTGTGATAGTCCGCAGGGCTCGAAAAGTGAAGGCATCAGGAATGCATCACTGGAGGCATAGATCCTGTCTGAAAGCTCATCCGAGTAGTAAATGTTAGCGGAAACTTTATCCGCATATTTCCAGTCGAAATGTCTGAACATGTTCTCGTACTGTTCCGCACCTGTTCCGAGAACAACGATCTGAACATCATCCCTGCATAGTTCATCCATCACATATGCAATGAGATCGAAACCCTTCTGGTCGGTAAGTCTTGAGACTATTCCGATCATCATCTTCTTTTCATCGACGGTAAGTCCGAGCTGTTCCTGAAGAGCTTTCTTATTCTTGGACTTTTCTCTGCGGAAATTTGACGCGTCGTAATTTTTTACCAGATAGGGATCTGTTGCGGGATCAAACTTGCTGTAGTCGATTCCGTTTACAATACCTCTGAGCGAATTGCTGCGCGCGTTTAAAAGACCGTCCAGACCCTCACCGTAGAACTTGGTCTTAATTTCCTCCGCATAAGTGTTGCTGACCGTAGTTACCGCATCCGCGAAAACAATACCGCCCTTCAAAAGGTTGGCATCCTTGTAAGACTCCAGCTTATCGGGAGTGAAGTAGTAATCGGGGAGACCCGTAATATTTTTAACTGTTTTAACATCCCACTTACCCTGGAATTTGAGGTTGTGGATCGTAATGACTGTCTTGATGCCGCGATAGAACTCTCCGCCCGCAAAACGCTCCTTGAGGTATACGGGAATAAGTCCGGTCTGCCAGTCGTGGCAATGAATGAGGTCAGGTCTGAAATCAAGTATGGGAAGTGATGACAGAACCGCCTTGCAGAAGTAGGTATATCTTTCGATCTCGTACCTGGGATCGTCGTTGTAAACCTTGGGGCCGCTGAAATAGTATTCGTTGTCGATAAAATAATACGTAATTCCGTCGACTTCTGCCTTGAAAAGGCCGACGTAAATATTCTGCCAGTTATAGTCCATGTAGAAGGAATCGATGTACTGGAGCTTATCCTTCATCTCCTGCTTCATACATGCATACTTGGGCAGAAATACCCTTACATCAAAGTATCTCTTATCGAGATATTTGGGAAGTGAACCTACAACGTCTGCAAGTCCGCCGGTTTTGACAAAGGGAACGCCTTCAGATGCGACAAACAGTATTTTTTTCATAGACATCTGCCTCTTAACCTATAGCCTGTTTGAGATCTTCTTTCATATCAAGAACAGCAAGTCTTGCTGCCTCGGCATATCCTTCTTCTCCGCACTGTGCATACTTTTCCTGTTTATAAGCCGCGATTATTCCGCGGGAAGAATTAACGATGGCACCCAGTCCGTCCTCGTTAAAGAAATGAACGAGGTCTGCTCCTTTACCGCCCTGTGCGCCATATCCGGGAACCAGGATAAAGTTCTTGGGCATAAGCTTTCTGAGGATCTTGCCCTGTTCGGGGTAAGTAGCACCAACAACAGCGCCGACTTCGGAATATCCGGTCTCGGGATCGATCACATCCGATCCCCACTCGGTAACCTTCTCTGCTACGAGTTCATAGAGAGCCTTGCCGTCAATGGTTCTGTCCTGGAACTCTCCGCTTGAAGGGTTTGAAGTTTTTACAAGTACGAAGATTCCTTTATTTTCAGCCTTACATACTTTTACGAAGGGCATGACTCCGTCGGATCCGAGGTAAGGGTTAACAGTTACGATATCTTCGTTAAATGCTGCGATCGAGTTTGCGCCGATCTGTGTCTTTCCGATATGTCCTACAGCGTACATCTCGGAAGTAGAACCAATGTCTCCTCTTTTGATATCACCGATGACGACAAGTCCTTTTTCGTGAGCGTAATCCACGGTCCACTTGAAGACTTCAAGTCCGGGAAGACCAAGCTGCTCGTACATTGCGATCTGGGGCTTTACAGCGGGAACGAGTCCTTCGATGGCATCAATGAGTCCTTTGTTATATTCTTTGAATGCAAGTGCCGCACCTTCCAAGGTCTCACCGGCCTGTGCGTATGCATTCTTTTTAATAAATTCGGGTACAAAGTTTAAATTGGGATCAAGGCCTACTACGATGGGTGCCTCGGTTTTCTTGATTCCTTTAATAAGTTCTCCGATCATTTCTGTCTCCTATCTTGTCTCTAAGAATGTAAGCTCTCTTGCCGCTTCCTGGTCGTCAGGATATTTTGCGAGGTATGCTCTGATGAGCTCGCGTGCGGTTTCGAAATCTGCTGTATATTCATAAGCGATGGCCTGATTGTATTCAAGGCTCTTGGCAAAGGTTCCGTCGTCTGCCTCGATTCCTGCCTTGAACGCTTCAAGCGCTGCTTCGTATTCTCCCATTTTAAGTCTGCAAAGTCCGAGCTGATCGTAAAGCTCCGAATTCGCGCCCTTCGAGCCGATGTAGCTCTCGTAGACATTTGCGGCGTAGTTGTACTCTCCCATTGCCTCATATGTCCTTCCGAGGAAAAGAGAACTGGTAACCGAGCTGTCCGCATTTCTTGCACTCTCAAGAAGTGCAGCGGCCTGTGTGTATTCACCGAGGTAGTAGTACATGCGGCCTTTTTCGGAATCGGTCATCTTGCCGCTGTCGCCCGCAATTGCGTTCTTGATATATTCGAGTCCCGCCTCTCGATATCCTATCGCTGAAAGCATTTCGTATATTCCGATGAGGGTATCGTAATCGTCGGGATTTCTGGAAATAACTACGTTGAAGTCGGAAACTGCGTTCTCGAAGTCGCCCTGTTTAAGTCTGGCTGAAGCTCTGAGAAGGTAGCTTTCGGTATCGTCGCAGTAATTGATTATTGCGTTGTATCTGTCTTCCGCGGAAGCAAAATCTCCGATGCAGTCATATGATGCCGCAAGGTAGTAGTTGATATCCACATCCATTGCATCGGGGTATCCGGTTCCCGACTGAAGTGCAACAACAAACTGCTGGGATGCGCTTACATAATCGGCCTGTCCGATATAAGCTATTCCCCTTGCTCTTGCGATCTGTCTCGCATCTTCGCCTGCTTCTTCTGCGTTTGCAAGGCAGTTTAATGCTCCGACATAATCGAGGTTATTTAAGCACTCGTATGCCGCTTTAAGGTTATCGGATCCTTTTCCGCATCCTGTCATAACCATGCAAATACACAAAGCAAGCGCTGCCTTAACGGCAGTGCCTGCTTTGATGTTTGTTTTCTTTTTACGGATGTTGTGAATTCTTAACATGAATTTATTTGTCAAGCTCTGATGTGCAGTGAGGGCATCTGGTAGCATCCTTGTTGATCTCGCTCTTGCAGAAGGGGCAGATCTTGGTGGTAGGAGCTGCTTCAGCCTCTTTCTTCTTGCCAACGGTCATAGCTTTGTTCATGGCCTTTACGATAATGAAAAGGACGAATGCCATTATCAGGAAGTTGATAACTGCGGTAAGGAATGCTCCAAGATTGATTTCCTGGCCTTTGATGAGGGGGATCACAAAGCCTTCAACCTCGGGATTACCGATGCATCCGATAAGGGGATTGATAACATTCTCGGTGAGCGCTGTTACGATATTACCGAATGCGGCACCGATGATAACACCGACTGCCAGGTCGATAACATTTCCGCGCATGATGAATTTCTTGAATTCACCTACAAAACCCTTTGTTTTTTCTGCTGCTTTTACGGTTGTTTTCTTTTCGTTTTCTGCCATGATAATAACTCCTTTCGGGACAACTTACAGGTTCTGAACGAACCGCAAATATTGTACCAAGTTTGCATGTCTCTATCAAGACAAACCACGGAAAACGCACGGAAAATGTAGGGTTACATAACCTTGGACAGTGGGGCTTTCAGAGGAGGCGGCAAGCGTTTCCGGGCGGAAAAATCGAACCGGCCGCCATGGGATTACCGAAATCGAGTGAGGGGGGCTGTAAATCCCATCAGATATTCCGCTTTTACAGTCCAATCCTAGCTTTTGGTCCCTCTATGCAACTGAGGGGACTGTAAACTTCCTCAGAATCTTCATTTCTACAGCCCTACTCCGAGTCATAGCCTAAAGAACATTTAAGTTTCTTGACCATTTTCCGAATTTCCCTTGTGTTTAGCGGATATTTTCCGGTTTCAAAAGTCCAGATAACCGAGTCGTAGGGATATAGCCCGTTTGCTTCATAATTCCTGAGTTTCAAAAAGGCATTATTTCTGTAGTCGATATCATCCATCATGCCCAAGTGTTCCCAATAAAGTTCTTTACGGGTTTTGATATTCAACAGGGTAAAATCCGGATGGACAGATCCAGTCTTAAGATGAAGCGGCTTTTCATACAGAAATGGGATACCTGCTTCATCCAATATATCAGCTATTATCATTTCGGATTTTGATCTGACCCTTAAGTTCTGCCTGGTGTAGTATTCCGGGTAGTCAGGATTGAAATCCATATGTGCATATTCCAGATTTTTCCATTTTGAAATAAAGCTTTCGTCGGAAATATATGGAGGGTTGATCAATTCCCTTTTTCCCGGAGACAGTCTGTTGGTTGCGGATTCGAAAACCGAGTCTGCACAATTGATGCTCAGCTGATCGATAGCAGACACAGCAGACTTTAATCCTTCCAGCAGCTTCTCGTAATATTCTATCTGAGCAAGTGTTATGGCGCGTTTTCTGTCTTTTACTTTTAAATATATACCATTTGCATCAGTTGAATCGGTTCGCATAAAGTATTGATATTTGTTTCTGTGCCTGAAAGAGTGCAGTTTTGCTCCTTCAGGGACTTTTTTCATGAGGATTTCCAATTCTTTTTCAACATTTTGAATGCTCTTCTCTAAGAAAACTTTTTCATTTTCAATATCTGATTTTCGTAGCATGTTATTCCCTTTCTATACTTTCGATGTGCACTTGTGTTGTTTTCATTAACTTGACTGATCAAACTGCGGAATCAAAGATTACCTTTTCCGGGTATAACGCTCTGACAGAGGTTAGAGAAAGGTACTAACTTTTATTTCTTTTTCGGTAAAGTCCAAGGTTACAGCTCCGGTTTCATAAAGTGTCAGGTAAGCGCATCCGGAAGTTTTAAGACGCTCTAAGGTTTCGGTATTCGGATGACCATAGCGGTTATTAAGGCCTGCGCTGTTTATGGCAAGGCGTGGCCCGGCAACCTCAAGAAATTCCTCGGTTGTGGTACCGGAAGAGCCATGATGAGCGGTTATGTATATATCCAGACGAGTTGAATGATCAAAAAACTCACTTACAGCTTCGGTCAGTGCTGTTTCGCCGGTACCCTGTACATCTCCGGGGATGAGAAGTGTGTGTGATTGTCCGGAGGCGGGTGTGAATTCTGCCAGGATCACCATGGATCCGCTGTTCGGATCTTCGGGAATATATCCGGTGGCAGGATGAAGACAGCAGAATACCGTGCTGCCGCTTTCCCATGAATCACCGGCTTTTATGCTCGTTACGGAAATCCCGCTCTCTTCACACGCTTTCAGCAAAGTGGCCGTATTTTCCGAAGTATCTGTCCGCATCTGAGGCGTGATATATACTCCTTTTATCTCAAGACCCCATTTTTCTTTGTTTTCGATAAGTTCCAGTATTCCGTTTATGTGGTCTTCGTCGGAATGCGACAGAAATATTCCGTCTATCTCGGATAATCCGCTGTATCTTAGATATGGCACGATCGTATACTCGCCGACTGATTTTTCCGATGTAGACCCTCCGTCAAAGATGTAGACCTCGCCCGCATCCGTTATGGTCACATTGCAGTTACCCTGCCCTACGTATAGCTGCGTGGAGGTATTACGTGCCGGAAAAGGAAGACTGATTATAAAAAGCATAAAAAGGCATACTAATGCGGTGGCAAAGGGGGCAGCCCGGTTAAATCCCGGACCGATGAAGAGACCAATGATTCGAGTTAAAAAAGAATCTGAGACCGTATTACGACTGCGTCGGCAGACTTTGGACACTTTGGTAACTTTGGGTACAATGGTAATAAGCAATATGAAAAGGTAATACAAGACTACCGCGGCTTTTCCGGGTCTGCCCGGATTCCATGTATGAAAAGGCAGGGTCTCAGCCAATGTGCAGAGACGCTCGAATATCTCCAAAAGAAAACAGCATACCGTAGCTGCTATCCCCAGCCCTGGTACAAGGCTCACCATGGCGGAGAAAACAAGTAAAGACATACAGGGAAGTATCAACAAATTCAGAAACACGCTGTATACGGAGACTTTGTAAAAGTAATAAAGCTGTATGGGCAGAGTAAACAGGATTATACCGAAACTTGAGATAAATGCGCTCTTTATGACTCTGTATGTTTTCTTAGCAATCTTTCTCAATCTTTTGCGTAAGCCGTCGGGTTCATAGAAGATTTCTTTTTCCGATGACCGGTTCATTAATCCGCTGAATGCAGGAAGAAATGTGTGAATTCCCAGGACAGCACCATAGGATAACAGGAATCCTGCCTGAAAGGCATATGCCGGGTGAATGATAAGCGTAACGGAAGCCATGAGCATAAGGGATGTCAGTGGATCCGCCGTTCTTTTGGCAGGATATGCCAGCATTCTTATGCCGAAGCTTCCGATAGCTCTTACCGCAGAAATGCTCATGCCGGTCATTATCCCGTAAAGCGCCAGAACGCACATTGCACACATGGCAGCAGGAACCTGTTTCATGCGGATCTTCCTGAGAAGTTCAAATAGTCCGATGCCTAGGATGGATATATGAAGTCCGGATATGCTCAGGATGTGCGCTATTCCGTTATTTTTGTACAATTCCTCCGTTTTTTCATCGATGCCTTCTTTATCGCCAAGCAAAAGATCGCACAGGATGGAGGCTTCTTTTTCAGGACATATGCTGTAGAGTCTCTTTTCCAGCAATTCTCTGAAACGTCTCATGTGTTCCCTTATCACGTATTGACCGCCACCACTTGAGATTACGGATGCATCCCACAAACGGGCGTCTATTCCCTTGGAAGCATAATAGGAAAGCGCATCAAAGCCTCCCGGATTCATGACAGGTGAAAACAGAGAAACTTTGCCCTGCACGGCCAGTTCTTCACCAAGCTTGATATCGTCCGGGATGTTGTCCATATAGGCCATGTATGTTCCTGAATCCTCAGATTTTATTACTATGTATTTGTCGGTTATATTTTGGACGCGTCCGGTTATGGCAAGAAAGCTTCCGTCTTCCGGAAGCCGGATACTTTTCTTAAAGGGCAAGATTCTACACCCAACCCCGATATATATCAGCATGACAATAACAGTACACGCCCACGCAAGCGGTCGTCTCATAAACCCTCCATAGGGCACTTTGTTTCTTTTGGTCTTTTGTTGAAATACGGCGATCTGCCGTAGTGATAGTGCGGTCGCTTGAGATTGCGACGGATTCGCATATCCCGAATCGGGATTATTACCAACTACGAGATTATCATTATCGGATGCATGAGTCAAATTATGACTGAGAGGCATATTCCTCAGTTGCTTATTGAGACCTAGTGCGACGATTGGGCTGTAAATTTTGATTTTCTGAGGGATTTTACAGCCACCTCAGTTGCTTAATGAGACCTAGCGCGACGATTGGGCTGTAAATTTTGATTTTCTGAGGGGGTTTACAGCCAACTCAGTTGCCTAATGAGGCCTAGCGCGATGATTGGGCTGTAAAATCTAAGTTTCTGAGGAGGTTTACAGCCACCTCAGTTGCTTAATGAGACCAAAAACGGGGATTGGACTGTAGAATTTAAGTTTCTGAGGGGATTTACAGCCGCCCTAGTCAAACCACATCGCCAATAATAGAAAAAGGGCTGTAAAAGTAACGAATACTCGTACTTTTACAGCCCGTAACATTCAAACATCTCCGAAAACCCCGCTGCAGGAATTATTTCCTGCAAAACCTGGGTTTGATCTTGGTGTCGTAGAGGTACGACAGAACCAGGGTGGATACTACCGCGACAGGGAAGCACACACCGTGGATGATGGTCCTTCTGAGTCTGGTAAGATGAGGGAATATGAATGTGTTGATATAGACGACAATGGGGAAATGGATCAGGAACGCGCTTCCGCTCCTGTCGCCCAAAAAGACTATGAACTTATTGGTCAAAAGCTTGGTAAGAATGCCTTTTTTCTTGGAGAAGACGAAGGTAAGCAACACCGCAACAAGAGTCGTGACAGGTGCATGGGTATAGAAAATATTGGTATCGCCCATGGTCCAGATGAATACAAGATCCGCACAGGCAAGGATAAGCGCTACCTCAAAGACATTGTAAAGTCCCTTGGAAAAGTCCACATTACGCTCTTCTTTTACCGTAAGCAAAAGTGCGAGGATTATTCCCGCAAGCATATCAAAGACGCGGTAAAGGGGGAAGCAATGGGTTAAATACACTATAAGATCATCGTTATGAATAAATCTGTAGGTTACAAAAACCATTGCAGTCTGCAAAAAGATCGTAAGAAGCAGCATGATCCTAAGTTTATCCGCATTCTTGATCCTGTAAAAGATGCGATATATAAAAGGGAATAATATGTACAGAACAAGTATGGTGGAAAGATACCATGCAACTCCGTTAAGCGAAGCCGCAATATCCGCACTGGGAACAAGGGACTGACTCAGGAATATATTGCATATGAGCTTAACGATCAGATCGATACACGAGAATACATCCTCCCTCACGATGGCAAGAGGAATGCAGATCACGGTAAGCACCAGGTGAAGAGGATACAGCTTCAAAACCCTCATAAATGCTTCCAAAGCGGAATCCTTGAAAGAATATTCCTCATACAGTCTGTTTTCTTTGATGGTAAGCAAAAATCCGGACAGCACGAAAAATACGGAAACCGAGATCGGTGTCCATCCGAAATAGTAGAAGTGACCCAGGAAGATTCCCGCAAATGCCAGGCCGCGAAGCGCCTGAAGTGCCTTCACATCTACATTTAAAGCATATTCATTTTGAACTTTCTTTTCTTCTTTTTTTGCCATTTCAGAACCTGCAAAACATATTCACCCTAATCCGCTTAGGACAATTCCTACCGGCCATACTAAGGAATGAGCATGTGTATTATTTTATGCGACATTTGAACGAGTTTAACGAAGTGATCATGAGCAGAAAATAATACACATGATCATGCCCGGCGGATGAGCCGGTAAGAAATAGCCGACTCTCACCAATGCAGCCTGTGCAGTTCTCCGAATTTATTGAGTCCCGCAAAGCCGCCCTGTCTGAGCGCTTCGAAAAGCACGATCGACACGGAATTGCAGAGATTGATGCTTCTTTCTTCTCCGTACATCGGTATCCTGATGCACTCGGGCTCATGCTCAACCAATATCTCTTCGGGGATTCCCCTGCTCTCGGGGCCGAACATGATAAAGTCATCGTTCCCATAATCAACATCCGTATATATCTTATGTGCTTTTGTCGTCGAAAGCCATACTTTCGGATGATTATTTTTTTCTAAAAAGTCTTCGAAATTTTCGTAGACACTTAAGTTAAGTTTAGGCCAGTAATCAAGGCCCGCTCTTTTGATCTCTTTTTGATCCAGACTGAATCCCAAAGGCTTGATCAGATGAAGCTTTGAGTTCGTTGCAACACAGGTCCTGCCTATGTTTCCCGTGTTATATGGAATTTCGGGTTCGTATAAAACAATGTTAAGCATTATTCACCAAGTGTACAGAGCTTTACCATGAGGGCTTCAGCCGCCATGCGCTCATTCATTCTTCCTGTTTTAAAATCTTCGTCCGCCGTCTCGCAAAGTGATACCGCCTTTTGCAGGTCACTGAGTGCTATGGGAGACGCCTGCTGCAGGTATATCTTCACCTGATATTCTCCGATGGGTCCCCTGGTTCTCTTTACCTGTCCGGACTCGGGATCGGTTTCTTTCTTATATGCGATGGTTTCGATTATATCCTGCTGATGATATCCGTTCTCTGACATGCTCTTAAGCTGAAGCATCCACAGAAACTGCTTTTCCAGCATTACGATTATCCTGGCGGGCTGTACTTTCAGTGCCAGCAGATCTTCGTATCTGTCCATGCAAATCTGCATATCCTTTTTCATGATAGCGTCTATCATTTCAAAGATGCGGTCTTCCACATTCTTAGAGCAGATGGCATCGATGTCTTCACGGGTTATGACCTCCCTTTCGTATGCATAGGAGATCAGCTTCTCAAGCTCACTCATGAGCTTTCCCATATCCGTTCCGATAACGTCGAGCATGTAGGATGCATCATCCTGGCTCATTCTTTTATCGGCCTTTTTCAGATATGCTCCGATGTTCTGCAGCAGATATCTGTCGGGCTGAGTTGTAAATTCAACCACAAGCCCCAGATCCGAAACCTGCTTATAGATCTTTAATCTCGCATCCGCCTCGTCTTCGACAAAAATAAACTTTGTGGTATCGGGGGCCTTGGCAAGGAATGAAGCCAGCTCATCCGGATTCTTTTTGAAAAAGCCCGAATATCTGACGACTATTACTCTGTTCTCCGCAAAAAAGGGCATGGTCTGCGCCTGGTCTATGACTTCGGATACGGAAACCGGTGATGTGTCATAGATATTGGTGTTCATGTCATCCCGTGCTCCCCCCATTGCGGCAAGGAGCTTTTTTTCGTAGAAATTGCGAAGATATCTTTCGCTTCCAAAGAGCAGATATGCTTTTCGGATATTCCCGGATGCCAGATCTTTTTTCAATTGTTCCAAGCTTTCCGCAGCTTCTCTGGGTTTCATCCTTATTCTCCGAGCATATCGGCCTGCACCTGAAGTGCTTCGTCGAGTGTTATTACCATATCGGTTTTTGCTTCATAAGACGATTCTAAGATCTCGGGAACCACACCGTCAACAAGGATCTGGACCTTATCGACATTGGGAAGATTACACAAAGAATCGGTGATGGCGTAGACGGATACATTCGTGGGAACATTGCCGTAAGGTATCAAAAAGTCGGTACTCAGGTTAACGTAGCAAACGCCGTCTTTTGTGCTGATGGAAAGAACCGAAACGGAAGGATTGACCGAAGGGTACAGGCCCTCGACTCCCGCACTGGGTCCGGTTATAAGCTCATCAACCACGAATCTTTCAAGAGGCATGGATGTGGAATAGAACTTGTTTCTGTAAACGCTTATGAGGCTGTTTCCGTCAGCCGAGGCAAAATAAAGCATCACGTCCGCTTCTTCGTATGTATTGATCTCATTTCCGTCGTTACTGATGAATGTTCCCGCATCCATGGCACCCACTTCGAATCCGCTGTGGTCCTTGAGGGGCTTACCGTCCACGGTAAAATAAACCGAATCGACATACTCCGAATTGCAAAGAGTCTTTACGATCGCAGCTCTTACAAGAACCTCCGTCGTAAAAACAAGACGTTTATATTCCAGACTCATATCAAGGGTCAGAACGCCTTCGTAAAGATTGATCTTCTGAATCTCAAATCCCATTGACAGAGGCGCTTTATAGCGGGCCTTGGGATCTTTTTGCGCAAGGGCCGTAAGGAGTGCATTGATCTCTTCATCCGCATCGCCGGCTTCTATGCTCACGTAATAAGCTTCCGTCCTGGTCTCTTCGTTGTTGATGTAATAGACGGGAGTGAGTCCTTCGGTATCCTGATCCGTGCCTCCGGAAGCGCATCCCGATAAAGCAAGTAAAAAGAATACCTGAAGCATGCATATTAACTTGGTAAATGTTTTATTTTGCATCAGCTATATAGCTTAAGGGAATGGTTACGATGAACTTACTTCCCTCTCCTTCTTTACTGGTAACTTCTATGATACCGTGGTGCTTTCTTACAACGTTTCTGCAGATCGCAAGTCCGAGGCCCGTTCCGCCGATCTCCCTTGAGTGGGATTTGTCCACGCGGTAGAACCTTTCGTAGATGTGGCTGATGGACTCTTCCGGGATTCCTATTCCGGAGTCTTCGATCGTCAGGACAAAGGACTGGTGGTCCGCATCAAGGGAAACTCTGACCCATCCGTCCTGCTTATTGTATTTTATAGCGTTTTCCACAAGGTTTGATATAAGCGAAGTGATCTTTACCTCATCAACTTCCGCAACGACCTTACGCTTGGTCTCGAAGATGACTTCAACGTTCTGTTTTCGGGCGATAGCCCTGAGTCTCTTAAGTACAAGCTCGGTGAGTTCATTGATATCCGTTGGTGCGATGTTCAGGCTCTGATCGGATTTGTCATCCATCTTAACGAGAGCAAGAAGGTCTGTGATGATGCGGTTTTCCCTGTCTATCTCGGATGCGATGTCCGTCATGAATTCTCTGTACTCTTCTACGGTCGCGCCCTGGCTTGCAAGAAGCGAATCCGACAAAACCTTAATGGATGCCATGGGAGTCTTGAGCTCATGTGAGACGTTTGCCACAAATTCGCCACGGCTTTCATCGAGAGTATTGATCCTGTGAAGGAGCTTATTGAACTCTTCGGAAATATGAGCAGTCTCGGTACATTCGTTAACTTCACCGATGTAGTTGTTGTATCCCGCTTTTACCGCCGCGATGCGGGAGGTCAGCTTTTCAATGGGATTAAGGAGCACCTTTGACAGGAGAACCGCGAGAGCCACTACAAAGACTATTATCGTAAGCTCCAGAAGAAGCGCATTGTTCCCGAGAACGTCCGCCATCTTGACTATGCTGTCATCCGAGATGGATGTGAGCATGACGCCTCTGATAACTCCTGCACCTCCGTCAGCGGTGGTATCAGCGATGGGGGTGGTAAGCTCGATGTATCCCAGATTACTGTCATAATATGAAGTAGAGATTCCCTGAAAACATTTGATAACTTCCTCGGAAATAATGGTCTTTCCCTCGGAGATTCCGTAGGTATCCTTAAGGACTTCAAAGTTATTTCCGATGATCATGATCCTTCCTTCGTAGATATTGGAAAGCATCTCGATCTCAGCATCCATAACGTCAAGAGAGGCGGTATAGTCATCCGCCCTTCCTGTGAGTGCCGATATGTATTTATATGTGACCAGGTGGTTTGCGGTTATGGTGAGCTGGTTTTGAACCGCGGCAACTCTGGTCTCCACCGCCCTCGATTCATAATTTGAAACGATGGTGATCCGGACCAGAATGCACGGAACTATCCCGAGTAAAAGGAACGCTGCAACCAGTCTTGACCGCAGCGACCTGAAGGGGATATATGACTTTAGATTGGACAGAAATTCCTTCATACCGAAAAATAATATCCCATGCCCCATCTTGTATGTACATACAGAGGATTGCCGGCATCCGTCTCTATTTTTTCACGAAGTCGTCTTACATGAACGTCAACTGTTCTCTCGTCTCCGGGGTAATCATCGCCCCAGACGGCCTTAAGCAGATCTTCTCTTTTATATACTTTGCCCGGATTTTCCATTAATATCCTGAGCATCTCAAATTCTTTGGATGTAAGGAGAATCTCTGCGCCGCCGCGGAAAGTCCTGCGTGCGGACAGATCGAGAGTGATGTCTCCCAGAGTCAGGTTATTGCCTGCGGGACGTGCCTGCTCATGGGACTTGCTCCTTCGCATAACTGCCTTGATACGCGCCTTTACTTCCAGGATATTGAAAGGCTTGGTCATGTAGTCATCCGCACCGTACTCAAGTCCCAGGATCTTATCCATATCCTCGCCTTTTGCGGTGAGCATGATAATGGGAGTTCTGGAAAATTCCCTGATTCTCTGGCACACTTCATATCCTCCCAGTTTGGGAAGCATAAGGTCCAAAAGTATAATGTCATATTCTTTGGAGGAAGCCATTTCGAGAGCTTCTTCACCGTCATATGCGCAGTCAACTTCCATTCCGTCCTGTTCGAGACTGAATTTGATGCCTTTTACTATGAGTTTTTCATCATCAACTACCAAAACTTTTACAGCCATATTGTTCCTCATACGGGTGATGGCAAAAAGGAAACGCTCCCTTAGTCATCCTAAACGCAAATAAGATCTTTAATGTTGTTATAAAGGTTTTCGCCTATCCCCGACACATTCATGATCTGACTTGTATCGGTAAAGGCTCCGTTTTCTTCGCGGTATTTGATCACGGATGCGGCTTTTGAAGCGCCTATTCCCGGAAGAGTGCAAAGTTGTTCTGCGTTTGCCAGGTTAATATTCACAAGGCCGTTTGACGTATTACCCGGATCAGGTACGCCTGCTGCCCCTTCCGGCATCTCTTCTCCGATTCTCGAAAAATAGACCATGTCTCCGTCCCGGAGGTAACATGCAAGATTGATCCTGCTCTCATCCGCTCCTTCCGAAAATCCGCCTGCTGCATCAAGCCCGTCGCATATCCTGCTTCCTTCCGGAAGTTCATAAACACCGGGATTTACGACACATCCGCAGATATAGACCTTTATGACAGCGGGAGAAGGTTCTTCTGCATCTGCTTCGGCGTTTTCAGCCTCAGCATTGTAGACTTCTTCCACCGCAGAGTCTTCATGCACTTCCCCTTCGGTTATATCCGACAAGGTCACGGCTTTATCGGAACATCCCGTCATGGTAAGCGCGGTGCATATAAATACTGCAAAGAAATAAATATGTATTTTTTTCATTGTTTTCCTCCTTAGAACGAATGCCCGAAGGCATCCTCGGCCAAGGGGAAAACGGTATATGCATGCTCTTTACAGAGACTGATTCAAAACGTATTTCATATCTTCTTCGAGACTCGTCAGCTCTTCGGTGACATCCGCACCTTCCCAGATACGCGCAAACATGGTCTCAAGCTGCATCCAGAAATTCTCCGTTTCCATCATCTTGGGAAGGGATACGCTGCCGTTATATTCAAGAGCGTAGATCTGGTCTGCACCTCCGTTCATTCCGAACTGTCTCGAGCAGCTTGCAAGACCGGTAAGATCTGTGAAAACACCTGCCTCATCCCTTGTAAGGTAAAGTGCGAACTTCTGCGCCAGATCCTTCTGATCGGAAAATCCGTTAACCGAAGCAAGAGTTGTTATTGAAAGAGATGCACTGGGGATCTCGGAAGTGATATTGGGCATCTCCGAAAATCCGTATTCATATTCGAAACTTCCGTCCGCGGTCGCATCTGCAAGGGTCTGTACCAGATCGTATCCGCCTATGGTAAATACGGTCTTTCCGTCAATAAAGCTTTTGATCACACTGTCATAGGTGATCTCGGAGCTTTCGATGGAGAAATAGTCATGAAGCGCCTGATACTTGGTAAGACATGTTACGGCCTCTTCATTATTGACGGAAATCTGAGCCTGGTCGTCACCGAGCGGTCCGCCGACATTCATGGCACTTCCTACGATCCAGTAGTTATACATAATGGATGATACATCCCAGCTCATAATACCCTCGACTCCGTCGGGAACGCTGTAGGAGTTGGATATGGTCATCAGGTCTTCAAGAGTGTAGGGAACCATTCTGGTGATGTAAAACTTGGTGAGTTCCTCAAGCTGAGCCTGATCCACTTCCTCGGATGAAACCTCTTCGGTCTCTGCCGCGGACTCTTCATCCTCGGCATCTCCGCCTTCCATGTCGATAGGGTGGCCGGTCAGTTCCGCCAAAGCCATCTGCTTGGCCCACTGCTCAAGGTAAGTCCTGTTATATGCTATTACGCAGGTATCAAAGCTTAAGGGATATCCAAGCTTCTTTCCGTCATAAGTTACCGCATTTACCGCAGCTTCGGAGAAATTCAGAGGTCCGATCTGCATCTCGGGGTCCTGTATCTCGCAGGCAACGCCGGAAAGATACGCTTTTTCCAGATTCTCGCTTCCGTAGATGACTACATCGGGGTAGTTCTCATTTGCTACGGATGCGCTGTAACACTCGTCAAGGAAATTTTCATCGGGTTTTAAAACAGGGATAACGGTTATGTTTTCCTGCTCGCCGAACTCTACTGCCGCTTTTGTAATATACGGAGTTAATCTTTCGTCCGTATACCAAACGCTCAGACTGCCGCTTCTGTTTAGCCAGGAGGGAGTCTGAGTATCCTCGGACGGTTTTCTGAAATCACGGGTGGAGCCGTATACCGCAAAGCCTAAGACCGCTACGGCGGCAAGAGCCCCGATCCATCTTAACGTCTTATTCATTTAAAAAAATGCCTTTCAAGCTTCTTCTATAGCCTGTTTTAAGATTACTATCATCTCATCGATATCGCTCTTTGTGATGATAAGGGCGGGAACGAATCTGATGATGTTTGTTCCTGCATTGATCAGGATAAGTCCCTTCTCAAGCGCTTTGTTAATGGTATCTCCAACGGGCTTATCAAAAACAAGTCCCTGAAGAAGTCCTCTTCCTCTGTGCTCGGTGATGCAGTCATACTGAGCCATGACTTCATCAAGCTTCTCCCAGAGATAGTCTCCGGCTTCTTTGGCCTTGGCGGGAATATTCTCCCTTTCCATGATCTCGAGAACCTTGGCAGCCGCTGCACAGCAAAGCGGATTTCCGCCGTAGGTGGTTCCGTGATCGCCGGCAACCAGTGATGCCTGTCCTACTTTTTCTGTCATACAGAAAGCCCCGATGGGTACGCCGCATCCGAGAGCCTTTGCACAGGTCATTACATCGGGCTTTACGCCGTACTTCATGTATGCGAAAGGATATCCGGTCCTTCCCATTCCGCACTGGATCTCGTCGCAGATCATAAGGATGTCTTTTTCATCGCAGATCTGACGGATGCCCTTAAGGAACTCTTCGCTTGCGGGTGTAAGTCCGCCCTCGCCCTGAACGGTTTCAAGGAGGATAGCGATGGTCTTGTCGTTAACCTGCTTCCTAACGCTTTCCAGGTCGTTGTAATCGGCAAAGCGGATATTTCCGATGCCGGGCTCGAATGCATCACGGTAGTGGGGATTTCCGGTCACGGAAAGAGCACCCATTGTACGTCCGTGAAAAGAATGATTCATGGCAATTATCTGGTGATCTGTTTTGCCGTCGCGTAAGAAACCGTACTTTCTTGCTGTCTTGATGGCACCTTCAATAGCCTCAGCACCTGAGTTGGTGAAGAAGACTCTGTCCATACCCGAATATTTCTTGAGAGCACGTGCAGCCTCGATTGCGGGCACGTTGTAGTAATAGTTGGAGGTGTGGATCACCTTGTCGATCTGTGCTTTAAGGGTATCGTTATACTCTTTGTTGCCGTAGCCCAGGGCAAATACGGAGATACCTGCAACGAAGTCCAGGTACTCTTTTCCGTTCATATCGTAGAGATGAACGCCCTCTCCACGGTCAAGCACTATCTGATAACGGTTATATGTGTGGAGCAGGTCTTTCTCGGCCTGTTCGATGTATTCCTGCATGTTCATATCAGTCATCCGATCCTTCTTTTGCAATAATGTCGTCGTCTGCTACGATTGCGGTTCCGAAACCGTTCTTGGTAAAGATCTCGAGAAGCATTGAGTGAGGTACTCTTCCGTCGAGGATATGTACTCTGTTAACGCCGCTCTTGATCGCATTGGTGCAGTTTGTGAGCTTGGGAAGCATTCCTCCGCCGATGACACCGGAATCGATAAGGCTGTCTGCCTCGGATACGGAAAGTCTTCCGATGAATGAGCTCTTGTCGTTGAAATCTCTGTAAAGGCCTTCCACGTCTGTTAAGAATACGAGCTTATCGGCACCAAGTGCTGATGCAATGGCACAGGCTGCATCGTCAGCGTTGATGTTATAAGTATTGAACTCGTCATCAACACCGATGGGGGATACTATGGGCAGGAAATCATCATCGAGAAGATCGTAAAGGATCTTGGGATTAACCTGCTTAACATCGCCTACAAATCCGATATCCTGACCGCCTGAGAGCTTTTTCTTAACTCTGAGGAGTCCGCCGTCTTTTCCGCTGATTCCGGCAGCGGATACGCCCAGCTCCTGAACCATGGTGACAAGCTTTTTATTAACTCTTCCGAGAACCATTTCCGCGATCTCCATGGTCTCGTCGTCGGTTACTCTGAGTCCGTTTACAAACTGAGGCTCTTTGCCTACCTTGGCAACCCACTTGCTGATGTCCTTGCCGCCGCCATGGACGACAATGGGCTTGAAGCCTACAAGCTTGAGAAGCGTAACGTCTTTGATGACATTTCTCTGAAGTTCGGGTGATGCCATTGCGCTTCCGCCGTATTTTACGACAATGATCTTGCGGTTAAACTTCTGGATATATGCGAGAGCCTCTACGAGAGTCTCGGCTTTTTTCATTGCAAGATCCATATCTTTATTTTCGGACATTTTTTCGGTCTCCTTTTTTAGCAAAGTCCTGTTTTTTCATCGATTCCGAGCATGATGTTCATATTCTGAACCGCCGCTCCCGATGCACCTTTTCCGAGGTTGTCGAAAAGTGCGGTGATTCCGATCAGGTCTTCATAACCGTAAACGGATATCTCAAGGTCATTCCTTCCGGCAAAAGAATTCGCATAAATCTTGCCGGGTTCATCTTCAAAATCCCTGACCTTAACGAAGTACTGACCCTCGTAATACGCTTTAAGACGCTCATGGATCTCTTTTGCAGAAGGTGCTCCGTTTAAAAGTCTTGACTGGAGCATAATGGTGGTGGCCATTCCCTTGTAGTAATCATCGACTACGGGAAGGAATGCGGGGGCATTTGTAAGTCCCGTAACCTTGGTGATCTCCGGAACGTGCTTGTGCTTAAGGGTTCTTCCGTAGATGCATGGAGCGGAAAGGCTTATGTCACGGCCCTCTGCCTCATAATCTGCGATCATGTTCTTGCCGCCGCCCGAATAACCGGTTAATGAGTAGATGCTTACGGGGTAGTCCTTGGGGAGGATTCCCATGTTTACCAGAGGCGCGATGCAGGCGATGGAGCCTGTTGCGTGACATCCGGGATTTGCTACTCTCTTGGATACGGCTATTTTCTCGCGCTGCTCTTTTGAAAGCTCGGGGAATCCGTATGTCCAGTCGTCGTTTGTTCTGTGCGCTGTTGAGGCATCGATTACCTTGACGTTCTCATTTTCGATAAGTGATACGGACTCTTTGGCAGCTGCATCGGGAAGGCACAGGAAAACAATGTCTGCCTCGTTCAGGAATTTCTTCCTCTCATCGAGGTCGTGGCGCTTGTCCTCTGCAATCTTCATAAGTTCCAGATCTTCTCTGGCTCCGATGCGGTCGTAGATCTGAAGTCCCGTGGTGCCGCTCTGTCCGTCTATATATACCTTGGTTTTCATAACTTACTCCTGCCGGTCATTTTATGCGAAAGCGATCAGCTTCTGTAATCCGCATTGATCTTAACGTAATCGTAGGTGAGGTCGCATCCCCAAGCGGTTGCCTGAGCATCTCCCTCGTGCATGTCTACGTAAACGGTGACTTCCTTCTCTTCCATGATCTTCTTAGCCAGATCCTCGTCAAAAGAAAGAGGTACGCCCTTGTCGAATACCTGAAGCTTTCCTGCCTTACTTACAAAGAAAAGCTCTACGTCGTTCTGGTCGAACTTGGAACCGGAATATCCCATTGCACAGAGGAATCTTCCGAAGTTTGCGTCGCATCCGAAGATCGCCGCCTTGGAAAGGTTGGATCCTACGACTGCCTTGGAAAGGATCCTTGCATCTTCCTTGGTCTTGGCATTTACTACCTTACACTCGAAGAGCTTGGTTGCGCCTTCGCCGTCTCCTGCCATGCGCTTTGCGAGATATTCGCATACGTAGTTAAGTGCTTCGTAGAAAGCGTCATAATCTGCGTCCTTCTCGGTGATGGTTTTATTTTCCGCAAGGCCGTTTGCCATGAGGAGAAGTGTGTCGTTGGTGGAGGTATCTCCGTCAACGGTGATCATATTGAAAGTATCGGTAATTACTGCGCTCAGCGCTTCCTGCATGAGCTTCTTATCGATGGAAAGGTCGGTGGTAAGAAAGCCCAGCATGGTGCACATATTGGGGTGGATCATTCCGGAACCCTTGCTCATTCCGCCCAGGGTTACGGTCTTGCCGCCCGCTTCGAAGGTTACGGCAATTTCCTTGTTGATGGTATCTGTGGTCATGATGGCCTTGGAAGCTGCAGTTCCTGCTTCCTTGGAATCAGCGAGCTCCGGAACCATGGCCTTGACGCCTGCTGCAAGCTTTTCAACGGGAAGCTGCATTCCGATAACGCCGGTGGATGCAACCGCTACGGTATCAGCTTCAACGCCGAGTGCTTCGTTAACTGCCTCTGCGGTCTTGCGGCATGCATCGTATCCTTCCTGACCGGTACATGCATTTGCGATTCCCGAATTAACTACAACCGCCTGCATCTTACGTCCGGACTCAACGATCTCTTTGTCCCACATGACGCAGGCTGCCTTTACGATATTGCTGGTGAAAGTTCCCGCACACTCGCAGGGAACCTCGGAATAGACCATAGCCATATCGGTTCTGCCCTGATATTTGATACCCGCTGCGGTAGATGTTGCTTTGAAGCCTGCGGGTGATGTTACTCCGCCTTCGATGATCTGCATAATATATCTCCTATCTTATTTGTTGAATGTGGTGATGTTCTCGTCATTCAACACAAAATCGTAGTAATTGAGGTCCTCACGCCTTGTCCAGAGCATGTTGTTCCAGAATGCGTTGCCTATATCATTAACGGAAAAGGCAATGAGGCTTACCTTGTTGATCTTCTCTGCCTTCAGGGCGTTCATACAGTGAACGACCATGCTTTTTCCGATGCCGTGTCTTCTATAATCTTCTCTTACGCATACATGATAGAGGCATCCTCTTCTTCCGTCATGTCCGCAGAGGATTCCGCCTATGATCTCGCCGTCATCGTTTACCGCCACGACGCTGAGCCCGGGGTTTCTCCTGAGGAATCTGACAACACCTTCCTCCGAATCGTCGATGCTTCTTATTCCGAAACCGTGAATGGTCATCCACAGAGCTTTGAGTCCTTTATAATCACTCTCTTCCATTGGACGGACCGTGAAGTTTTTCTTTTCCATATCTGACATAAATCACCTTCAATGCATAACCTTATAGATTATAGCGTACTTTCCCTAATTAAGCACTAACAAAAGTACCAAATATTGGTCCGGCGGGGACATATCTGTTTGGGCATTGATTCGGTACCCCGCTTAATATATTTTTGTATTCTAATAACTTAATCGGGATTTGTCCACAAAAAATTTATTTTTATGCAATTTTCTGCAATTTGTATGTATTTTTATGCATTTATAAATGAATATTCAACTTCAATCACACATATTTATAAATTTTTTTGTTAAAAGTATTGATTTATGAAAAAAGCCGTTGTATATTCGCTAAAGAGTTTTGAAAAAGTGCGGGAACACATCCCGATATAAAAGGAGAAATGTGATTATGAAAGAAAAAGTTATACTCGCTTATTCAGGCGGACTTGACACCACAGCGATCATTCCCTGGCTCAAAGAGAATTTCGATTACGAAGTAATCTGCGTTTGCGTAGACTGCGGACAGGATGAGGAGCTCGACGGACTTGAGGAAAGAGCTATCAGCTGCGGAGCTTCCAAGCTTTATATCGAAGATGTCACCGACGAATTCTGCGATAAATATATCGTTCCCTGTGTTCAGGCAGGTGCGGTTTATGAGAACAAGTACCTACTCGGAACTTCAATGGCTCGTCCCCTCATCGCAAAGAGACTCGTAGAGATCGCACGTAAAGAAGGTGCTTCAGCCATCTGCCACGGCGCTACCGGTAAGGGAAATGACCAGATCCGTTTCGAACTCGGAATCAAGGCACTTGCTCCCGATCTTAAGATCATTGCAGCATGGAGAAACGAAAAGTGGACCATGGATTCCCGTGAGAGCGAGATCAAGTACTGCGAAGAGCACGGCATCCACCTTCCTTTCAAGGCAGATTCTTCTTACAGCCGTGACCGTAACATCTGGCACATCAGCCACGAAGGACTTGAGCTCGAGGATCCCGCTAACGAGCCCAACTACGATCATCTCCTTGTACTCGGCGTAACTCCCGAGAAGGCTCCCGATCAGCCCGAATATGTAACCATGACCTTCGAAGCCGGCGTACCCAAGTCCGTAAACGGCAAAGAAATGAAGGTTTCCGATATCATCCGCACCCTCAACGAGCTTGGCGGAAAGCACGGAATCGGTATCATCGATATCGTAGAGAACCGTGTTGTAGGCATGAAGAGCCGCGGTGTTTACGAGACTCCCGGAGGAACCATCCTTATGGAGGCACACAACCAGCTTGAGGAGCTCATCCTTGACCGCGACACCTATGCATTCAAGAAGGAAATGGGCGGCAAGTTCGCAAGCCTTGTTTACGAAGGAAAGTGGTTCACTCCTCTTCGTGAGGCTGAGCAGGCATTCATCGAGTCAACCCAGAAGTATGTTACCGGTGAAGTTAAGTTCAAACTCTACAAGGGCAACATCATCAAGGCAGGCGAGACCTCTCCTTACTCTCTCTACAATGAGTCCATCGCTTCCTTCACCACCGGAGATCTCTATGATCACCACGATGCAGAGGGCTTCATCAACCTCTTCGGACTTTCAACCAAGGTTCGTGCAATGAAGCAGCAGGAAGCAGGCATCGATCCCCTTGAGGCAAATAAATAAGCTATGCTGAAACGCAGGGACGGTTCTTTCGTTCCACAGCCTGAAAAAAAGTAATTCATAAAAATCGCGGACGGGTGTAAAGTAGTATCGAGTTAACTGCAACATCCGTCCGTAAATTTTGTTTTGGATCAGGGAGCGGAACGAAAGAACCGTCCCCCCGTTCCATGATGAGGGAAAAGAAAACATGCATATAGCCGTATGTGACGACAATTTAGCCGACAGACACCAGATGGAAAGACTCCTTGGAAGGGAATCCGACAAACAGAAAGATACTTCCGAATTGCTCGTTGTGGACTCATTCGGAAATCCCGAGAAAATGCTGGCCCACCCCAAGGCATACGACCTCGTGTTCATAGACATATGCAACACCGAAGGTATGGATGCGGTAAAGGTAGCAAACGAACTTCTTGAAAAAGGAGTACATGCTCCCATCGTCATGTGCGTATCCTCCATCGACTACAGACAAAGCGAAGGTCTTCCCGAGAATACCCTCTTCCTCGATAAGCCAATCAAGGTTGCGGAGCTTCACGACATGATCGAAAAGGCCAAAGTTGTCAAAAACGAGATGCCGGATCAGATAGAGCTCAGAAAGGTCATGGAAACCGTCTACGTCAACGTGGATGACATTATCTATGCCCGTGAAAAGA
>JAEEXJ010000133.1 GCA_016291475.1 Lachnospiraceae bacterium | reverse complement strand
GATAATCAACATGATCAATTCGGCAGACAGGTATTTTAATGCGGATGAATTCGTCGATGAATGTGCGCATCTTTTGGGTGATCGCATCAGGAGCTGTCATATCAAGGATGTACATCTCGGAAGTCAGTATACATTGAGACTGGAAGAGTGCGGTCCCGGCGACGGCGAATTTCCTTTACGGCATTATGCGGAGAAGATGGATGCCATAGATCATGATATGCCCGTCATACTCGAGCATCTCGATTCCGATGAAAAATACATAATGTTCATGGGTTATCTGCGGGAGGAATTAAATGGCTTATACAAGAATATCTGATGCAAATGAGATCACTGCCAAGTACATGGATTCCATTAACTTCGAGCAAAGACTCATAGATTCCGTGGTTGCGGATACCTCGACGGAGTTCTGGGGAGAGAAATTTGACAGCCCGGTTTTAACGCCTGCCTTTTCCCATATAGGTCAGCTGAACGGAAGGCAGTTATCGGGCCTTGAAGAATATTCGGTCGCCGCAAAGAACTGCAACATCCTTAATTTCTGCGGAATGATGGAAAATGACATGTTCGAAAAGATAGTCGCTACCGGTGCCAGGACAGTCAGGATCGTAAAACCCTACGCGGATAACGGCAAGGTAAGAGACCAGTTTGCATTTGCAGAAAGCATCGGAGCCTTCGGTATCGGAATGGATATAGATCATATCTTCGGGGAGAACGGACTCGATGTGGTTGTGGGTGAGGAGATGGCGCCTCAGACGAGTGATATGCTCAGATCCTACGCAGAATCCACCAAGCTTCCCTTTGTGGTAAAAGGAGTGCTCAGCGTAACCGATGCACTTAAATGTGCGGAGATAGGTGCAAAGGGAATCATCGTAAGTCATCACCACGGGCGCCTGCCCTATGCAGTGCCTCCCATGATGATCCTTCCGGAGATCAAAGAAGCCCTCGAAGGGAAAAACGTCAGGATTTTTGTAGACTGCGGAATAGAGAGCGGCTCAGATGTGTACAAAGCACTTGCTCTTGGCGCAGACGGAGCGGCGGTAGGAAGATCCATGATGCCCTATCTGGAAAAAGAAGGAACTCCCGGTGTAGAAAAGTTTCTTAAGAAAGTACAGTCGGAACTTCGTTTTGTGATGAGCTGTACCGGTTTTTCAAGGGTTTGCAATATAGATGATTCTGCGTTATATTAATTTCAGGCATAGGTCAATGGGGACAGTTTCCGTACGAACACTGTCCCCGTTTGCATATTTGCTGAAAAAAGCGGAAATTTACAAAAAAATAATTTAATCATAGTTTCCAGCCGAAATTGCATACTGTCGGATTTTTCGGCATTCAAAATGAATTTTTATGCAAAACGTTTTCCGTAGTTTCCAAAATCCGCTTTACGGCCGCTTTTTTGTCTTTTCGAAAAAAAATTTTGTGCTATATTTTTAATGTTATGGACTCGGAGAGGATCAAGGAACGTACATCCGATTATGAAGTAGAATATATCAGGGATGGAAAAGGGCGTCCGAAAAAAGAGGCCCGGTATAAAGGCCCTGACTTTTATTATGTCCTCCCCGAAGAGATCAGAAAGAAAGCACGGATACTTTTGGGAGCTTTCATCTTTGCCGAGATCGTGTTTACCATGATCCCTCTTTTGATACCGGATCCGCTCATGCATAAATGGTATACCTCGGCACCTCTTATCCTGTGTCTTTTGGGAGATGTTCATTTAATAATGGGGTTTGTTATTTTTTCCACTGCTAAGGAGCCACTTAAACGAGAGGATACCAAACACGGTTTTGAGAGAATCGCCATATGGGCTTTTCTGAATTCGATGTTTTCCTTTATATCATCGGTTTCCCAGATCGTATGGCATATAAAGAACGGCTTTGAATTTAAGAACACGGTTATCACTGTTAGTTGTGTTGTGCTGTTTGTTTTTTCCGTATTGATAAGTAAGGCCAAGGGATGTGCCGAGGCCAAAGAAGGTTGATAACTTCATCCGAAAAGGATGTGTTATATTTCGATCTTATGTCGAAGAATGCTTATAGGAGGATTAGAAAAAATGAAAAGCAAGAAATTATTGGCTATGCTTCTTTCAGCCGGAATGACGCTTTCCATGATCGCAGGTTGCCAGAATACCGCGAATGTGGACGTACCCGATACTGATACGGAGCAGGACCAGGGACAGGAAGGCGATGTGACCGAGCCTGTTCAGACCGCTGAGGGGGACACTACCATTGTGTACGCAACATCTACACTCGGTCAGAAGTTCAGCCCTTTCTTCTCAACCGTTGCTTATGACACCGAAATCGTTGAGAATACTCAGGCAACCATCCTTGCTACCGATCGTGGCGGAGCTGTTATCGAGAACGGTATCGAGGGTCAGGACGTTGTTTATAACGGAACTACTTATAATTATAAGGGACTCGGTGACCTTGATGTCGTACAGAATGCAGACGGAACCGTTGATTACAACATCACTATGAGAGATGATGTTAAGTTCTCTGACGGCGAGCCCGCTACCATCGATGACCTTATTTTCTATTTCTATGTTGTATCCGATCCTACTTATGACGGAGCAGCAACTTTCTATGCACTTCCTATCGAAGGAATGGCTGAGTACCGCGGAGGTATGGATTCAAGAGGAAACGTTATCTTCGCAGCAGGCGAAGAGGGATACGAAGCAAATGACCTCTATACCGAAGATCAGTACAATGCTTTCTGGGATTACTATAACAACAACGCAGGCGCTGACTTTGCTCAGGAGATCGTTGATTACTGTATCGCTAACGGATACAATGCTGCCGGCGATTCTGTAGCTGACTGTGCTGCAAACTGGGGATTCGAGCTTGAGGCTGATGCTACCGCTCAGGATTTCTGGGATACCATCGTAGCTTCTTATGATTCTGTTGAAGAAGCTGAGGCAACCGAGTCCGCAGGATCCACCAGACTTTCTCTTACCATCGCAGCACTCGGCGCTGAGTATGAGACCGGTGTATCTACCGGTGAGACCGCCGATCACATCTCCGGTATCGTTAAGACCGGCGATTACAGCCTTACCATTCACATGACCGAGTATGACGCTCCCGCTATCTATCAGATCGCAGGAAGCTTTGTAACTCCTCTTCATTACTATGGTGATGCTTCTCTTTACGATTATGACAACAACAGCTTCGGATTTGTAAAGGGTGACCTTTCCGGAGTTAAGGCAAAGAACACCGAGCCTCTCGGATGCGGACGTTATACTTTCGAAGGTTATTCAAACGGTGTTGTTACTCTTAAGGCTAATCCTTACTTCTATCTTGGCGAGCCTAAGACCACCTATGTTCTTTTCCAGGAATCTGTTGATTCAGACTATGTTCCCGGTATCGTAACCGGATCTTTCGACATTGCGGTTCCCACCATCAGCGATGATGTTGTTAAGGCTATCAAGGATGCCAACGGCGGAGAGCTTGTAGGAAATACCGTTACCACCGTTCTTGTAGACTACCGCGGATACGGATATCTCGGAATCAATGCAGACCTTGTAAATGTAAACGGAAATCCCGGTTCCGAAGAGTCAAAGAATCTCCGCAAGGGATTCATGACCCTCTTCTCTGTATATCGTGATACCGTTATCAACTCTTACTACGGAGATCGTGCATCTGTTATCCAGTATCCTATCTCCAACACTTCATGGGCAGCACCTCAGCCTGCAGATGAAGGCTACGTTACCGCATATTCCGTAGACGTTGACGGAAATGCTATCTATGATGCATCAATGAACGAAGAGCAGCGTTATGAGGCTGCTAAGGAAGCTGCTATCGGATTCTTCAAGGCAGCAGGATTTAACTATGATGAAGCTACCGGCAAGTTCACCGACTTCACCGAGACTTACGAAGTAATGATCCCCGGACAGGGACAGCAGGATCACCCTGCATACGGTGTTGCAGTTGCAGCATCCGAAGTTCTTGAGGGGCTCGGAATCAAGCTTCAGGTTAACGACGTAGGAACTTCAGTTTGGAACAACGCTCTTGAGTCCAATACCGCTATGATGTGGGCTGCTGCTTGGCAGGCTACTCAGGATCCCGATATGACTCAGGTATACTCCAGTGAGAATGCTCACGGAAACGGAACCAACTCCAACCACTACTCAGTAGATGATGCAGAACTTGACGAGCTCATCAAAGCAGGAAGAGCAAGCGCTGATACCGAAGAGAGAAAGTCCATCTACAAAGAGGCTATGGAGCTTATTATGGATTGGGGCTGCGAGCTTCCTCTTTATCAGAGAAAGGATTGCACCGCATTCTCTACCGAGCGTATTGATATCGATACCATCTCACCTGATATGACTCCTTACTGGGTATGGTATGCAGAACTCGAGACCATGGCTACCAAATAATCAGTTCTTGACGTAACAAATCATCCGGATGAGAGGAGGCTTTGTGCCTCCTCTCTAAGCCGGTTATAGAAAGCAGGATTTTTAAAAATGGCTAAGTTTATAATCAAACGATTATTGTACAGCGTGCTTATTCTTTTCTTCGTCATGTTCCTCATCTATGTTCTGATGTACAACATGCCTACGAGTTTCGTAGAGACGAAGGCAAGAGAGCTTGCTTCACGTCCCGGAGCTGCCAAGAGTTACACCGAGTGGCTTGCGGATCTTAACGCACAATACGGAATGGATAAGGGCGTAGTACAGGGTTACCTCGTTTGGCTTAGCAATGCAGTTCGTGGAAACTGGGGCGACAGCTGGCAGTGGACTATTCCCGTTCTCGATAAGTTCAATGACACCGTCTGGTACAGCTTCGCACTCGGATTGGTTTCTTTTATCTTTGAAGTTATTATCGCTATACCGCTTGGAATAACGGCGGCCAAAAAGCAATACAGTTTTGCGGATTACTTTACAACCGTAGTCGCCATGATAAGTATTTCGCTTCCTACATTCTTCCTGGCGACACTTCTTAAATATGTCTTCGCGGTCAAACTCGGATGGGTGGACCTCACCGGTATGCAGGGCCGTGATTATCAGTTCTTATCTACTTTTGGAAAATTCCTGGATTTAGCGAAACATTTCGCACTTCCTGCCGTTACTCTTACCGTTATCGGTATCGGAAGTCTTATGCGCTATACCCGTACAAATATGCTGGAAGTTCTTAATTCCGATTACATCAGAACTGCCCGTGCCAAGGGCGTTCCTGAAAAGAAAGTCATCGGAAAGCATGCTTTCAGAAATACACTCATTCCTCTTGTAACCATGCTCGGCGGAATGCTTCCCAGCCTCTTTGCCGGTGCACTCATCACCGAAACACTCTTCGGTATCAGAGGAATAGGCTATGCTTCATACTATTCAATGACACAGGCGGATATTCCGTTTATCATGTTCTATCTTGCATTTATCTCGGTTCTGACACTCCTCGGAAACCTGATCTCCGATCTGCTCTATGCAGCGGTTGATCCCAGAGTGCGCCTGAGCTGATATACATAGAAAAGGAATAATAAGAGACATGGCTTCATATAATCTGAATGAAATATTAAAAGCGAAAGCAGGACGCACCGGCAATCAGGTCGCAGTCGGACTTGACGACGTTGCGCGTGTTAAAGTTCTTTCTCCCGGAAGGCAGGTTTTCAAGAGATTTATCAGAAACCGTCTTGCCGTATTCGGCACCGTGCTTCTGATCATTATGTTCGTATTCTCTTTCCTGGGACCTATTTTCTATCCCTGCGGTCAGAAAGAGATCTTCTATAAATACGATTCCCAGAATATAAACTATGCACTTGCCAAGGAGATAACTTCTTATACGGGCTATACTCTTTCAAGTGATATATCCGTACCCAGAACCGTAACCACATCGGTTAACAGCGTCGCCAAGAGTCTGATAGAGTCGGGCGGGAATGTGGCTATTCTTCTTTCCGATGACGGTGAATTCCTTCTCAGAAAAATAAGTGACGATGTCTTCGTTCTTTCATCCGTTGATGCACCCAAGGTTGCTTCGGTGGGAGAGGGAAGCGCTCTTATCGGAACTTATGACATGATAAGCGGCACCGTTAATTTTACCGGTCAGGAAATCGAAGGTTTTGTAGAAGCGCTCACCAAGAACTTCAAGCGTGCGGGCGGTACGTTTACATTCGAGGGTATTACATATTCTTATGAAAAAGATGTAGCCAAGTCATATAACATCTATTCCGAAATGGACGGAGTAGTAACATACGATTCTTCTCTGCCGGATTCTTTTGCAAATGCTTTTGAAAAAGCAGCCGGAGAGGATGCATATTCGTTTACTGCAGGCGGCAAAACATATTGCATTGTAAAGGGTATCACCGGTTCCGATGCATATGCTGTTTCAGGTAATGAGAAGAATGCATCTGTTTATACCAGACTTACTTTTAATGTGATCTCAAATGATGTGAAGGTATCGGATCAGCTTAAGGCGAACGACCTGCTTCACATTACAGACGGAAGT
>JAEEXJ010000032.1 GCA_016291475.1 Lachnospiraceae bacterium | reverse complement strand
TTAAGAAGATTCAATATCAGAAGTATAACCGCACTTCCGAAGAGCACATCTTTTGTCATCTGGATCGAGAACACCCCGAATGCGGGATACAGCGCATAAAACAGTATTGATATGACGGGAAGAAACCATCTGCATCCTTCCCTGATCTCACATCTGACTACAAATGCACATACCAGCGATACAATAAGTATCTGAAAAACACAGTAGATCACAAGACCGTAGGGATGAGGAACCCCCCACCACTCAAGAGCCACAAAAAAATTCCATATAAGAGTATGAAGAACGGGATGATGATTGGATAAAGGAAGAACTCCGTATGCCTGAAGTGTCTGCCATTCGGAATCATATCCGAGTATTCCGGGAAAATACGAAAGAAGTGCCAGAGCGGATGATGCCGCCGTAAGAATAAAAGCCATCACCGGAAACGCTTTGTAAACACCGGGAATCTCATCATCGGGAAAAGATTCTTTTTCTTTATTCTTATCTGTCGCTTTTCCCAAAAAAGCCAGAATAAGTAAAACAGGAAAAAACAAAAAGAGGAACACCGCCGCATTTTCTTTGGGTGCCCTCAAAAGACCGGATACCGAATTGTAATTATATACGCTTCGTCCGACTGTAATTATACTTGCCAAACATAATGAGAAAAAAACTTCAGCAAATCCGATGAAATGTTTTTTCTTAACAGAAACGTCCAATTTATCTCCCTGCCCCGGTAAGATCTTTTACAACTTCTCCCGCTATAATCAGTCCGCATACCGAAGGCACAAATGCTATACTTCCGGGAGCGGGTCTTCCGGATGCTTTGAACTGAGGATCAGTATCTATCGAATTCTTAATCGGCTCCTCTTCAGAATATACCACTTTCAGATCCTTTATTCCCCTCTTTTTGCACTCATGACGAATGACTTTGGCAAGGGGACACACCTTGGTCTTGTAAATGTCCGCAACTTTAAATGCCGAAGCATCCAGCTTATTTCCCGCACCCATTGAGCTTATGACAGGTACATTCGCCTGCTTTGCTCTTTCTATTATGGAAAGCTTGGCCGAAACCGTATCCACAGCATCAACCACATATGAATAATCGGAAAAATCAAACTCATCAGCATTCTCCGGAAGATAAAAGCATGCTCTTGCTTCCACCGAAGCTTTTGGATTAATGTCGAAGATCCTTTCTTTCATAACATCGACTTTCAATTTACCGACAGTCGAATTAAGTGCGATGATCTGTCTGTTTATATTGGTGATATCCACCTTATCACTGTCAACAAGAACAAATCTTCCGATACCGCTCCTGGCCAGTGCTTCGGCAACATATCCTCCGACACCGCCTATCCCGAATATCGCCACTTTTGCGTTTTTCAGTTTTTCGATTCCATCATTTCCGAGAAGCAATCCGCTTCTTGTGATCCATTCTTCCATCCTAAACTTCCGTCACTTCCACAAGATGCTCATCTTCACCTGTTCCCTCGTATCTGAGAACCATGTTGATCTTGTCTTTTCCTCCGAGAAGAGGCTGCAGAAAATATTTATCTCCTTCCCACATGGGAAGATCAAATACATTTTGAATGTCTATCCATTCAAGTCGTCCTTCATCACAGGATGCTTTGATCTCTCCGTTATATCCCGTAACGCTGTAAAGATGCATCTCTTCATCATCCCACTTGTCCGATACAAACAGTATGACCCCATGATAATGATAATCCATTACCTCCAGACCGGTTTCCTCGAGCACTTCTCTTTTCATACATTCTTCGGGAGTTTCACCATCTTCCAGCTTTCCTCCCACGCCGATCCATTTACCTTCATTCGCATCGTTTTCCTTTTTGTTACGATACAGAAGAAGAACTTTTCCTTCTTTAATTATATAGCAAAGTGATGTTTGTCTCATATCCATTAAGTTTAGCCTTTTTAACGGAAGTTATCAAGAATATCAAAACCCCTCTGCCGTTTATCAGCAGAGGGGTTCGTGACAGATCGGGTAATCAGGTCATGAAGAAAGGTCTCTTTTGTCATAATACATATATGCAAAAGCAACACATAGTATCGTCAACGCAATTCCGAAAATTATCGCTTTTGTCTGTATTTCCGCACCGGAGAAAATATCCGATGCATTCGAATATGAAAAAGGGCCTATGAACAGGTACGGTTTAACATCCGGAACGACTCTTCCTATGATGTCGTATGCATAACACATAAGTGAAGTTCCGAGGGCCAGTCCAGTCTTGGTTTTTGCAAAAATTGAAGAGATCGCAAAACAGATACCCGCAATCTCCAGATCCATTATAAGCTGCAGCCCCATGTATGTGAAAAAATCCCTCGCAGGAAGCTCTTCACCCAGCATAGCAAATCCGCACGCATACATACCCGCGCATATAACAGAAAACATAGCGATCATCGCAGCTATACATAAAGCCTTTGCGGAAACGATCTTTTTTCTCGATAAGGGAAAAGAATACAAAAATTCTCCGGTATGTAATTCTTCCTCTTTGGATAACATCCCGGCGCCCATAAGAGCTGCAAACATGCTTCCTCCCAGTCCGTGCACCGCACCCACTTCCGTTGCAAAGAATCCGCCTATCGTTGCGATACTGAGGGTGCTCATTCCGAATGCATCGGAAAAACTGCCCATATTGGAGAATGCATCAGCCATCTCCTTCATATCGCCTTCCATGGTCCTGTACAAAAGAATACAGGCAAGCCCCATACCGCCTACCGAAAGACTCCAGATCAGAAGTGTCTTAAGATTCATTTTTAATTCTTTGAGAAAAATCTTTTTCATGCTTCCTCCTCCGTCTCTTCATAGAATTTCAAAAAATCATCGTCATCAATATCCGGGCTTTCCAGCATGGTAAGTCTGCCTTCGCGCATTATCGCGGCGCTCCTGCAATACTTATTAACTTCCGACAATACATGTGTTGACAGAAGACACGTTGCACCCTTATCCACATATTCCGTGATAAGGTCAAAGAAGCTTCTCTGCATCAGGGGATCGAGACCGCCTGTAGGTTCATCGAAAATAAACAGCTTCGGTTTATGCTGCATCGCACAGACTATACTGACCTTTTTCTTGTTTCCGTATGACAGCTCACGGATCTTCTTGTTTACATTCACTTTAAGTCTTTCACATAACTTTCCGGCTTCCTCCCTGCAGTCAAGCCCTCTGATATCCGCGGCATATGCTATGACTTCGGATACCTTCATGGAATCATAAAACCATGCTTCCGAAGGCATGTATCCGATATTTGCCATGATCTTCTCGTGATCCTTTACACTGTCCATACCCAGTATCCTGATACTTCCGGAATCTGTTTTAAGAAATCCCATCATTGATCTGATGGTAGTGGACTTTCCTGCACCGTTCGGTCCCAGAAAACCGAATATGTCACCTTCCTTCACTTTAAGAGATACATCGATTACTCCTCTGTGTTTACCGTAACTTTTGGTCAGATGTTCGATCTCTATAACGTTCTTCATATGCATCCTCCTTCTCTTTGATCTACAAATATCAGAAATAAAAAACGGGAACAATATCTGTTCCCGTAAGATGCATATTTTAACCTCTATGATTCACTTTTTGTGTTCGGCCTGAAACAGTTTCAGGTCTTCGTTAAGAGTTTTATCTTCGATCTTTCTTTTTATCCTGTATATCAGGAAGATACAGAAATACACCACAAGCAGATATACAGCAAACCCGATCGTCACATACAATCTGCCGTCAAACCACTTTCCGAGCACGGTAACAAGTATATACAGGGCAGTACAAATAATGACTCCAGCGATTTCTTTTATACCGGGCTTTTCCGCCTCATCAAAATTTCCGAACAGATATACCTGAAGGTAACATATGACATAGCATGTAATGATCATCTCCGCCATATGAAGAATGCTTGCATCAAATATCCCGCATATGATCCTGTACATGCAGTAATAAAACAGTATTGCAAAAAAATACAGGCAGGCTTTAAATTCTATTCCTATCTCCCTTGTCAGGTATATTTCCCAGGCTGAAAGCTTTTTATCATTTTTCATCCTATCTGTCTCCTTTCAGCAATCTTCTGAATTCCGATGCATATCTTCTGGATATGATTATATGCTCTCCGCCTTCCATCGTAGCATCTATCCTGTTTGATGACAGACTCTTAAGCGCCTCAACTCTTCCGATGTTGATGATCATCGACTTACTGCATCTGAAAAAACATTCATCGCTTACCGTTGCCATAAACGAATTTAATGATCCTTCGATCCTCATGATCCTATCCGGAGTGTAAACAAACACTTTATCATCCACCGATTCAAGATATAAGATATCATCCGGCGAAAAGAAAACTTCCTCCTCGTCCGTCTTTCCTCTGAGCTTGCTGTCGTCTCCGTTTAAGACATCTATTATTTTATTGATCTTCGGGGAAAGATCCTTATAACGTATTACTACGCTTTCCTCTCCCTCATTTATCTTCTTTATATCAATCTTCATTGTTCAGGCACCATGCAAAACCCTTGGCGCATCTTCCGCCGGGATCATTAAAATGTCCGCCTTCATTCCACTCAAGTATGCAACGGATATCTTCCGTTTTTAATAATTCATATTGATATCTTATATTATCTCCCACACTTGCCATGATCTTGTTTTTGGTCTTTTCTTCTCTTGTTCCCAGGCTTAAATACACTTTGCGGCAAAGCGTTTTGTTCTTTGATGCATAATCCTTCCATCCTTCAAACCATACCGAAGGTGAGATACCGCATACACAATCGAAGACTTTAGTATTATATGCACTCCATAAGGAAAAAAGTCCGGCAAGAGAATATCCGCCCAACACAACGGTTATGGCATCGCCAAGCTTAAGCAGTTTTTTTGCAGCCGGGATCAGTTCATCGGTTATATATCTAAGTGTTTTCGGAGCCCCTTCACCAAAGGATTCTTTTCCGAACACAGGAGCGGCACACCATGGAGAAAGTTCATAGTTCCAATCATCTACATGAAAAGAAACAAATGCGAAGTTGCCTGTTGCAGCCGCCTCAATACCTTTTACCTCTTCCTCCAGAAATAATTCTTCATCACCGGATACCGGTTGAATGAGCAGATATTCCGGATTTGGGGTAAAGTATGCTATGCATGTTTTTGTTCCTGTTTCAAATGATATCTTTTCCATTTTACTTTAGCATCTGTGAACTGCTGATGATATTATATTTTCCGATCCTTTCATATCGTGATACGTTTTTATTCAGTTCTTCAATGAGTTCGTCCCAAACACTCATATCGGATGGAGCTTCGCTATCTTTCACATATATATCCGTACACAGAAGGTCTCCCCTCATATATACCTTGACAGCCGCGATACTTTCATGGATCTCCTTAACTCTTTCTTCAATCCTTTTGGTGGATATATTTTCTCCGTTTGAAAGTGTGATCCTGGTATCTTTTCTTCCTTTAATATATACCTTGTTGTTCCTTATCGTTCCGATATCGCCGGTAAGGAAATATCCGTCCTCATTAAATGCAGCTTTTGTTGCCTCTTCATCTTTAAAGTATCCCAGGAAGATGTTATCACCCTTTATGGCAAGTTCTCCGTAGCCTTCTTCATCGGGATCAAGTACAACCGCATCCACATCCTCAAACAGAGTTCCGACGCTTTCCATATCCTCTTCTCCGGGATAATCTATGCTAAAGCCTGAGGAAGTTTCCGAAAGAGCATAAGCATTCATCATGTACATTCCTTCATCCGCATATGCTTTGCGAATTTCCGTAGTAAGCTTAGCCCCGCCACAGAACAGGTATTTCATCCTTCCGCCCAAAAGCATTCCCAGTCCGACTCCCATCGCCTTTGATGCCTCATAGAATCTTGTAAATACAAGAGGAACTCCGGAAAAGATCGTGGGATGAACAGCCATCATTTCCTGAGCCATTTCTTTGATACTTCCCGCAAGATAGATCTCGTATCCGAATACAAGCGAATATATAAAATTATATATCGATCCGTAAGTATGATTGAGAGGAAGGAAGAGATAGCAGACATCTTCCGGTCCCGCATCTATTCTTCTTCCAAGGGATCTCCATCCCGAAAAGACATTATTGATCGACAAGAGAACCGCTTTCGGGAATGAAGTGGTGCCGCTTGTAAAAACAACCTTCGAAGGAACATTTCCCGGTCTTGCTTCAAGAGAAAACAATTCCTTACAGATACTTTTACCCTCTTCGATACATTTCGGAAAATCTTTCTGTACGGATATATAAGTAAGATTCGGAAATTCCGACTTTATCCTATCCATGATCTCACTTTGTCTTTCATCATATATAAGACAGGAAAGTTCGCTTTTATTGATCGAATAGACTACATTATCATAGGACCAGTCCTTGTTGAATCCCACGCCGCATCCGACATAGCACATGATCGATATGTCACTTATCATCCATTCTATACTGTTGGGTCCGTATATTCCTATATTTTTGCCGGAAAATCCGTTATTGATCAAATATGCGGCAAGATAATTCACTTTCTCGATAAATTCAGCGAAGGTAATGGGAGAAAAATTTATTCCATCTTTTTTTTCATAGAGATAATTTCTTGATCCCCATTTTGAATAGTCATTCTTAAGATATTCCTCAAGTACATTTGTCATTTCCGCATCCTCTTCTATTTATCTAATTCATGCTTCAGAAGTACGTATTCATAAATATCCGTCTTTTCTTCTTCAGCATAGTTCTGCGTCACCTTACCGTCTCTTGCAAGTGCACCGATACTGGGAAGTCCGTTTTGCATAAGCTCTTTCATGATCGCATATACCAAGGCTTTCCCCAGCCCTCTGTGATTTTGATCCACTCCCATATATAACATCACATAACGCTTAGGATGTTTTTTTGTCCTTAGTATTCCCGGAATATCCAAAAGTCCGGCGTGGTAGACTCTGTTTCCGTAATCGGGAAGACTTATGTAAAACCCAACAGCCTTTCCTTCGTAATACGCCATCTTAGTCATGCTCATGTTCATTATGGACTTATAATTCCCAAACAATTCGCAAAAATCTTCTTTGGAAACATTTTTATATATAGGGAAATCACTGTATAGTTCTGTTATAAGTTCATATACTTCTTCAACACATTTTTTGTATTCCTCAGCCTTCGGGCTTTCTATCTTATATCCCTGTGCCAGAAATTCCTTGTACCTGTTTTCGAATTTCTCATTTACGTAATTTTCCCCGACAGATCGAAAGGCGCTCGAAATATAATGCTCACTGATCTTGTATCCGCTGTTTTGGAACAGTTCCAGGTAGTAGTCCTTATTATATGGTTCCCCGGTATAGGGAGGAAGATCAAACTTATTGATCTTCAATCTGTAACCCAGCCAGAAAGATGCATCGACAGGGCCGACGATAACCGGACACTTTTTATTTCCTGCTATTTTCTCGGCTTCCGTAAATAGAAACGAAGAAACTTCTTTATCATTAATGCATTCGAAAAATCCCAGATATGCGGTAGTATCATTCGGATATGTAGTTATCGCAAATCTTGCTGCCGTTTCACCGTCTTTTATTACCAGATAAGCATCCAGATCAAAATATTTCGACAAGGGATGAGTTCCTTCCAGGAGCGATCTCATCTGAGAAGAACTTTCCATATTGTCCTTAGCGGAATATATCTTCTTGGGAAGATTCACGAATCTTTTGATATTTTGTTTTTCAAGTCCCACTTTAACAAGTTCCATCAGGCTCTCCCTATGATCTCTATGCGTCCCGTTCCTCCGTCCATCCGGATCATATCTCCGGTTCTGACGGTATCAGTGAGTTTATCCACGCCTACTACGGAAGGAATATTAAGTTCTCTGGATATGATCGCGGTATGTGACAAAAGCGATCCTTTTTCCGATATAACCCCTTTCGCTGTAGCAAGCAGAAATACCCAGCCTGGATCGGTCATCTTGGTAACAAGTATCTTATCTTTAACATCGTGTGCATCACCCGGACCTGATATAACAAGTGCTTCACCCTCGGCTACGCTTCCGGAGCACGGAACTCCCTGAAGTATATTTTCGTTATTTTTCTTTTTATGTGAATTTACATTGGAATGTCTTTTATCAAATTCTCTTTCTTCAAAGACCAGTCTCGTATATGGAGGAAGCATTTCATACAGCGAGTATGCATCTTTCCTCTCATCTATCACGGACTTCATATCTGCCGGTTTACTTACAAGTTCGAACGCTTCATCAACTGTCAGATAATAAATATCTTCAGCTTTATCTAGAAGACCGGCTTGTGCAAATCTAAAGCCCATGGTATCAAAGATGAGTCTTACGATTCCATAGATCCTGCTTCTATTAAGTCTGGATTTTTCTCTGCCCGCAATCCCGACTGCGCACCTTTTTCCGAGAAATCGAGTTAAGGGATCGGCTTTGATCCGTACCGCTTCATTTTTATTGATGTCTTCATAAAGCTTTTTTAGTCTGCCCGGATCTTTCCTGTATTCTGCAATTCTTTCATCCAGAAGAGACGGTGTCGATCTGAATGTTCTTCTTTCCAGTTTCAGTTCTTCAAGATTCCTGTCACCGTAAAGTCTTATATATTCGGCCTTGGATCTTTCAAATTCCTCTGCAGAAAGCGCATCCTTTTTATATGCCAGTTCAATGAGAGCTTTAACCGGTTTCATACTCTCTATATCGGTTATGCCTGATATATATCTGTTAACAAAAGCATCATCCTGTCCGGACTTTTTTCGCAGCCTGCTTTTAACAAGCCCCGTATAGATGAATGCATACATGTCGTTAAGAAGAGTAACATCCCAGATACTCAAAAGCTTTTCTTTCACTTCATCATATAGTCCGATCAATTCTTTCAGATCCATATCCGGATCATAACGGTCATAGAAGTGATCATTTACTCTTACGAATTCTTTTTCGAGACTCCTCATATGCCTCGGAACGGAAACAAGTTCGTAAAATGAATTTACATAGGTCATAAAACGGACAAAAGGATTAAGTTCAACATCTCCTTCGTTTACCGATTTATTTTTCACCCCAAGCATTTCCTGCCAGACCGGTATGATCTTTTTATTGAATGGGAGAAATTTCAGAACCGTATACCAGTTACTGATCTTGTAATACATTCTCCCGTTTGCATTACCAACCATGTTGTTGAAAACATCAGCGTGCTTATTTAATTCCTTTTCATTCTTAAGAACTCTTCGACTTACGCCTCTGAAGACGCCGCTGTATACCATGTGTACAAAAGAAATCGTAAGAGGAAGTGAAAGCCCCGGATAACTTTCCACGATATTACTGTTATCCAGGATCAGAGGATTATCCGCATTTATGGTTGTTATGGGTCGTGCCTGAAGTATATATAATCTGCCGTCCGAAAAAGCGAATTCGATATCGAGATATTCTCCGAACAATTCTTTGATCTTCGAAGATACTTCTATCAGCTTATCTATCTCATCCGAAGAAAGCAGATCCTCTTTTCCTTCGTAATAATACAGTTTATCCGTTAGATGATAATAATAAGTAGTCGTCTCAGACGAACCCGAAACAACACCTTCTCCCAGACCTCTTCCGCAGGCAATGACAGATTCATTGAGCAGTCCCTGAGGATTTGCCGTAAAAAGAACGCCTGCTTTGCATGCATCCACCATATCCTGTACGATGACGCACATCTTCAGCGCATCAGGTTTGAGTCCGCGGTTATCCATGTAAGCGAGCACACTCTCGGCATTTACGGAATTTCTGCATTCAGCGATCTTACCCGCTATCTCTCCCGGTTTTACATTCAGATATGTAGCAAACTGTCCCGCAAAACTCTGATCTGCTCCGTCCTCGAGATTACAGCAGCTTCGAACAGCAACATTGCGGGTATATGTCTCAAATTTCTTCTCATCAAATTCTTCGCCGAATTCTATTATCTCAAAGGCAGGAACATTTATTCCTGCCTCCTTCATCTTTATGAGATTGTCAGCTTTACTTCCGTACATTCTATATCCTTCCGAAAATCAGGAAAGCAACTATTGTCAGGAGCATTGTTGATTCCTGCAGATAGGTATATCTTTCGACTTTGTCTACGATCACAAATCTCTCCGGATCTTTCATGTACTGGATAAACTTCCATGTCATCCATGATACAAGCAGGAACAGCACCACGATCGAAATCTTATTCAGTCTGAATACGAGAATAAAATTCGTTATGATATCAACGATAGTAAGGATCATGACAAATCTTGTAGCCTTCTTATATCCGAACAGTTTCGAATATGTTGTGTAATCATTCTCATCTTTCGGCGCTCTGATCTTACGGGACACTTCCCATATAAGTGCAGGGAAATATAAAGTCCATAAAGTCATACACGTTGTGAGCGTCACAGCACGAAGATCGTATTTTATAACCGTAAATGAAATGATATACAAATTCACAAACATCTGAACCGGATTATGTGTGACAAGAGCAAGCGGTAGCGATGGTTGAATCTTCGCTTTTTGGAAAAACCACTTACTCATCAGATATCCGTAAAAATACAGGATACAGAAGAAAAGAATATTGTTCATAAACAGAACATTTAAAATAACTGCTATAGCCTCGACAATGGCGCATACTATTACAACGTCTTTCTTATAAACATCTCCTCTTGCAAGAGGTCTGTCGGGGAATAATACTTTATCTGTCTCAAAATCTTTCAGATCATCGGCTATTCTTAACCAGAGCAAAAAGGCAAACACTGTATAAGCACCGACAAATTCCTGTACACCGATGTTGAACTTAGTGACTCCTTCGTTAAGAAGAATTATAAAATGTATTTCAAGGAAAACTATCAATCCCAGTATCAGTCTCGGTATCAGGGGATACCTTTCCTTCATATATATATGGATTCGTTTTAACATACCGATCCGACTCCTTCCCCGAATAATACTTTTGTCTCAATGTTATCACGACTTTGAATCATGATATCTTCATCTATATTTACAGTATCCTTTTTAAAAAGCTGTACGATAGTCGATCCTCCCGGTTCAAAAAAACCTTTTTCCTCACCTTTTGTAAACTCATTTATTTCTCTGTTTACTATCTTGCCTACAAGAAGTGCTCCCACTTCGATATGTATTACCTCACCGAAATGTTTCGTAGACAATACACTCACAATACGGTGATTTTCTTTGTATATTTTGTAATCTTTGGATAAAGGACTGACCGTGTGCAGTCTGCCTTTTATCACACGAGTTTCCTCCACAGATCCGTCATCCACAAAACAATATCTGTGATAATCGTCCATGCACAGACGATAAACCAGGCATTTACCTCCTGCATATTCCTCAAGACTTGGTATTCCCGGTGCGATCTCTTCCACAGAGTAGTCCCTGCCTTTTATGTTCATCCTAAGACCCGGCTCAATATCATAGACAAGGAGTTTTGCATCAGCAGGTGATATCAGCCTGTTTTCATCGGTATCGACGATCCTTGCTCCCTCTCGAAGTTTTCTTGTAAAGAAATCATTAAACGAAACATATTCCCTGTCTTCAAAATCCTCGATCTTTATATTATTTGATCGTATGAATTCCGGAATTTTCTTTTTACTTCCGTGTCCTGAATTGATCCTGCCGTATAAGCGTGACACAGAAGGCGAAACAACTATTCTCAAAAGTAATCTTCCGAAGAAATTACCGTACAGGAATTTAAGGGCACCCTGTCCATACTGGACTATTTCTTCATATTCCTTTGTTTTCCTGTCGTATATTTTCATGCCGTAATGATATACAATGCTATAACAGCTATTGCCAGAATTCCGAAAAATAAATACGCGAGACCTTTGGGTTTTGCGATCTTAATCTTAAGCACCTCAAGGACAGTTACTGCGACCATTGACAGTGTATATATGATCATAAACGCATCGCTTCCGAGTAAATTAATTGTCAGATACATTAAAGAAAATACAAGTGCAGCATATGTGATAGGAAGCCCGGAGTAATATTTTACGGGGCCGTCTCCGTCTGCAGTGACAACGTTGAAATATCCAAGCCTTGCGATTCCCGCGATTGAATAAAGTATATAAATAATCAGATGTATGGGGGAATTGAATCCGATGCTCATAAAAATGGTCACCGGAAGAGCTATGAAACTCAATACATCTACAAGAGAATCCAATTCTATTCCGAATGCTTTTTCATCTTCGTCTCGCTTGAATTTTCTTGCAACCACCCCATCAAACAGATCACATATTCCGCACAGCACAAGACAGATAAAGGAGAAATTTATCATCTCATTTACCGCAAGGAACATTCCGAGTATGGCAAAGCTCATGCCAATATAGGTAAGGATCACTGAAGGATTCCAAAACCCTACGATTTTTTTCATAGCTGTTCTCCGATTACTTAACTATCGTAACGGTTCCGGTGGTTCCGTCTATGGTAACAGTCTGTCCGTCACGGATCTTCTGCATTGCATCCTTACAGCAAACGATCGCAGGTATGCCATACTCTCTGGATACGATCGCGGCATGGCACAGGATACCGCCATATTCCGTTACGATTCCGGACAGAATCGCAAACTTAGGAGTCCACCCTGTATCTGTAAATCTTGTAACAAGAATGTCTCCTTCCTGTAGTCTGTCAATTTGTGAGAAGTCCTCAATGACTCTCGCAATTCCGGTAACCTTACCGTTATTTGCACCCAATCCTTTGATAGATGAATCTTTGGCCTTTACATCATCTCTGTGTTTCGAGAATACCGTTCCGATCTCGTTATCACTTATGTAATTCCTGTAGCAATCGTAATAATACTTATTTCGTTTTATAATGCCTCGAAGATCTTCCTTGGTCTTCTTGCCGTCAATATAATCCCAAAGATCTCCTACTTTCAAAAACCAGACATCCTCGTATCTTTCGAGAACGCCTTTGTCTGTCAGATATTTTGCATACTCCATCGTATATACTCTGAGCATGTAATAGAATCTGGTGGATACATCTCTGAACTCTTCTCTCCACCACAGCATCTTTCTCATACCGGACACTTTCTTCTCGATCTTTCTGAAGGTGCGGTCGGATACCTTAGTTTTTATTTTACCTAATACTTCCGAATACATTCTGTGTCCGTTTTCTTTGTCTTCCAACGGAGAATATGAATCCTCCAGCACCACCATATCTTTGATCATAGTGATGATGGTTTCGGGCTCTTCATAGTAACATGGATACGTGATGTCCAACTCTTTATCGGAATGATATCCGTATTTGTCTATGATATCTTTTATTACAGGGATGTAATTATCTGCAGCGGACAGCTCTCCGGCGATTTCCCCAGCACTCGTTTCTTTCCAATAGGAAAAAGCTTTTTCATCCTTGCGGATCAGTCTTGTCGCATCCCACATCTCATAAAAAGGAAGCAGATGTGAAATATTGTCTATGTTTCCGAGAAGCGACAGATATTCGCTTTCGGATACATACTTTAATAAACTGTCCTTATAAAGAGATTGATGAATGGTATTGATAAAGATCTGCCAGAAATATGTGGTCTCACTTCTGAGATACGTTTTCTTAGTGATCCTTACGAATTCCTTTTCAATGTTCTCAATTTTATTATTGTCATATTTATCTTTATATCTGTAATACTGCTTCAGCAGATCATCCTTATACCTCTGGTTGTTTTCTCTGCGGCCTTTAAGGATTCTGCTCTGCTTGATCACTATACGGATCATTCTTGCTACTGTTGAAGGAGTGACCTTGGTAGTCTGGCCATCGCCCTCATAATCTCCGATGATACCGTATTCGCTGTCGAATTCTCTTTCCTTATATCCGATAACCTGGCTCATCGCCTTTTTAACGGCAGACATATTCCAGTAAGGACGGCCATAGAACATCTCGCCAAGCTTTTTGGGAAGTTCCTCATCCCTAAGGATTTCCGATCTTACGATAAAAGAACGAAGCGAAAATTCCCAAATATATTCATACAAACTCCACATATAGGGAGTACATACCGTTGCAGATACACCCCCGTCTTTGAAGTCCGCGGTAGTCCACATATCAACGATCCCGTTGTATCCTATCTTGGTTATCCTTCTTGCCTGAAGAATGAAGAGTTTGTTCTCCTTGATGGCAAATTCGATATCACAGGGATATCCGAAGAAACGCTGAATATCCGAAAAAACCGATGCATACATTTCTACCGTATCTTCATCCAGAAATTTATTTTTCTTCGCCCTTCTGACTTCCTTCTTATAGTACCAGTTGTAGAAATACTGCTCGGGTGCTGTCTTTCCGCTTACGATATTTTCACCGAGACCTTCGGAAACCTCGATCAGCATTTCCTTATCATATCCGTTTACCGGATCTATGGTAAAACAGATTCCGCTTAAGTCTGCAGGAACCATCTCCTGCACAACCACAGACATCTTCATTGCCGCAGCATCGATCCTGTTATTTACCACATACTGAAGAAGAACTTCTCCAAACATCGATCTGTAACAATCAATTACACTTTTGCAGATATCTTCTTTTTTTACATTTAAAAAAGTATCGTACTGTCCGGCAAAAGAATACTCTTCAAGATCCTCCATATTTCCGCTGCTTCTTACGGCGTACAAAGTATCTTTGGATGCCAGCTTATCAATCTGCTTTGAAATATCCGAGGGAATCTTAATCGTATCAAGCAATGCTTTGATCTCTTCGGAAACTTTTTTAACATTTCCCTTGTTTAATCCGGAAAGCAACTCGCTTATGGCATCACTCACTGAGTTGGCCGCCATGATCTCATCATATATATCCGTATCAAGAATAAATCCGCCGGGGACGTTAAATCCCTTCTTTTTCATCTGAAGAAGAAATTTTCCTTTGTTACCAAGCTTGTCTTCTCTCTTTTCATCAAGTGCGAGTCTTACGATCATGTCTTTTCTCCAATACTAAAAAGGGTTTTTTCTGAGTTTGCATACATACAACAGCATGTTCATGACAATGTGCGTAAAAGCACCTACCAGAACATAAAGAAGATACAGACCGATACCCAGATCATAGAATAGCCACACAACAAGGGCACATCCGAATATCGAATCCGCCTGATCGAGGAAAATAAAAAATACTTTCCATCCTCCCGATGTCGTCTTTCCGGGTGTTATATCCAATCTTCTCTTAAGAAAGCTGTTGGGTAATTCAAAGAGTGCATATCCGAGTCCGAGGAGAACCCCGATCATCAGATTGAAAAGAAATGTGTTCTCATGATTAACATAGAAATAATTCAGATGATCGATCCCTGTGCCATGGCAAACAGCGCCCCAGATGACTGTAGAGACCGCGCCAAAGATCAGATATCCGATAAAACCTTTCCAGGTTTTGTTATCCCCGAATATCCTCTTTCCGTCACGGAAATTTTTGCCCATGTCCATAGGCTTCATCGCCGATTTCATCAAACCGGTCTTACACCAGACCATAACGAGTATCCCGGCAATGATGGCAGGAAGCAATGTGACATACATCTTCACTATCGTATCCGCCAAAATCTTAAAACTGCTCATGTTCGTTCTTCTCCGGATAAGGCAAATATAAAGACGTATATTTCACATACCGAAACATACGCCTCTATTTTACCATATTTGCGGATTTTTCGCCTAAAACTTATATTGCATGAAATTTCCGTTTTTGACAAAACCGAAGTCTGTATACAGAAGTACACCCATGTCCGAAGCCGTTATCTGAACACATCCGCATCCATAGCTTTTTGCCTCATTAACCACTCTTGTTAACAGTTCCTTGGCTATACCTTTTCTGCGGTACTCCGGATCCGTGAACATGCTGGATAACAGTCCGATCTTTCCACTGGGACAACTGAAATAAGGGGGTTTTTCCACAAAAGACATTCCGCTTGTCCCCACAATTTTATCTCCGTCCATGGCAAGCCAGGATACAAAAGTTCCGTCACTCATATGTCTGTGGTAATAATCCTTGAGGTTAGGTACAAGATCTATATCCTCAGTAGCTCCTTCTTCACGAAGCTGCTTTATTCGCATTTCGATAAATACATCCAATTGTTCTTCCGATAATTTACAATAGTTTATTCCCATATGATCACCTCCGTCCGATCCGATCATTTTCTATTATATTACCCCCAAGACTAAGAATTAACCATATATCGTCAATATAATCGCTGTATATTTTTTCATCAAAAAACCGGCAGGCACTTTTACATGCCTGCCGGTTAAAGGATTGATATAAAGAGAAAATCTGTTTAGTTATTTACTGCATCTGCGGAAAAGAGAACCATAAGTATATGCAATCTCTCCATTGCTATTAATGTCGTCTTCGAATACTTTTATTATCTTCTTTCGATTGTCATTCAGGTACTTTTGCTGACCGGGATATCTTGCGCACATGCGATCGAAAAGTTCTTCCGCCTCCGTAAAATGCCAGGTGTTCTCGAGGATCATCATATCTACCTTCTTAAAATATTTCTTAAGCATTTCATCGCAGGCATCCTGTCCGGACTGTTCCGCACTTACGATCTCATCTATAAATGACGAATTAAGTCCTGCTCGATTTAAATATTCTTTATTGAAAGAATGCCATCCGTTAACTGCTGCAGAGTTACAGGAAAATACTCCGCCTTTTCCCAACACCTTACTTGATCTTTCCACAAGCGCTTCAAAGTCTTTTACCTGATAGCTAAGATAATGGGCTATTATAAGATCATAACCTTTATCTTTGGAGATTTTCTTCCATGCGCTCTCACCTTCCAGATCATCGAACTCCAGAGATATCTCAACTCCGCGGGGGAGCTTACCCCTGTTTTCCGTCAGATACTTTTCGAAATCATCAGCCCAGCTTCCGTGAATGTCATATCCGAATATCTTGGTGTTCTTCGGAATAGCATCCCGATTATTTCTCCAAAGCTTGGCATATCCGCATCCGAGATCGAGGATCTTCATATCCGGTGAAAGGTTAAGGGATTTAAATATCTTTACATACCAGTCTTCTTCCTGAGAGGTATGCTTAAGAGCATCCCAGTGTCTTTCATCCGCCGACTGATCCAGATTGATCATCCTGACCATCTCGGCCACATCATCCCAGTCAAGGTCTTTGCTCTTTCTTTCGAAAGTTCGATGTATCGCTGCGATGACTTTTTCAATACGATACTTCTGTTCCTCCATGTTCTTAAGCTGGATCTTCAAAGCTTCTTCAACATTCGATGCTTCTCCCTGAATGAGATTGTCTCTGATCTCTTCAAGTGAAAATCCGATCTGTTTAAGTGCTACGATCTTTTCAAGAACCTGAAGTGCCTCCTTATCATACAGACGATAATTTCCTTCGGAATAATCCGATGGTTTGAGAAGCCCTTTCTCATCGTAGAGACGAACTGCTTTCTGTGATACGCCCGCCTTTTTTGCTATTTCCCCCGATGTCATTTTGTCGTTCATATGGGAACCTCCTTTCTTATAATATCACCTTAGAGGGTTCCCTTGGGGAAGGGTCAACAACTTTTTTTATCAATATCCGAGAATTTCCGAAGCTTCTTTCATAAGTTCGATAATAGGTAAATGCTGAGGACATACTCTTTCGCACTGACCGCAGCCTACGCAGTCGGATGCCTTGCCGGATCTCTGGGTTAATCCGGAATAGAAATTCTTACTTCTCCAGTCATCCGGATATCTTCGAAGTGTATTAATGGTTCTGAACACATCCGGAATACTTATCTTCATAGGACATCCGTCACAGCAATACTTGCATGCGGTACATCCGATCTGAGGAATACGAAGGATCTCATCGGTAACCTTATTAACGATATTAAACTCTTCATCGGATAAGGGTTCAAAATTCTTAAATGTTCCGATATTATCATTCATCTGATCTTCGTTGGACATACCCGAAAGAATCGTCATAACTCCGGGAAGTGATCCGACAAAGCGAAGTGCCCATGATGCAACTGACTTATCGGGTCTTGCTTTCTTAAAGATCTCCTCGATCTCGGGAGCCATGCTCGCAAGCGCTCCTCCGCGAACAGGTTCCATTACGATAATGGGAATATTTCTCTCATGAAGTATTTCATACAGTTCCTGGGATCTTACTACGGGATTTGTTCTGTCAAGGTAGTTAAGCTGGATCTGAACAAACTCAACCTCGGGATGTTTATCAAGGATCTCTGTAAGAAGCTCGGGACTTCCATGAAAAGAAAAACCAAAATGCTTTATTTTCCCTTCGGCCTTCTTCTTCATTCCCCAGTCGAAACAATCATACTTCACATATACGTCATAATTGTTTCCTTCCTCTATGGAATGCAGAAGATAGAAATCAAAATAATCAACACCCAGTCTTTCCTGCTGTTCTTTAAAGATTCTTTCAATATCCTCTTCTTTCTTGATCTCCCATGCGGGAAGTTTGGTTGCTACCATAAAATCTTCCCTTGGGTAACGCTTTACAAGAGCTTCTCTTGCCGCTACTTCAGACTTTCCCCCGTGATATACATATGCCGTATCAAAATAATTCATTCCGGCTTCCATGTATTTATCAACCATTCTGCATACGTGTTCATGATCGATAACCCCGTCTTTTTCAGGAAGTCTCATAAGTCCGAAACCGAGTTTCGGCATTTTGTTCAGATCAATACTCATACATTTTCCCCTTTAACTTGTTTTAATAATACCCTTTGCACCCGGATCATCCATTATGATCTCGCCCACTTCAGGTACGTTTATAGTTCCGGAAGTCGGATTTTTAATACTTATCATTGGTGTGGTGATCGTAGCATCCACATCAGATTTCTCAAAAGCAAGATCAGCATCAATCATCCTGCAATTGATAAGCTTAAGGTTCTTGCAATAACAAAGAGGCTGTGTTCCGCTGATGGTACAGTTTTCAAAAGTCACATTCTCGCAATACCAGGCAAGATACTCACCCTTAACGATCGAATTTCTTACCGTTACATTTTTGGCGTGCCAGAACGCATCCTTTGTATCAAAATTACAATTTTCAAATACAGAATCGGTTATATACTGAAAGGAATACTTTCCCTTTAAGGATACGTTTTCGAACTTAAGATTGTTTGAACGCATCATAAAATATTCGCTTTCGGCACTCGAATCCTTCATCTCGATACCGTTTACCGACCAGCCGAATTCCGGAGATATGATATCGCAGTCTTTTATCCTGATATCCGAACACTCTCTGAGAGCTTTGATACCATGCATTTTGGTATCTGTGATGGTTGCGTTATTCGTATACCAAAGCGCAGCCCTGCATTTATCCGTCATCTCACAGTCGGCGATTGTCAGGTTATCGTCATGCCAGAAGGGATATCTGAGATTAAAATAAGTATTCCTGACCTCAATATTTTTTCCTTCTTTAAATGCACTTTCACCGTCGGCGGGTCCGTCGAATCTGCAATCAATGGCAACGATCCCGTCTCTTCCGTAAAGTGCTCTTTCTTCATCAAATGTTTGTCCGCTAATGATCATTTTTTTCCTCTGATTAAACCATCATTTTGTAGATCTCAGCGCACTCTTTCTCATTAAGAGTGATAAATCCGGAGATGGTTCCTTTTCTTCCGTCGCCGTTGCAAAGGACATCAACCAACTTAGGGATATCCTCTTCCTTAGCCCCGAGCTCTTCAAAGTTCTTAGGCATTCCGATGGAAATAAGGAAGTTTCTGAATGCCTCAATACCTGCCTTTGCGGTAACTTCGGGATGAGCAAAATCCATCTGGCATCCCCATACCCTCACTGCCACCTGGGCAAATCTCATAACATTATGGCTCATTTCATATGTAAATACAGCAGGCATGGTAACCGCAAGTCCCGCACCGTGTGCACAGTCATAAAGGGCTGAAAGTTCATGCTCGATAGAGTGGCTGAGCCAGTCCTGGCTCCTTCCGACACCGCATGTATTGTTATGAGCTACGGTTCCTGCCCACATAATATTGGCTCTTGCATCGTAGTTATCAGGATCTGCAATTACTCTGGGTCCTTCATGGATCATCGTAAGAAGAAGTGCCTCGATGAGTCTGTCGGTTACTTCAACCTCCTCGGAGTTGGTCAGATATCTCTCGTAGAGATGAGCCATTATATCTGTAATTCCTGCTGCGGTCTGATATGCGGGAAGGGTCTGGGTAAGTGCGGGGTTAAGGATGCTGAATTTAGGTCTGATGGCATCTCCGCTGGCGCCTCTCTTAAACATTCCCTCCTCTTTGGTAATTACGGAATCCGGGCTTCCTTCGCTTCCCGCTGCTGCGATCGTAAGAACTGTTCCTACGGGAAGGGCATTTTCTATCCATTTTCCCTGATAGAAATCCCAGAAATCCCCTTCGTAAGGTACGCCTGCTGCTATAGCCTTGGAAGAATCAATGGCGCTTCCTCCGCCTACCGCAAGGATAAAATCAACGTTTTCTTTTCTGCAAAGTTCGATTCCTTCATATACAAGTCCGCTTCTTGGGTTGGGCTTAACTCCTCCGAGCTCTACATAAGAAACGCCTGCTTTCTCAAGAGACTGCTTTACCCTGTCCAAAAGCCCGGAACGAACTACACTTCCGCCGCCGTAATGAATGAGGACTTTGCTTCCGCCGAACCTCTTAACGCAAGCTCCGGTCTTTTCCTCAGAATCTTTTCCGAATATAAAACAAGTGGGTGAATAGAATGAAAAATTCTCCATTATTCTTTCCTTTCTGCCGACTTTGGCCCTTCTATACTATATATTAAGGATAACATTGCTTCAGATCGTTCACTAACGGTATTTTGTAAAAAAAGGACCGCTTTTTGTTCTTAAGTCGGTCCTTTTTTTAGACTGAAACCTTTTATTTCAGCACTTTCCTGATCTGCACCTCATCAGCATCCGGGAGGATCTTCTTAAAATGCGTGACGATCCTTTCCAGTGATTCTTCCGGGCTTCTTTTATAGACTTTATCGGTAAACTTTTTACCCATGAACTTTTCGGGAGTTGTATATACAGCTATTCCCCACCCGTATTCATTACCGAATCTGTCCTTGGAATGGGTAAAATCGCTTGTGATAACATAACACTGCTTCTGGAGACGGGTTATGGACGAATCAAATCCCTTTTTTCCGCCCTTACGGTAATTTCCTATTTCCTTAAGTTCCTTGGAGAGGATCGGGGCATTTTCGTCTACCAGCTCATACAGAGTCTTATCATTATATGAAGCAAGTCCGTCCTCATACCTGGCGTCAAAGTCATACCCGTCACGCCTGTAATTGGCAAAATCAGGGAACCACTCCTTGCTGATATATACCGCCTTGTTTGCCAGAAATTTTCCGTATGCACACCCGGTTTTCCTGATAACCGGTCCTTTCCACTCCCAGGCTTCCCAAGGATCCGAGTCAATATACCAGCATCCGTCCGCTATGTGCTCTTCCAGAGAAAAGCCCTCTATATCTCCCGCAAAAAATGGAACAAATCCGAATTCTTTTACGGCAGATGCCAGCTCTTCCATGGAACCTATCTCAAAATTGTCACTGTAAGTTCTGCTCATAATACCTGCAACTTAAAGTATGATCTCATCACCCGAGTGAACATAGATGAGTTTATCTCCCATCACTGCCTTCATAATATCAAATGCTTCCAGGCCGGTACAATGACAAGTATAGAAAATCGTAGGATATTCATTAAGCTCACGGGCGATATCCTCGATCTCTTTTACCTGATCATCCCGATAGGTTGTCTTCTTCATCAGGTGAAAACCGCTTATCACGGTATCCGGGGCTTTTCCGTATTTTTCACAATAAGCATCCATGATACTCAGGATACCGTTATGGGCACATCCGCCCATGAGAAGGCTCTTTTCGCCTTCTGTCAAAACAAGGAAATGCTCGTGTTTAAACTCATCTCTTACAAGTTCCTCTCCTGCCTTCATCAGAAGTCTTTTGTTGGTAAAGGGAAGCGGATGGGTTCTTTCTTTAATGGTAAACAGTTCGATTCCTTCTTCAATAACAAAATCCCCGTCAAGCTTCCTGACCTGCGGCAGATCACAGATCCTTTTATCTATACCGATATATCTGAACCTTCCACCCACGGCATCTGTTCCGTCATCCGCATAATAGTCATCACCTGCGGACCGCTGCATATATATGTCCGCCTTAAAGCCCGCATCTGCATAGGGAAGAATCCCTCCCGAATGATCGTAATGACCATGACTTAGAATGACAGCATCTACGGAACTTAAGTCAATTCCCAGGCTTTTGGCATTCTTCAGGGTGTCCTCGGAAGGACCGAGATCCATCAATAATTTCCTGCTGCCTTTTTCTATATAGAAGGATAAGCCATGAGCATAGATGCATCCGGCCCTGCCTTCCGTATTTTCGATCAGATTAACTATTCTCATCCGTTTCCCATCCCTTGCAAACATCGCACCATCCAAGCGCCTCTGAGGCTTTTTCAAGTTCATCCGGAGTCAGCTTAACCGAAGTAAACTCATTCCCGGCAGCGGGATGGACATATTCAAATCTCTTCATGGATATATCAAGCCAAACCGGAATACCTTCTTTTATACCAAAGGGACATACACCTCCGGGAAGAAAGCCTATCAGCTCTTCAACCATATCCCTGGGCACCATGGAAGGCTTGGTATGAAACTTTGCTTTAAACTTGGAACTGTTTACCCTTCCGTCACCGGCCATCACGACTATGACAGGTTTATCATCTACGATAAAAGAAAGAGTTTTGGCAATCTCCGCTTCGCTGCATCCGATCTGCCGTGCCGCATGCTCTACTGTATCTATGGTCTCGGTATGATCCTCAATACGATCTTCAAATCCCTTGTTTCTGAGGAATTCCGCTACTTTTTCATTTCTCATGGCTCTGTTTCCTTCCTAATACATATACTTATTATACCATGATTCAGTGGGGACGGTTCTTGCCGACTCTAGTAGATATTATTCATATCCTTGAATTTTTTGGCTTCCTTAGCCCACATGGATATCTTCTTTTTCTTGGCATAATTTTTCTGATTCTCAGTTCCGAGAGATTTATACAGCATATATCTTTCTTCCGAGAGCTCTCCGTTTTCTATGGCAGCCTTGATGGCACATCCCGGTTCCGTATCATGCCTGCAGTCACTGAACCTGCACATGCGCTCAAGCTCCACTATATCCGAAAAAGTCTCATCGATTCCTTCTTTTGTCTCAGCCATCCCGATCTCTCTCATACCGGGAGTATCGATGACAGATACGCCGTTCTTAAGATTGATCAGCTGTCTGTGTGTTGTGGTATGCTTACCGGTCGAATCGGACTCTCTTACTTCCGATGTTTTCATTACTTCCTCCCCCGAAAGCGAATTGATAAGCGTCGATTTTCCGGCACCGGATGAACCGATCAGACATATAGTAACTCCAGGTTTCATATATTCTTCCAGTTCATCCGTTCCGATACCGTATATAGCTGAGATGGCATGAACCCTTACTTTGTCGGAAATGGATTCCACCTCCCTTATATATCTTCCGGGATTGGAACACAGATCCGATTTGGTCAGCACCACAACAGGGATCGATCCGCCCTGAAGCACCACACTGACATATCTTGCTATCCTGTTATAACTGTAATCTTCGTTTAGAGATGTAATAATGAAGGTATAGTCTACATTGGCGACCATGTACTGCATTACCGCCGTCTTGGCCTGATCCGGTCTTTGAAGCAGATTCTTTCTTTCGCACACACTAAGTATCATTGATTCACCCAAAGGGTTATATCGAAAAGTAACATAGTCTCCGACAACGGGAAGATTCTCTGTATCTTCTCCGTAAAAACTTCCTTTGAGCTTTCCGGAAATTTCCTCTTCTTCATATCCGATGATAAAGCTGTTTTTTTGAACCGACATGATCCTGCCGGTCAGTTCTTCGTTTTGATTGATTATTTTTTTACTCAATTTTGATTCTCCATAAATGTGATTCATAGTATGGAGACCATCAGCTAAGATGCCCTATGGGCAAAAGAAAACCGTGACTTTAAAGCCACGGTTCAGATATCAATTCATTTTAAGATCAATGAGCATAAACCGAGGTCGTCATACTATATTCGTTTGCGGTAACTATTCTCTTTACAAACATTAAAACTACCTCGCTTTCTTTTTTGTATCGTGAATTAAGAATAACACATGCAAAAAAATTGTCAACAAAAACTTGACCCTCCCCTAAGGGCACGCCTCAGGATGATATCAGGAAAAAGTTCCTTGGAGGAATGAACATGATGAAAGAATACGGATTAAAAGATAATCTGAGGTATGTGCTAAGCGGCATGACAAAATGGGGAAAAGGCTTAATGCCTGTTCAGATCCTTGGAAACATCATTGATACCGCCGAACTCTTTGTTGTTCCTATCTTGGTAAAACTTGTAATAAGCCGGATTGAAACCGGAAGCAGTACCGAAAACATTATGTATGTGATCGGAATCTACGCTGCAGTCATTCTGCTGGTATATCTCCTTCAGGGTTATGTACTGAACCAGACCGGATGGAGAATGAAATATGTTCTGATCAGATTCAAAAGAGAACTGATGGATACCATGCTCACCATGGACTATGCGAATATGGAAAATCCCAAAGTCCTCGACGAACATGAGCGAATCAGAAATGTAATGAACAACAAAGATGCAAGTATAGAAGGAATGATGACCTCTTCCATACTGTGCGGAAAATTCGTATTACAGATAATAATATCCGTCCTTCTGATTTCGAAACTCAATATTTTTCTGGTGGTCATCTTAAGTCTTCTTTTGATAACCGCATCCATTCCGCTGGAGAAAGCTAAGAGAAAAGATAAAGAACTTGTGTGGGATGCACTTGGTCCGTTCTGGAGAAGACACTTTAACATGGGTTATCTTACTACCCACTTTAATACCGCCAAAGAGATACGTTTGTACGACATGAAAGACTGGATATACGAAAAGTATCTTGCTCTTAATGCGGATATCCAGAAGAAATATATCATCTCAAGAAACATATGGGTAAAGGGTCATATACTGATTGCAGTATTTCAGCTTCTTCAGGAGATTGCACTATATTTCTTTCTCCTGTGGTCCCTTGCAAAAGGAAATCTTTCCATTGCGGACTTTACACTTTATGTATCATCGGTTCGTATTTTCTCAAATGCGGTAAACAGCTTCTTCCATGAACTTTCGAATCTGAAAAAACAATCTTCCGAAGTTGCGGACTTCAGAAGATTTGTTGACACCTATAAGAAAGATGAAAGTAAGGAAGCTGAATGCGGACCGGATAAACCGGACATAGAATTTGACGATGTTACATTTTGTTATGAAGCGCAAAGCAAAAATGCTCTCGAAAATGTAAGCATCAAGATTCCCTACGGACAAAGACTTGCCGTCGTCGGATTAAACGGTGCAGGCAAGACTACCTTCATAAAACTTCTTTGCGGATTGTATTCCCCATCCGAAGGAACAATCCGGATTGCCGGAAAAGAGGCTGACAGCCTTAATCTCAAGACCAGGTTCGGTCTCTTTTCTCCGGTATTCCAGAATGTGGAAGAATATCCCTTTACCGTATCGGAAAATATCTCCATGAGACTATCGGATAAAACCGATGAAGTCAGAGTAAAAGACTGCATCGAAAAATGCGGTTTATCAGACAAGATAAAGAAGCTGGTTTTCAAAGAACACACCCAGGTATTAAAAGTACTTGATGAAAACGGAACGGATTTTTCGGGAGGCGAGAAACAAAAACTGGCTTTCGCAAGAGCTCTCTACAAAGATGCCCCCGTCATTATTCTGGACGAGCCCACCGCAGCACTTGATCCTCTTGCGGAAGAAAAAATGTATAAAGACTTTGACACTCTGATCGGCGAAAAGACAGGCATATATATTTCCCACAGACTTTCCTCAACACGCTTTTGCGATGTAATTGCAATGTTTAAGGATGGTCACATAGTTGAATACGGAACTCATGACGAGCTCATGAAGCTTAAAGGAGAGTATTACGAAATATATGAAGCACAAGCTCAGTATTACAAAGAAACGGAGGAAGTCGAAAATGAAGCATCATGACAGGAAAATGAATTTCGATCTTCATACCATCTTTTACTTTTTTGATAAGATGTGGAAATACAGAAAAAGTTTTTACTTATTCTATGCTTTCTTCATGCTTGTAATGATCATAAGACCACTGGTAGGAATCTTTTGTCCGAGGATGCTTATCGATACCATTACCTCCTCCGGAGACATGGCCCGCATTATTCACATCGCTGCGTTTATGATCCTTGCCACATTCTTCATAAATCTGTCAGTCAGCATTACGGATGAGCATCTGTCCAAGATATACTATGAGGATCTTAACCGACGCAATGAAGCTGATATCGGAAGAAAAAGCATGGAACTTAAATTCATTGCCACCGAGCAGAAAGAAACTCTTGATTACATTCACAGCGCTAAGAGCGGAATCTCCAATGATTACTCCGGCGGTATGAGAGGATTGTTCAAAGCATTTGCTCTTCTTATAAGTAATCTGGTGATATTGATCATTTCAGCATCCGTTGTTATCAGATACTCTCTTCCGCTCCTTCTTGTATTTGTCTTAAGCGTTATCATAAACACCGCAATGAACAATCGGATCAATGCGATTAGTCTGGCTCAGCACGAAAAGCTTTCTTCCATCGACAGAGGATATTATTTCCTGCTCCACTCCTTGTCCGATATTCGATACGGTAAAGACATAAGACTTTTTGATGCAAAAGATATGATGACACATCGAGTTGATTCATATAATCTTGAGCAATCAAAGATTACTAAAGATCAGGCGATGCAGTCACAGAAATTCCTGTATGGTTCAAAACTCGACATGGCACTCACTACGATCCTGACTTATATCATTCTCACCATAATGGCAGTAAAAGGTATTATCACCCTGGGTGAATTCACGATGCTCGCCGCATCCGGTGCAGCTATCGCAGCAAGCATGAACATGGTTTTATTACAGATACTCGACCTGCAGAAATTTACACGTTATGCGGAGAAATGTGTGAACTTTCTTGAGAACAATGACTTCGAAGAATCCGGAAACCTTCCCTGTGCATGCGATGATTCTATGGAGATAGAATTTAAAAACGTATCTTTCAGATATCCCGGAAGCGAAGAATATGCTATCACAAATATCAATGTAAAGATACATAAAGGGGAACATCTTTCAATCGTAGGATTAAACGGTGCAGGCAAGACAACGTTTATTAAACTGCTCTGCAGATTTTATGAGTGTACGGAAGGAGAGATCACATTAAACGGCTTTAATATTCTTGAATATGACATTACAAGTTATCGAAAATTACTTGCAGCTGTTTTCCAGGATTTCCAGCTTCTCGGTTTTTCAATCAAGGAAAATATCATAACAGGAGATCCTGCAGATGTATCCGATGAAAAAGTAAATGAGATAATCAAAGAAGTCGGACTATCCGAAAAAGTTTCTTCTCTTTCCGCAGGAACAGATACATGTGTGTTCAGATATTACGACCTGAACGGCTTTGAACCCTCCGGAGGTGAACAGCAAAAGCTTGCCATGGCAAGAGCTCTCTACAAAGATGCCCCCGTTCTCATACTCGATGAACCTACGGCCGCACTGGATCCCATTGCAGAAAAGGAAGTATATGAGAAATTCAATGAGATGACTGACGGAAAGACTGCTCTCTTTATTTCACACAGACTTTCTTCCTGCAAATTCTGCGACAGCATTCTGGTATTTAAAGAAGGCAGGATCGTGGAAAGAGGAACTCACAGCAGCCTCGTCTCTTTGCCCGGCGGTTTGTACTCTCAGATGTTCCACGCCCAGGCACAGTACTATGCGTAAATAACAAAGCTAATGGGGACGGTTTCTTAAAACCGTCCCCATTGATATATATTTTAGGTAAGTTATGAAAAATAAATAATATTACATCTCGGGTACTTTGGGAAGCTTGGCAACAGATGCTGCGATCTCTTCATCGGTAGGGATGTAATCGCTCATCTCTCCGTCATTAAACTTCTGATATGCAACAAGGTCGAAGTATCCTGTACCGGTAAGGCCGAATACGATGGTCTTCTCTTCTCCGGTCTCTTTACACTTAAGTGCCTCATCGATAGCAGCCCTGATAGCATGTGAGCTTTCGGGAGCGGGAAGGATTCCCTCTACTCTTGCGAACATCTCTGCAGCCTCGAATACGGAAGTCTGCTCTACGCTGGTCGCTTCCATGTATCCGTCATGATACAGCTGGGAAAGAGTTGAGCTCATGCCGTGGAAACGAAGTCCTCCCGCATGGTTTGCCGAAGGAATAAAGCTGCTTCCGAGAGTATACATCTTGGCAAGAGGACAGATCATTCCGGTATCGCAGAAATCGTAAGCGAAGGTTCCTCTTGTGAAGCTGGGACAAGATGCGGGCTCAACGGCAATGATGCGATAATCCGCTTCTCCGCGAAGTTTCTCACCCATGAAAGGAGCGATAAGTCCTCCGAGGTTAGATCCGCCGCCTGCACATCCGATGATGATATCAGGCTTTATTCCGTACTTATCAAGAGCGGTCTTGGTCTCAAGTCCGATAACAGACTGATGAAGAAGAACCTGGTTAAGAACGCTTCCCAGAACATAACGATATCCGGGATTCTTGGTAGCTACTTCAACCGCTTCAGAGATTGCACATCCGAGGCTTCCGGTTGTTCCGGGGAACTCGGCAAGGATTTTTCTTCCTACTTCGGTGGTTTCGGAAGGGGAAGGAACAACAGATGCTCCGTAAGTACGCATTACTTCGCGGCGGAAAGGCTTCTGCTCGTAAGAAACCTTAACCATATATACCTTACAATCAAGTCCGAAATATGAGCAGGCCATTGAAAGAGCGGTTCCCCACTGACCGGCACCGGTCTCTGTGGTAACACCTTTGAGTCCCTGCTTCTTTGCATAATAAGCCTGAGCAATGGCAGAATTAAGCTTGTGGCTTCCGCTGGTGTTGTTTCCCTCGAACTTATAATAGATCTTGGCAGGAGTTCCCAGCTTCTCCTCAAGGCAGTATGCTCTGACAAGAGGTGAAGGTCTGAACATCTTATAAAAGTTTCTGATCTCTTCGGGAATCTCGATAAAAGGAGTGGTATCATCCAGTTCCTGCGCAACAAGCTCCTCACAGAATATGGGAGAAAGCTCATCCGCAGTAAGAGGCTTTCCTGTTCCGGGATTAAGAAGAGGAGCGGGTTTGTTTTTCATGTCTGCTCTGAGGTTATACCATGCCTTGGGCATATCCT
>JAEEXJ010000132.1 GCA_016291475.1 Lachnospiraceae bacterium | reverse complement strand
AACTGGGGCGACAGCTGGCAGTGGACTATTCCCGTTCTCGATAAGTTCAATGACACTGTCTGGTACAGTTTTGCACTGGGACTTGTTTCTTTTATTTTTGAAGTTATAATCGCTATACCGCTTGGAATAACAGCGGCCAAAAAGCAATACAGTTTTGCGGATTACTTTACTACCGTCGTCGCCATGATAAGTATTTCGCTTCCTACATTCTTCCTGGCGACGCTTCTTAAATATGTCTTTGCGGTCAAACTCGGATGGGTGGATCTCACCGGTATGCAGGGACGTGATTATCAGTTCTTATCTAATTTTGGAAAATTCCTGGATTTAGCGAAACACTTTGCGCTTCCCGCGGTAACTCTTACCGTTATAGGAATCGGAAGCCTTATGCGCTATACCCGTACAAATATGCTGGAAGTACTTAACTCCGATTACATCAGAACAGCCCGTGCAAAGGGCGTTCCCGAGAAGAAAGTCATCGGAAAGCATGCTTTCAGAAACACACTCATTCCTCTTGTGACCATGCTCGGCGGAATGCTTCCCGGCCTTTTCTCCGGAGCACTTATTACCGAGACTCTCTTCGGTATCAGAGGAATAGGCTATGCTTCATACTATTCAATGACACAGGCGGATATTCCGTTTATCATGTTCTATCTTGCATTTATCTCGGTTCTTACACTTCTCGGAAACCTGATCTCCGATCTGCTGTATGCGGCGGTTGATCCCAGAGTGCGTCTGAGCTGATATATATAGAAAAGAAATAATAAGAGACATGGCTTCATATAATCTGAATGAAATATTAAAAGCGAAAGCAGGACGCACAGGTAATCAGGTTGCAGCAAGACTTGATGACGTTGCACGTGTTAAAGTTCTTTCTCCCGGAAGGCAGGTTTTCAAGAGGTTTATCAGAAACCGTCTTGCCGTATTCGGAAGTGTACTTTTGATCATTATGTTCGTATTCTCTTTCTTAGGACCTATTTTCTATCCCTGCGGTCAGAAAGAGATCTTCTATAAATATGATTCTCAGAATATAAACTATGCGCTTGCCAAGGAGATAACCTCCTATACAGGTTATACTCTTTCAAGTGATATATCCGTTCCCAGAACGGTAACCACATCCGTTAACAGCGTTGCAAAGAGTCTGATAGAGTCGGGCGAGAATGTGGCTATTCTTCTTTCCGATGACGGTGAATTCCTTCTCAGAAAAGTAAGTGACGATGTCTTCGTTCTTTCATCCGTTGATGCATCCAAGGTGGCTTCGGTTGGAGAGGGAAGCGCTCTTATCGGAACTTATGACATGATAAGCGGTACCGTTAATTTTACCGGTCAGGAAATCGAAGGTTTTGTAGAAGCTCTCACCAAGAACTTCAAGCGTGCGGGCGGTACATTTACATTCGAGGGTATTACATATTCTTATGAAAAAGATGTGGCCAAGTCATATAACATCTATTCCGAAATGGACGGAGTCGTAACATACGATTCTTCTCTGCCGGATTCTTTTGCAAATGCTTTTGAAAAAGCAGCCGGAGAGGATGCATATTCATTTACTGCAGACGGCAAAACATATTGCATTGTAAAGGGTATCACCGGTTCCGATGCATATGCTGTTTCAGGTAATGAGAAGAATGCATCCGTTTATACCAGACTTACTTTTAATGTGATCTCAAATGATGTGAAGGTATCGGATCAGCTTAAGGCGAACGCACTGCTTCACATTACAGACGGAAGTTCATTTACTGTTGATGCTGTTAAATACAGAATCACGGAAACCGACGGACTCCTTATTCTCAAGGACGGTGATGATAAGGAAGTTGCCGAGCTTTCCAGTTTCTCGGTAAGACGTTACACCGGTGAGGACAGTATCGATTATGATCTGAAAAAAGAGATCGAAGAAATTGTCATCACTATGGCAGAAAGCGGAAAGACCACCGATACGTTTGTTTACAACCTTCCCTATCAGGATGAAAACGGACTTTACGTTTACGATGAAGAAGGAAATCTTCAGTATTCCGAATCCGAACTGACCGTAACTCAGAGATATACCGGAGAGTATGTTATCAACTGTAATCAGGTCATCTATGTGATTGACATGTTTGCTTCTTCTTCGGGCAAGCATATCCTCGGAACCGACGGAGACGGATTTGACGTTCTTGCCAGGATCATGTACGGCGGACGTGTATCACTTATGGTAGGCTTTGTTGTGGTCTTCCTGGAAATCTTCATAGGAGTCATCATGGGCGGCCTTGCAGGATATTACGGCGGATGGGTGGACAACCTCATCATGAGACTTGTTGATATTTTCTACTGCCTGCCTTCACTTCCCATCATGATCATCCTTGGTGCGACCATGGACTCACTAAGAATGGATACTTACGTAAGGCTTGTCATCATGATGGCCACTTTAGGATTTCTCGGATGGGCAAGCGTTGCACGTATGGTTCGCGGACAGATCCTTTCGCTTCGCGAGCAGGAATTCATGGTGGCTGCAGAGGCTACCGGAATCAGGGTTCGTAAGAGAATCTTCAGACATCTTATTCCCAACGTTATGCCTCAGCTCATCGTAATCGCGACTATGGGAATGGGTTCGGTCATTCTCACCGAGTCGACGCTTTCATTCCTCGGCCTGGGTGTTAAGCATCCTCTGGCTACATGGGGAACCATCATCAACTCGGTTTCTTCCGCAACCGCAATGGCACATTACCAGCACATTTGGATCCCTGTAGGTCTCCTTATCTGTCTCACGGTAATCGCATTCAACTTCGTAGGTGACGGATTAAGAGACGCATACGATCCCAAGTCCAAGAGATAAAGTAATAAACGGTTAAGAGGTTTATCATGGCTGATAACAAAGAGAAAATAGAAGAGAAGAAGGAATCGAAGAATTCTTCGTATATTTCCGCAAAAGAATCCAGAAAGATCACTAAGTTTAACCGCAAGGTGACTAAGAAGCTGGAGGCTGAAAGAGCAAATGCCAAGAAGGATCCTTCCCTTTATACCACCAAGATGAAGGATGAAGGAAACGTTGTGGAATTCGACAATGTTTGCTCGTACTTTTTTTCCGACGTAGGAACGGTAAAAGCTGTTGACGGTATAAGCTTTAATATTCCCAAGTGTTCTACCGTGGGAGTTGTAGGAGAATCCGGATGCGGAAAGTCTGTTACCAGTCTTTCACTTATGCAGCTTCTTCAGAGACCCGGCGGACAGACTGTGGGCGGAGAGATCCGTTTTAATCTCGGTGACGGTACGGCTTATAACATCGTAAACACTCCTACCGCCAAGATGCAGGAGATTCGCGGAAACAGGATCTCAATGATCTTCCAGGAGCCTATGACAAGTCTTAATCCCGTGTTCAAAATCGGAGCACAGGTTAATGAAGTTCTTGAACTTCATAACCCCGAGATGACCAAGGAACAGATCAAAGCCCGTACCTTAGAGATGCTTGAGATGGTAGGTATCGCTAATAAAGAGGGTGTATATGAGATGTATCCTCACGAGCTTTCCGGCGGTATGAGACAGCGTATTATGATCGCCATAGCACTTGCCTGCAGCCCCGAGCTTATCATCGCCGACGAGCCCACCACCGCGCTTGATGTTACAATACAGGCTCAGATCCTTGACCTTCTGGCAGATCTTAAGAACAAGATCAATTCATCCATCATGCTCATAACCCATGATCTGGGCGTTGTTGCAAGCATGGCTGATTATGTTGTTGTAATGTATGCGGGACGTGTTATCGAAAAAGGAACCGCGGATGATATTTTCCATCACCCCGCACATCCTTACACCATAGGTCTTATGAAGTCCAAGCCTGTTGTGGGAAAGAAGGTGGATGCTCTCTACAACATCGAAGGCAGCGTTCCCAATCCCGTTAATATGCCCGATTACTGCTATTTCAGAGACCGCTGCGAGATGCAGTGTGACAGATGCAAGGGCAAGGTAAATGATGTGGGCGGAGATTATCCTCCCGAGATTAAGATTTCCGATACCCACTTCGTATCCTGCTACAGATTCTATGATGAAGGCGAAGTTGTCGGTTACCCCAAGACCGTTGATCCGGAGGAGCTTTTAAAATGAGTGAAGTAAAAGATCAGATGCCTTTTGAAGGTGCTGAAAAAGACAGTGAAAATCTTCTTGTAGTCAAGAATCTTAAGAAGTACTTCCCCATCAAATCAAGCTTCTTTAAGATGAACATAGGCAATGTAAAGGCTGTGGACGGAGTTTCTTTTGTTATCAAAAAGGGAACCACCATGGGCCTTGTCGGTGAGTCAGGATGCGGTAAGTCCACAACCGGCAGAACCATCTTAAGACTTCAGGAGAAGACTGAAGGGGAGGTCTATTTTGACGGACAGGATATCTTCAAGTTATCCAAGGAAGAGTTAAGAAAGCTTCGTCCCAGGATCCAGATCATCTTCCAGGATCCCTATTCAAGCCTTTCTCCCAGACTTCCCGTAGGTGAGATCATTGCCGAGGCGGTAAGGGAGCATGGCATTGTTCCCAAGGAAGAGATAGATGATTATGTTACCAGAGTAATGGAAGCCTGCGGACTTCAGGAGTGGCACAAGAACCGCTATCCTCACGAGTTCTCCGGCGGACAGCGTCAGAGGATCTGTATCGCGAGAGCTCTTGCGCTCAATCCCGAATTCATACTCTGTGACGAGCCAGTTTCTGCTCTTGACGTTTCCATCCAGGCTCAGATCATAAATCTGCTCAGAGATCTTCAGAAGCAGTTCGGACTGACATATCTGTTTATTTCACACGATCTGTCTGTAGTAGAGCATATATCCGACACTGTCGGAGTTATGTATCTCGGAAATATGGTTGAGTATGCGGAGACCGAGAAGATTTATTCAAATCCTCTCCATCCTTATACCACCGCACTTTTTTCCGCGATACCGGTACCCGATCCGGATTACAAGATGAACAGGATAGTCCTTCAGGGAAGTATCCCTTCACCCGCAAATCCGCCTTCAGGATGTAAATTCCATACAAGATGCGATAAGTGTATGGAAATATGTAAAAACAAAGCACCCGAAATGATGGAAGTAGAGCCCGGACATTTCTGTGCCTGCCATCTCTATAACAAGGATCATTCGGATGCGGCTAAGGAGAATTAAGTAATGCAGAAATTCAAAGATCTCCCTTATGAGAGAGTTGACTCTGACAAATTTGTCAAAGAGTACACCGAGCTTACACAGGCTCTTAAGGATGCAAAAAGCTTTGATGAGGCCTGGAAGGTTCATGAGAAGATAACCGAGATGACCAATCATTTCGTTACCGAGATGGTCATCGCACGTACACGTTATGATATTGATACAACGGATGAGTTCTACAGTGCGGAGAATGATTATTATGATGAGATCACTCCCCTGTTTTCAGATTGCTCCAATAAGTACATGAAGGTGCTTTTTGAATCTCCTTTTAAAGAGGGATTTGAAGAAAAGCTCGGCCCTGTTGCACTTAAGAGCATGGAACTTTCCATTAAATCATTTGATGAGAAGATCATCGGACTTGCTCAGGAAGAGAACGAGCTTTCCAGCAAGTATACCAAACTCATCGCTACGGCAAAGATTCCTTTTGAAGGCGAAGATTATAACTTAAGCCTTATGAGAAAGTTTACCGTAGATCCTGACAGAGATGTCAGAAAGCACGCGTGGAAGGCAATCAGTGATTACTTCCTGACTGTAACAGATGAGATCGACGATATCTACGACAAGATGGTGGCAAACCGCACCAAGCAGGCACGTGAGATGGGATATGAGAATTATATCGATCTCGGATACATGCGAATGAACAGAAACAGCTACGGCCGAAAGGAAGTAGAGAATTTCAGAAAGCAGGTTAAGGAAGCGTTTGTTCCTCTTGCTACCATGATCCACGAAAAGAGACGCGAGCGTATCGGCGTAGACAGTCTCAAGCACTACGATAATGAAGTGCATTTTAAGAACGGAAACCCTGCACCCGTAGGAACTCCCGAGGAGATCCTCGCAGCAGGTCAGGCTATGTACAGGGAACTTTCTCCCGAGACCGGCGAGTTCATGGATTTCATGAGAGAATATGATCTCTTTGACGTACTCGGACGTAAGACCAAGCGTCAGGGCGGATACATGACCTTCCTTCCCGATTACAAGGCACCTTTTATCTTCGCCAACTTCAACGGGACCAGCGGAGATGTTGATGTAATAACCCATGAGTGCGGACATGCATTCCAGGGATACCTTACCAGAAACGATCCTATCCCCGAGCATAACGAACTCACCATGGAGACCGCGGAGATCCATTCAATGTCCATGGAGTATTTCACTTACGGATGGATGGATAAGTTCTTCGGTGACAGAAAAGACGATTACTATACCATGCACCTTGAGGATTCCATTATCTTCGTTCCTTACGGATGTATGGTAGATGAATTCCAGCATATCGTATATGAGAATCCCGATATGACTCCCGCTGAGAGGAAG
>JAEEXJ010000131.1 GCA_016291475.1 Lachnospiraceae bacterium | reverse complement strand
CTAAAAACTCCCTCCGTGTCGGTGGCCGTGGTTACAACAGGAATTGCATGAAGGAGCTCTGCCAGCTTTTTCGCGAAAGCATTAGCGCCTCCCACGTGGCCCGATAAGAGGGGGATTACAAACTGTTTTGTCTCATCTATTGATATAACGGCAGGGTCATGAAGCTTATTTTCGGCAAAAGGTGCAATTCGCCTTATCGCGATACCCGATGCACCGATAAAAATCAGCGCGTCCTTCTCCTTAAAACCCTCTTCCGTCAGCTTCTCCTTGCCGCAAAGGCGCACATTAATATCATCCCCTCTAAAGGTTTGACCCTCTAAAAGAGATGATATCTCATTCGCCGTGTTTTCACCTGTGTTTGTAAAGAAATAGATATTTACATCCATATTTTCAATTTAAGTTACTCTACTGTAACTGATTTTGCCAGGTTTCTGGGCTTATCAACGTCAAGACCCTTGGAAACAGATACGTAATATCCAAGGAGCTGGAGAGGAATAACCGCTAAGGAAGCGGCAAAGTGCTCGTCAACCTTAGGAATATATGAAACGAAGTTGCAGGTATCCTCGGTCTTGTAATTACCTACCATGGTGAGTCCGTAGAGATAAGCACCTCTTGATTTACACTCTACCATATTGCTGATGGTCTTCTCGTAGAGATCTGACTGGGTAAGAACGCCCACTACAAGGATGTTATCCTCAATAAGGCTGATGGTTCCGTGCTTCAGCTCACCTGCGGCATATGCCTCGGAATGGATGTAGCTGATCTCCTTGAGCTTAAGGCTTCCTTCAAGAGATAATGCGTAATCGATTCCTCTTCCGATAAAGAAGATATCGTGAGCATTAGCATACTTGGCTGCAAACCACTGGATTCTTTCTTTGTCGAGAAGAATGTTTCCAATCTTATCGGGTATGGTCAGCATCTCCTCGATGAGGTTCTTATATTTCTCGTCATCGATAGTTCCACGGACCTTAGCAAACTCGATTGCAAGGCAGTACATTGCGACGAGTTGTGCGGAGTATGCCTTGGTAGTGGCAACCGATATCTCGGGACCTGCAAGGGTGTAGAAGACATTGTCTGCTTCTCTTGCGATGGATGATCCCATTACGTTTACGATTCCGAGAGTGTTGATTCCGTTTGACTTAGCTTCCCTGAGTGCCGCGAGTGAATCTGCAGTCTCACCGGACTGGCTTATTACGATTACAAGCTGGTTCTTATCAAGGATGGGCTTTCTGTATCTGAACTCACTTGCAAGTTCTACTCTTACGGGGATCCTTGCAAGATCTTCCATAACATACTGTCCGACCATTCCAACATGCCATGCAGATCCGCAGGCTACGATGGTGATCTGGGATGTGTTCTTAATCTCATCTTCGGTAAGACCTACTTCAGTAAGGTCAATCTTTCCATTCTTAACTACGCTGGAAATGGTATCCTCAACAGCCTTAGGCTGTTCATGGATCTCTTTAATCATGAAGTGCTCGAATCCACCCTTCTCGGCAGCCTCGGCATCCCACTTGATCTCGGTAAGTTCTTTCTGAATCTCATCTCCGTCGAGATTATAGAAGGTAGCCTTTCCACCTGCGAGCTTGGCCATCTCCATATTTCCGATGTAGTAAACCTGTCTGGTGTACTTAAGGATTGCAGGTACATCGGATGCGATATAGCAGTCACCGTCAGCAATACCGATGATCATGGGGCTTTCTTTTCTCGCAACCCAGATCTCATCGGGATAATCCTTGAACATGACCTCGAGTGCGTAAGAACCTCTTACTCTGACCATGGTCTTGGCAATCGCATCTACGGGACCGATCTGATACTTCTTATAGTAGTAATCGATAAGCTTGATAACAACTTCGGTATCGGTTTCGGAATAGAACTGATAGCCCTTCTTCAAGAGCTTTTCTCTAAGTTCCTGATAGTTTTCGATGATACCGTTATGAACACCTACGACATCACTCTCAACGGTACCGGATCCTGATCTGGAGCAGTTACCGCTGACATGGGGATGTGCGTTGATCTGGCTGGGTGCTCCGTGGGTAGCCCATCTGGTATGTCCGATACCGCAGTTACCCTTAAGTGCTCTTCCGCCGTCAACCTTATCGGAAAGCTCCTTGAGTTTTCCTTTCTCTTTGACAACCTCTGCAAGAGAATCGCCGTCTCTTACGGCAAGTCCCGCCGAGTCATATCCTCTGTATTCAAGTTTTGCAAGTCCGTCCAAAAGAATGGGAGCAGCCTGCTTTTTACCTACATATCCTACTATTCCGCACATAATGCTTTCTCTCTTTCATCTCAAGTGATGCCTTATTATACTCTGTTTGTCAAATTTTGGCTAATTTTCGTCTACCTCAGGTAGCTGCCCGTATCCAGAGCGATGGTTTCGGAAAATGTTATGACATTATTGCTTACGTGATAGTGCTCGTCTCCGAAGAGGAATCTGTGAAGCTCAACGACGTTTGCTTCAAGGCTTATGGGAACCACGCAGTCCCCCTTTGCGGGAAGGTTTGCGGCACCCATCATCTCCATGGAGGGGAAGCCGCCCTCCCTTACGATTTTATAATCCTTGATGTTAAGGATCATATTAAGGAAGGTCTTCTCATCGATACTGGTGTATGTGTAGTTCATTACGTCGGTGAAAACATTGGTCAGAGTCGCAGCATCTTTTTCTTTGGCGGCATCCATGATGGCTTTTATAACTTCCTGTTGTCTCTTGGTTCTGGCAAAATCATTACCTGCCGTATATCTGATCCTGCAGTAGGCGGATACCTGCATTCCGTTAAGGAGCTGGTAGCCGGTCTCTCTGACGGGAACTATTTCTTCTTCGCTTGCACCGATTGCCTGGGCAACGGCTATCTGGTAGTTATTGAGGTGGTCTATCTCATCGGATTCCACATTGATCATGATACCGCCCAGATCATCCACAACGGTGGCAAGAGCCTTATAGCTGACGGTGACCCAATATGTAATGTTAAGGTCAAGATTGGCATTGAGCATCGTGACGGCCTGAGTGGCACCGCCCTTAGCGTATGCTGCGTTACATTTATTATAGGAATCATTTCCGAGATTAAGATAGGTGTCACGGTATACGGATACCAGACTCACTTCGCCCGTGGCATTGTTGATGCTGGCAATCATGATGGTATCGCTTCTGTAACCCTTGAGAAGATCCGAGCCCTTGGTGCTTAAGGCGTCAACACCAAAAAGAGCGATATTGGTATATCCCTCCATGGAACCGCCTTCTTCGGAAGCTTTAACTACAGCATCGGAGATTCCGATACTGGCCGGATCGATATTTTGAGAATCGGCATATATGGGGCCGTTGTCATAGTCATTCTCGGTGTGCTTCATAACATAGTACAAAACACCGATCATAGCGATTATGATCAATATCTCTATGACAAAGACGGCCATCTTTCTTCTGGTACGGACCTGTGAAGAAATGCCGGCGGGCTTTCTGATATTTTTAGTATCTTTAGTCATGTAATGTCGATTGTACCGCGAAAGAGGGAGAAGGACAATCTTATAATCTTAATATTTCTTAAATATGGTGACATTGGGGACGTACCCCTTTGTCAGGAGACTCATCCTGACAAAGGGGTACGTCCCCAATGTCACCATATAAACATATTCTTGATAAGCAGCAGTTCGATCTTGAATAGGCGGGGGATGATTCGTATAAAGCCTTTATAGCGCTTGCCCCTGCCCTGTTTGAAGCACTTTCCGAAGCCCTGAGCCAGACCCTTGAGATAATCCCTGCCAAGTCCCTTCTTAATAAAGAAAAGAGTCTTTATGGTAAAGCCCGCAAGAAGAAACGGAAAGTTAAATAACAACTGTAATAGTGACATGTTCTTATAAAGAACATAGATGTTATTTGAAGCCGAATAAATTACCTTACGGCTGTTATATTTGCTTCCTGTGGAGGCACTGCCGAAGTGTTTGACTATGGCTGTAGGATCATATGTGTTATGGAATCCTGCCAGCATTGCTCTCCAGCATACGTCCAGATCCTCCAGATACATGAAGTGTACGGAGTCAAAATAACCCATGCTATCAAATATCTCTTTCCTGTAGATTGCAGCACCTGCGCAGGTTGAGAAGACTTTACAGCTCTTTCCGTATCCCGCCGCTGACTTTCCTCTTCCCCTGGCTCTTGACCATCCCAGAGCACAATAAATGTCTCCGGCACTGTCGATTATGTTCCCGTCGTCCCAGGTCCTCATGGATGCGGAAACTGAGAAACACTTGTTATCCTTCTTGATGGCATTGTAAAGATTCTGAACGAATCCCGGTTTTGCTATGGTGTCATTATTCAGGAGAAGAACATAGGGAGTTTCGCTTGCTTTGATACCGGTATTTACGGAAGCGCTGAATCCTCCGTTCTCATTACGCTCGATCAGCTTCACATCCGGATAGGACTTTACTATCTCCCTGCTCGAGTCCGTGGAACAGTCGTCAACGACTATAATATCATACGTTATTGCTGCATTCTGAACAGAAGGGGCGATGGAATCAAGGCATCCCTTCAGGTACTTCTCTCCGTTATAGTTTGGAATAACAATGGTAACTTTATTCATGTGCCCTTACCTGCCAGCTCGGATAGTAGAGCAATCCGTATCCCAATTCTCTGATCCTTTCGGAAAGTTCAAGACTCATCTTTTTAATATCTGCATCCTCGGGAAGAGTTTGAAAATCGAATATCTTCTCACCCTCCTGAGGAGGTCTTGAGTTTTCATGAGGTCTCAGTGAGACTGTTCCGGGGGTTCTGTGCTCGGAATATTTAACACCTGTTATCTTATAAAACTCATCCCAAAGCGCGGGATTAAGTCTGATGCATCTGATATCAAGAGCCTGCGCCGACTGCTGGCATACGGCTCTGTGGAAATAACCGGTATAGCCTACGGGCAGTCCTTCATATAGAACCTTTCCGTCAGCGTCCATAATACCGCCTGTTATCTTACCTCTGTGGGGTTCCGAAACAATTCGTCCTCCCACAGCTCCAAGGTCTTTCCGGCTTTCAAAGATATCTCCGTTGTAACGGAATTCATAATATCCCACATTTCTGAGATTATAGACATCCGCTTTATATCCAAGTGCTTTGGCATGATCTGTGAGGGCTTTTACCCCGGCTTCATATGCATAAAGTTTAGCTTCGGTATTTGATGCAGCAGATCCGGGACTTGTTCGCCAATGATACAGGATCTGGGGAACATGACTGAAGGCTGCCCCTTCTCTCACCGCCCTTAAGAGCAGGTCATAATCCTGTGCACCGTCAAGCTCCGGCCTGAAGGCAAGTTTCTTTAACAAATCAGCCTTCATTACAGTTAAATGACATATGTAATTATTGTTCAATAACAGTTCAGGATCAAAGTCAGGCTTGGAATTACGCTCTGTAAAGGTCTTTCCGTCCCATCCCGTTTTATCTTCATCGGAATAAATAACATCAGGTTCTTTTGCACATCTCTTTTTATAACTTATGATATTTTCAACGATCCTGAGGAATGCATCCGGAGTCAAAAGATCGTCATGATCGAGAAGAGCGATATAGTCTCCGGAGGCTTCTTTAAGAGCTGAATTGGTGTTTTCGGATATGCCCTTATTTTCTGGTAACGACAGATATTTAATCCTGTTATCCCCTTTTAAGTCGCATATCTTCTTAAGGATCTCCTTATCATCCGAGGCATCCGCAACGATAAGCTCCAGATTGTCATAGCCTTGAGTAAGGACGGAATCCATCATCCCCTCGAATCCGAAAGGATCCGTATTGTATGCCGGAACCACTACCGAGATCTTCGGTCTGATACTCAGGTCACCCGCCAGCTTTTTAAAAACTTCGATATCACGCTCCGAAGGCAATACATAATCAGACCCCCTGAGCTTTCTGATGGAAAAGCTCTCGGAGATCTCGTTGATACCTGACCTTATTCCGTTCCTTTTCATGAAGCCAAGGCTTCTCTTAACTACCGACGTGATATCCATACCGTTATCTGTTCTTGTGAGTCAGGGTGGAGATTTCTTCCCGGCTCACACTCTTGCTTAACCATAAAGGTTTGAGCATATATATTATTTTTTGCGATTTTGAACGAGTTTAGCTGTTCTTATGAACGGTATTTCCGAGGCGAGATTTTTCCCGGATGGAAAAAACAGTGATCATGAGCGAAAAATAATATATATGGTCAAACCTTTAAGATTTAGTAATAGTGAGCCGGGAAGAAATCTCTTCCCGACTCACATCATGTTTATGCGAATGCTTTAACCGCTTCCGTGAGCTTCTTGCTCAGTTCTTCCGCATCCTCAATGCTCTTGCCCTTTACGCCCATGTAGAACTTGATCTTGGGCTCGGTGCCGGAAGGTCTTACGCAGCACCAATTGTCATCGGGAAGCTCGAAATAGAGTACATTTGAGGAAGGAAGTCCGGTGGTGGTCTTCTCTCCCGACTTCATATCGAGGATAACATCCTTCTTGTAATCTCTGAATTTAAGAACCTCAAAATCGCCGAACGCCTTGGGAGGATCGTTCCTGAGCTTATCCATCAAAGCAGCGATCTGCTCGGCTCCCTCAGCACCCTTCATGGTAATGGTAAACTGAGTCTCTTTGAAATATCCGTACTTTTCGTAAACTTCGATCATGAAGTCCCAGAGAGTCTTGCCCTGCTTTTTGAGCCAG
>JAEEXJ010000031.1 GCA_016291475.1 Lachnospiraceae bacterium | reverse complement strand
TACCGTATATAAGTCCTGCAGCCAGACCGACTCCGGGGCCGTACAGGTATCCGATAAAAACAATGAAAAACATGGAAAGAAGTGTTACCGATCCGCCCCAGGGCATCTGAACGATCTTGACATAAGAAAGAACAAAAGCAAGTGCGATCGATACACCCGCAAAAGTAATGGTAGAAACCGAGAGCTTCGGAGCTGCTTTTTCACTGCTCTTCCTGCTTCTCATAAATCCGATCAATGCCAGCAATGCAACTGCTATCACAATGAGTGCGGCATAGCCGGCCTTCGTCAAATAATAATATCCGTCTTCGTAGTTCCAAAACATATAAGCCTCCTTACGCCGGTATTACCCGGATCAAGTTCGGACCCTTTACAGATCCATGGGTTCCGGTCACTTTTGACCGATCTCAGCTGCAATTAAGCACCCCATTATTTAATTGTTACCGGAAATCCGTCCATCCGTTTGCAGCCCGTTTTTCCGATTCAATAAATATTATCACATTTTGGAATATATGGATAAATAATTATTCCCGCTTTTGTTATCTCTTGAGGAGCTCAAGCTCTTCCGGAGTAAGCTTTCTGTACTCTCCTCCTTCAAGCTCCGGATCAAGTGCAAGCTCGCCCATTTTAAGCCTCTTTAGATAAGTTACCTTATTGTCCACGGCTTCAAGCATTCTTTTAACCTGGTGGAATCTTCCCTCGTAAATGACAAGGTGAAGTCCGTCTTCTTCGATGCGAGCGTGAGCGGGCAAGGTCTTCTTATCGTCTCCGATATCTACACCTTCCTCAAGTTTTTGGAGGTCAGCTTCACTTAAAGGATGTTCGGGAATAACGAGATATTCCTTACCCACATGCTTGGAAGGAGAGATCAGGTCATGCAAAAGCGCTCCGTCATCCGTGATAAGAAGCAATCCTTCGGTATCCTTATCAAGTCTTCCCACAGGCGAAAGATTCTTTACATTCTCATCAGCAAGAAGCTCAACGACAGTTGTCGATGCACCTTCCCTTGTTGAAGAAACAACGCCCGCAGGTTTGTTTAACATGTAATAATGAAAACGCTCATAAGTTATGACACTTCCGTCATAATAGATCTCATCCTTCTCCGGATCGACATGCATTCCCGGATCACTTACCTGCGCTCCGTTTACGCATACGCGTCCTGCTTTGATAAGTCCCTTTATCTCCTTGCGCGTTCCTATTGAATTGTCTGCAAGAAATTTATCTATTCTCATCAGTAAATATACTCTGCGATATCACCTGCCATAAGAGCGTGTTCGCATCTTCCTTCCGCTGCTCGGTCCCCTGCAAGTGCATGGATTCTTACTCCGTATGCTGCTGCAGTGTGTGCATCAAGTCCCTGGGCAAGAAGTCCTACTATGATTCCCGCAAGCACGTCTCCGCTTCCTGCAGTTCCCATTCCGGAATTTCCGCAATCATTGTTTTCGTATATATCCTTACCGGGAGTAATTACATAAGTAACAGGTCCCTTGGCTGCAACGGTGCATCCAAAATAATCCGATATATCAATTGCAAGGCTGAGTCTGTCACCGTCCGAAGCGGCATCAGGTATAACCTTAAGCAATCTGTGCAGTTCGCCCTCATGAGGTGTTAAGATGATCTCCCTTCCGTCATTTGCCATTCTCATAATATCCTCGGATAAGTACCTTCCTGCATCCGAAGAAATTATAGTCAGCGCATCCGCATCGAGAACAAGAGGCTTATTACCGGAACCGTTTATAAGCGCATCAAGATTATTAATGCTCTCTTCGCCCGTTCCGATTCCCGGTCCTGCCAGGTACACATCCGGCCACTTATCCGTTATGTTCATCCTGCGCGCGAATTCATCAGTATCATAAAGCGCCTCGGGAAGCGCAGTTTGGATTATCACCCTGTTACATTCCGGCGATGCGATCTTAACCATGCCCGCACCTATTCTATATGCAGCTCTTCCCGCAAGAAGTGCACAGCCCGCACTTCCGAAACTTCCGGAATATATAAATGCCTTTCCGAATGTTCCCTTGTGACCGTCAGGCTTTCTTACGGGAAGCATCTCACTGATGTCTTTATCCAAGTGTACGATCTTTCTCTGCGCCATACGCTACTCCAAGCAGGTGCCATCGGGGACGGTTCTCATGGTCCATGGTTCAAGGACCATGAGAACCGTCCCCGGTGGCACTATATAGTCTTTTCTATGATCTCCACGATCTTTGCAAGGTACTTCTCGTCCTCTTCCGAGAATCTGTTCTTAACGGGACTGTCGATATCAAGAACTCCGATGACTTCTCCGTTCTTGTGAATGGGAAGAACTATCTCGGACTCCGATGCACTGTCACATGCGATATGTCCTGGAAATAAATGAACATCCTCCACGCGGATGATCGTATTCTTTTCCACGGAAGTTCCGCATACGCCCTTACCTACCTGAATACGTGTGCATGCGGTCTTACCCTGGAAAGGTCCCAGCTGAAGCTCACCTTCGCGCATGAGATAAAATCCCGCCCAGTTGAGTCTGTCCATGCTTTCGTATATAAGCGCCGAGAGATTTGCATAGAGAGTGATATCCCATCTGTTATCCTCAGCCAGGCCTTCAGCCTGCATTACCATCAAATCATAATCTGACATAATAAACTCCTTTGTCGGGACCACCGGGGACGGTTCTCATGGTCCATAATTCAAGGACCATGAGAACCGTCCCCGGTGGTCCCCCCTAATGGAACTATTATACTTCAAAAATCCTTGACTTTCACATGCTATGAAAATAGAATTAGGGCGAACCTAAAGGTTCAAATCTATCGGAAGGGTGGTGATCATATGACAGGTGACAGTCGAAGTACTGATTCTGTTCCCCGAAGTACACATTATATGATCACGGCAATCTCTAGCCTCACCACCCGGAATTCCCTTTAACAGAGCATTCCCTTAAGTGGGGCGGGCTTTGCCGTCTCGAAGGGTGATGCAAAATGGAAGAAAAGAAAGAATTTGATGAGCTTCTGACTCTGCTTGAAAACAAAGAGTACGCGAAGCTCCGTGAGATTTTGTCCGAGCATAACGATGCGGATATCGCCGCATGGATCGAAGAGCTGGACGAAGAGCACATGCCTAAACTTTTCCGTATCCTGACCAAAGATCAGGCTGCGGATGTATTCTCATACCTTGATGTTGACCTCCAGCAGAAGATCATAAGTGTAATGTCCGATAAGGAAGCTGCGGGGATCATCGATAACCTGATGGCCGACGATGCTGCCGACCTGATGGAAGAAATGCCTGCCAACATCGTAACAAGGATCCTGGCCAAGGCAAGTCCCGACACCAGACGTGAAATCAATCAGCTCCTCCGCTATCCCGAGGACAGCGCCGGAAGCATCATGACCGTGGAGTATGTAGACCTCAAGGAAAGCTCAACGGTCAAAGAAGCAATAGAAAGAATCCGAAGAGTCGGTGTAGATTCCGAAACCATTAACGTCTGCTACGTCCTCGACAGCGGAAGACACCTGATAGGAACCGTTGCTCTAAGATATCTCCTTTTGTCCAAAGATGATGAGATAATCGGGGACATAATGCATGAAAATGTCATTGCCCTCAACACTTTGATGGACCAGGAAGAGGTTGCATCGCAGTTCAAAAAATACGACTTCACCACAATGCCTGTAGTCGATAATGAAAACCGTCTCGTCGGAATTATCACCGTCGACGATATCGTGGACATCATGGAAGAAGAGGCTACCGAGGACATGGAAAAGATGGCAGCTATTCTCCCTTCCGACAAGACTTACATGAAGACCGGAGTTCTCGAGACATATAAAAAGAGAATTCCCTGGCTCCTTCTCCTCATGGTAAGTGCCACATTTACCGGTGCCATTATCAAATCTTTTGAAGATGCTTTAAGCGTATGTGCAGTACTTGTAGCCTACATCCCGATGCTTATGGATACCGGAGGAAATGCGGGAGGACAGGCCTCCGTTACCGTCATCCGTGGACTCTCCCTTGGTGAGATAGAATACTCAGACGTACCTAAGGTTATGTGGAAAGAAATACGTGTTGCGGTCTTCTGCGGACTAACACTTGCTGCAGCGAATTTCGCCAAGCTCATGTTATTCGACAGGATCGGATTTTTTGTAGCGCTGACGATCTGCCTTACACTTATCGCAGCTGTGCTGATGGCAATGCTCATCGGATGTATGCTCCCCGTCGGAGCAAAGAGACTTGGATTTGACCCCGCAGTCATGGCAAGCCCCTTCATCACAACCATCGTCGATGCTCTTTCACTTCTGGCATATTTCAGAATCGCAACAATGATACTTAAACTATAGAGATGACAGTGGGGACGCTTCTGTTTTGTCACCCGGTGACAAAACAGAAGCGTCCCCACTGTCACTATACCTTTAATTCTTTAGCCATTTCAGGATAGCCCTTTTTCACCGCTTTGTTGAACTGTCCTTTCAGTACTCCTACCATGAGTTCATAGATGACGGCATAAACAAATGCAAGTGATCCGACAATGATCGCCAGCATGATTCCGATGAATTTGGGATCACCGTTTTCTCTAATGACGGGAACAAACATTATGAGGAATATTACTGCGCATATTATCATCGCAATATTGATGGTTTTCATTGTTTTCTTATTGCCGGCTTTGACGTTCTCAGCAGCTTCCCTTAATTGATCTTCGGAAAGACTTCTGTTTACTATTGCTCTTTTCAATTGCATGTTTAATGTTCTGTAGTGAATAGTAGCCATTTTACCCTCCATATAATCTGTAAATCAAACCGGTTTCTATTTATTCTGACGGAAAAGCACGGAAACCCGTCACATTTTACATGATTAAAAATTTGAACCTATGGTAAACAGTACTACAAAAGCCCCGAGTATAAACATCACGATCGAGACTATGGACAGCACGCACTTTGCCACATTGCCCTTCGCGGTTATCAGTCCTATTATCCCCGAAATAAGGCATACAAGATTGGATATAAGGATCCACAGGAGCATAAAACCTTTATTCCATATGATGGACCAAATATTGGAAGCATATCCGTGAGAATACTCTCCCCAAAACGCAAAAGCCAGATTGAAGAACATTAATAGAATCTGAAGGATAAGTAGCACGATCAAATACACAACATATTTACTGTTTTTCTTAACCGGCATTTTACAACCTCCTATCGAAATATCTTCCTTTCAACTATACGATAGATGATTTCGGATGTCACGGACATCATATTCCTGCAATAAATTCCTCTATTATATTCGAAACCGTTTCAGGATCATCTATATATACGGTATGTCTTCCTTCAACTGGGATCAATGTGCAATTTCCCATCTTTTCGGCATACGGATATGACAATGGAGACGCTTCTGTTTTGTCACCGGGTGACAAAGCAGAAGCGTCCCCATTGTCATTTGGTTACTTGGAGGAAACCATGAAAAAGAAAATTATTTGATTACGGATAAGCTTTCTCTGTCAGCGAATATTGCAACGAAGATCAGAAAGATAATACCCTGGATCAGCTGCATCATCTGAGTCGAAAGGCCCATCATGATAAGTCCGTTTGTAAGTACTACATAGAGAAGCGAACCGACGATGACATTTTCAAAGCGAACCTTGGCTCCGCCCGAAATAGGCATTCCGCCGAGGACAAGTGCGATGAGGATCTGTGTTTCCAGCTGGCTTCCCACATTGGCTGTTGCAGATCCGTTCTTGACTATATTTACGAATGCAGCAAGTCCTGTTATGGCACCTGACAGCACATAGATAAGAAACTTAACTCTGTCTGTCCTGACACCTGCGAACTTTGTTGCTTTCTCACCGGCACCGATGGCTTTAAGTTTGATGCCGAAGCCGGTGAATCGAAATACAATAAAGCTTACGATAAGTACCGCTGCGGTAATTCCAAGTTTTATGGCAGTAGTGTCATAATCATATACCTTCATGCTCGCAGCTACCGGCGAATTCGATGCCATGTACTTGATTACACCGCGGAACAGGAACATGGTACAAATGGTAACTATGAATGACTTGATCTTTCTTTTAACATAGAAGAATGCGTTAAATGCACCGATTACCGCGCCTGCAAGTATTCCGCCGAGTATTGCAAGAATCATGTTCTTTCCGGATAGCATGCATACGACGATGGACGCAATTCCCATGATGGATCCCTGTGAAAAGTCCAGGCCGCCCATGGTCATGATAAAGAACACTCCCGTTGCAGAGATCATAACAACGTAGATCTGATTGAGGATCAGCTTACGGCTGTTCCACATACTTCCGTGTGTCAGGATATTAAATACGATGCACACTGTAATAAGTCCGATTATCGGGAGCGACGAACGGATCAGATTATAGACGAATTGTTTATTAAATGCTCCTGTCTTTAAATCGTTCATGATCATCCCTCCTTAAACCATCTTGGCGATGAGACTGTTCTCATCCAGACTTTCACTACGTTTCAGCTCGCCGCTTATGGATCCGTCTTTCATAACGATGATCCTGTCGCACATTCCGATAAGTTCAGCAAGCTCTTCGGAGATCATGATGATCGACTTTCCGGATTTACGCATCTTATCCATCAACTGATAGATATCCTGTTTTACTTTTATATCAATTCCTCTTGTGGGGCTGTCGAGAAGAAGTATGTCTGAGTCCTTACCTATCCAGCGTGCCAGAACAACTTTTTGTTTGTTTCCTCCCGAAAGGTTGGACACAAACTGATCCACGCCCTGCATCTTGGTAGACATCTTTTTGGCATATTCATCCGCAAAGGATCTGAGCTTCCTGTCACTTAGCATATGAGCTTTATTAGCCAGTTTGTCCAGAGAAGGAAGGCAGATATTGTCCCTGATACTCTGATTCATCACCAGTGACTCGTTATCCCTGTCCTTGGAGGTATAAGCAATGCTGTGTGAAATTGCGGTGGGTATATCATTGATCTGGGTTCCGTCTGAGAGGACTACTCTTCCTGTTCTGTCAAAGGAAGCCCCGAAGCAGGCCTTTCCAATCTCATGCATTCCGGATTCGGACAATCCTCCGAATCCCAGGATCTCGCCCTTGTGAAGCTCAAAGCTGATGTTCGAGATCAATCCCGGTACGCTGACCTCCTCAACTCTCATTACGACTTCACTTGAAACTTCCTCATCGTAATCCGCTCTGTAATATGCTCCGGTAACCTCACGGCCAACCATGAGCTTTTTAAGTCCGTCTTCATCGATATCACTGCTCTTAACGGTATCAATGTACACGCCGTCTCTGAGTACGGTGATGGTATCCGACATTGTAAGAACTTCGGGAAGATCGTGGGATATAAATATGACCGTATTTCCCTCTTCCCTTATCCTCTTCATGTGCTTGTACAGTTCATCACGTCCTTCTCTCGAAAGAGCTGTGGTGGTCTCATCTATGACGACTATCTTGGGCTCGAAGTATGTTGCTTTTACGATCTCAACAAGTTTTCTGTCTTCGAAGTTATAGTCATCGATCATGTCGGATGCTTTGATACGGTCGAATCCGTATTTTTTTAACAGCTCATTTGCCTTGCGGTTCATTGCTGCGGTATTTTTGATACCCATTTTTACAAAGGCATTCTCGTGTCCCAGGAAAATATTCTCCGCAACGGTAAGTCCGTCAAGAGTTCCGAGCTCCTGCACTATGATTGAAATACCTTCATTGTTTGCTTCTACCTGATTGGCGGGATCTATCTCTTTACCGTCAAGGATAAACTGACCGTAGTCTTTGTGATAAATTCCTGCCAGAGAGTTGGTAAGAGTGGACTTTCCTGATCCGTTCTCACCTATAAGAGCATGTATCTCGCCTTTGTTTATATTAAAAGAAACCTCATCAAGAGCTTTTGTGATACCGAAGCTCTTACTGACCTTCTTAACTTCCAATCGTATATCACTCATCACATTTCTCCTCCCTATTTAACTATCTCGCCCTTGGCAACATTTGTTGTCATCGTAACGATAATAAGAAGAGCCAGTCCCGTGATGACGTCCTGTACTGCGGTAGGTGCACCCAGTGCTATGAAACCGAAGAAGATGATGTTGATGACAAATTCTCCGATGATGATAGCCGGGATGGGCATTCCGTACTTCTTAAAAGCAAGACCGAAGAAACATCCCATGGTGGGGACAAAGTTTCTGCTCATGGAAGCCATACCGGTTACCGCAACCATGGATGATCCGTAGCTGATGGTAAGCACAGCCATGATGCCTAAGAAAGCACCGCTTATGATAAATGCAAGTACCTTATACAGATTGACATTGATACCCATATTCTTGGCAACGAATTCGTTACTTCCTATGGCGTATGTATATGTACCTATCTTGGTGTAGTTAAGGATAAGATAAGCGAGAGCAAATGCCATCACCGCAAGTATCAGATTACCGGGCATCTGTCCGAATGCCCTGAGACCTGAGGGAAGTGTCTGTTCAACGCCTCCCGCTATAAAGTTGGCAACGGACTCATAGATAAGAGCAAGTCCCGTTGTTACGATCATAGACGGGATCCTGAGCTTAACATAGAAAGATCCGTTTATCAGACCTACAAGTGCACCTGTCAGGATCGCACCGACAACAAGACCGAAATATCCCAGTCCGAAACGGTTTGCAAATACGCATCCCACTATTGCGGAGAGCATGATATTTGCACCGATGGAAAAGTCGAACATTCCCATTACCATTACGAAATAGAATCCTACGGCACCAACCGCCGCAAGAAGAGATGCTTCGAAATAACTGAGAAGATTTTTGGGAGATCCGAAATTATCCGGAGTGATGACTTTAAAGATTCCCCATGATATGAGAACCAGAAGAATTAAAAGTATATACCCCTTTACCTGACCGGAAAGTTTTTTCCCCGTACTTTCTTTTGTTTTAGACATACCGATAAACCTCGTATATTTTCAGATAATAAGAGCCGGTACCGTACCTGCGATACCGGCTCTGAGCAAACGATATTAACTGCCGGATCGGGCCGCCGCGTCTTCTATTGACAAGGCCGCTGCTGCAGCTTTAAGTCCTTCCAGGTCAAGGTTTGACATCTGAACGAGTTCTTCGGGAGTATAAGGAAGCTGATCTACGAAATACTTCTCATAATCCTTATAATCTTCGGGTGATGCAACATAGAGATAAGGGAAATTGATGTCTTCGAACTTTCCGCCGAAGTCTTTGTAGTTACCCTTGATCGCATTGTAAACTGCCATGAATGCGAAGAGAGGATCGCAGTAATGTCCGCCGGATTCTCCTGCCATTGAACCGTTAGCAAGTCTTTCGCCGAGGTCAGGGAGGAAGTCGGTAGAAACGATGTCGATCTGATCGGTCTTTCCTGCTCTTTCAACAGCTGCGATAGCGCCCTGAAGAGGATCTCCACCGCCGCCTGCAGGGATAAGTGCATCGAGATCGGGATTTGCGCTCATAAGAGCTTCAGCTGCCTTGGAACCGCCTTCCGAAGAAGTTCCTGCATACTGGGGCTCGGAAAGAACAGCCTGATCATCAGGATGAGCTGCGTTCCACTTCTCAACTCCTGCCTTGTAGCCTTCCCATCTTCCGAGCCAGGTAGCATCGCCCTGCTCCCATCCGATGAGACCGATGTTTCTGTCGCCTCTTTCAAGAAGAATCTGAACAAGCTTCTCGCCGTTTTCGGGCTCGTTCTCGTGAACTGCGCCTACATAGTATTCGGAATCAAGAGCTGCCTTATAAATATCCGCACTGTTTTCCTGAGAGATGATACGGAAGAACTGTGCAAGATAAACCTGATTGTCGTTACAGGTCTTGATAGCGGATGCCATCTCCGTATCGGATGAGTTACAAATGATGATTCCCTGACATCCTGCCGCGCAAAGCTGCTCAACGGATGCGGTAACTTTCTCTGAAACATGTCCCTGGTCAACGTACATAACTTCAACGCCGAGTGCCTCTGCTGCCTCGTCAAGGATCAGTTTGCACTGTGAACCGAGAACGTCTGTAGAACTCCATATTGATACACCGATCTTGATAGTATCAGTTGATGAATTTGCTGTTGTCTGCGTATTTGAAGCGGGTGCGGATGAAGTATTTCCCGTTGCTGCATTTCCGCAACCTGCAAGTGTCGATCCGAGCATTAATAAGCTGAGAGCGATACTTACCAGTCTCTTTTTCATAAACGCCATACCTCCTAAAATCTATGAAAACCTACACATTTTGTTTTGAGTACTCCCGGTGTCTTCATAGTAAATCTAGGCATGAAAAATCAACATGTAAAAATTTCGCCGTTTTGGTAATATTTTCACTCATATTTCTTTTCTGTATTTACTCGGTGATATTCCTTCTACTTTCTTGAAGACTTTTGTAAAGTAAAAGTAATCGTTGTATCCTACGATCTCCGCAATTTCCTGTATCGAAAGAGTTTCATCCCTGAGAAGTTCTTTTGCTCTTTGAATGCGGAGCGATGCGATGTAATCCGAGAAATTAAGCTGAAGATGTTCTTTGATCATCTCACTTAAACGCGCCATGCTGATGTTATATTTTGCGGCAAGCGAAGTAAGTGAGATATCCTCCATGTAATGCTCGCGGATATCGGACACTACATTGTCGATCGTTTTATCATACATCGGAGACTGCTTTACTTCTTCTTCCGTTTCTCCGCGCTCTTTGAGTATCGCAGTCAGCACTCTTGTAAGATCTTCTTCCTTGATAGGTTTGAGAAGATAATCGAATGCGTGATGCTGCACTGCTTCCTTCGCATATGAAAACTCCGCAAATCCCGTTATGATAACTACCTTAGAATCCGGTGATACATCAGGGATCGTCTGAAGAAGATCGAGTCCCGAAAGTCCCGGCATTCTGATATCCGTAAAGATGACATCGGGCTTAAACATTCCAATCTCTTCTTTTGCAACCAGTCCGTTATTTGCGGTACCGATAACTTCCGTATCGATGCCCGTTTTTTCAAGCAGTTTTTTCAGACCCAGTGTGATCCAAACCTCATCGTCTGCTATATATACGCTTAACATACCCCTACACCCCGTTAAATCAAGACTCTCTGATGTGATCCGGTACCTCTATGTTTATCACGGTACCTTTTCCCACAATACTGTTTACTTCAAATGTATATTCATCCCCGTAGAATAATCGCAATCTCTGAATGATGTTCGGAAGACCGATGCCGCCTTTTTCATGCGGTGCGTTGATCAGCTCTTTAAGCTTATCCAGAGCTTCCGCATCCATTCCGCATCCGTCGTCTTTGATAGTTATCGCAAGCTTATCCCCTCTGCCCTCGATACGTACATCAACGAATCCGTTATCCATCTTACTTTCAAGTCCGTGGAATACCGCATTCTCAACAAGCGGCTGCAGGAAAAATCTGATCAACGGTTTATCAAGAACCGAGCTTTCCACGCTGGTTTCGATGGTGATCTTTCCCATGAACCTGAACTCTATGATACGCGCATATTTTTCGATATACGATACTTCATCTCTTACCGTAACTATATTACTCGCTTTTACCGCATATCTGAATATATCCGATAATGCCATTGCCATTTCCGCGATGTTGTCCTGATCGTTAATCAGTGCCATATCCCTCATGCACGAAAATGTGTTGTACAAAAAGTGCGGATTGATCTGATTGCGGTAAGCAAGTATCTCCATCTTCTGCTGCGTAAGCTTTGTTTCGTAGAGGCGTATCTTACCTTCCCTGATCTCTTCGATCATTCGCTGGTTTTCATCAAGCATGTGGTTTAAGCTCGATGCAACCGATCCGATCTCATCGGTTCTCTTCATCCGTAATCTTTTATCCGGATTTTCGATGGAATCATCGATGAATCTGTCTATCTCATGTATCGGCTTTGCCATGTGCAGATACGAGAAAAGAATGATTACCGCAAGGAAGAACGAAGTCAGCACGGCCGCAACTGTTATCATGTTCCGGATCGTGTTGCTTCCCGAAGTATTACCCGATACCGAAACCGCAACTGCGATCCTTATTCCGTTTTGCCAATTGCCTTCGCGGTATATATAATCATCACTCGCCTTAAGATCACTCATTGAAAGTTCCGCAGGTACTTTCCCGAATGAATGATAAGAAAGATCGAGTTTGTTTGAATCACTCAAAAGGATCGCTGCATTATTTTCATTCATGATATTGCAGAGCGTTCCCTCTATGCTCCAGGGTTCAAGTATGAGCACGCACATTCCCAGCTGGGATGCGTTGGTTCCGCTTCCGCTGTATATCGGATAATAAAAGCCGTAGTAATAATTTCTGTCTCCCTGATAATACCAGTCAGCATTCATGTCGGCTTCTTTTCTCAGATAGAGATTCTTCTCCGTAAGTTCAAGGGGCTTGCCCAGTGATATGAGTACGTTCATATTGTTATCGTAAATGATCGCGGAGACTATCTCTTTGTTGCCCTGTGCGATCTGCGTATAGTAGGAGGAAATCCTTGCTTCTCCCGCATCGCTTTCAACCATATCAGCTTCATCAGTGATCATGAAACGGCAAAGCGATTCCGCATTATATCTGAGATTTTCTTCATAAAAACTCAGCGCATCATCAGCCTGACGAAGAAGGCTGTCTGCAAGAGTCTTTGCATAGTTAAGGGTTGTATCTTTGACATATACATAAGATGTATAGAGTGTTGCTGTAAGAACGGCAAGAACTGCAAGCACAATACAGGTAAGCTGAAGTAACAGGCTGTTTCGAATCTTCTGTATTACCACTGTGCACCTCTTCCGGTTTGCGAATCTGAAATCACCCTTATTGTAGACAAGGGTTTTTATGCTGTCAATTCGTAATACGTACGGAATAATTTATACTGCCTCGTCTATAACTATCACTATATATTCTGCCTGCTTACGCACATGTAATACATACATCTTATAAACGGTTGCCAAATCTATTATTTCATCATAGAATGAAAAAAGATTTTTTTCTTACGCGGAGGGATTTATGAGCAGACTTTGGAAGATAATATTAAAGCTGATTTTCTCTATCGGAGCAGCGATAGCGATCCTTTATAAATTCGGCGATACTTTTGCAAAAGCATTCGAAGGGCACGGTGCATTCTATACTTTTCTCGGAGCAGTAGGAGCGGGCGCTGCGCTTGCAGGCATGATCTATACAGCCATAACCATATTTATCTACTGCTTCACCAATCAACACTTTGTCCTCTTTATCGACGGATTACCGATACCGTTCGTAATGAAGATAGTTGCCGGTCTTGCGGGAATATTCGGATGGGTATGGCTTGTAAGTTTTCTCGGAGACAAGTTCGGAGGCAGCACCGCAATCTTTGATGCCATAGCACTTATTGTGTTATATCCGTTTTTCTTCTGGATTGATCTTGTCCTTTTGTTTATCGAAAGGCACAGTTAAGAATATTAAAGACGGGAAGATATCGATCTTCCCGTCTTTGTTTATTAGTATTTATTATATTACAGATGAAGAACTCTTTCTTTGATCTCCTGAGTTCTGCCCTGATTCCAGAACTGTGTTCCGATGTATCCGCAGGTTCTGCGCGCTACGTTCATCTTGTTCTGATCACGGTTTCCGCAGTTGGGGCATTCCCAGATGAGCTTTCCGTCTTTATCGTTAACGATCTTGATCTCACCGTTATATCCGCATACCTGGCAGTAATCGCTCTTGGTATTGAGTTCTGCGTACATGATGTTTTCATAGATGTACTGCATTACGGAAATAACCGCATCGATGTTGTCCTGAAGATTGGGAACCTCTACATAGCTGATAGCGCCTCCGGGTGAAAGTGCCTGGAACTGAGATTCAAACTTAAGCTTCTCGAATGCATCGATCTTCTCGGTAACATGTACGTGATAGGAGTTGGTGATATAGCTCTTATCGGTAACTCCGGGGATGATTCCGAAACGCTTCTGGAGGCATTTCGAGAACTTGTAGGTAGTGGACTCGAGAGGAGTTCCGTAAAGTGAGAATGCGATATTGGATTCGCCTCTCCACTTCTTACATGCATCGTTTAATTTCTGCATTACCTCAAGTGCGAAAGGAGTTGCGGTGGGATCGGTATGTGACTTGCCTGTCATATATCTGGTACACTCACAAAGTCCCGCATATCCCAGGGATATGGTTGAATATCCGTCGTAAAGGAGCTTGTCAATCTTCTCACCCTTCTGAAGTCTTGCAAGTGCACCGTACTGCCAGAGGATGGGAGCCACATCGGAAAGAGTTCCCTTAAGTCTGTTATGTCTTGCCATGAGCGCTCTGTGGCAAAGCTCAAGTCTCTCATCGAAGATGTTCCAGAACTTGTCCATGTCTCCGCCGGAAGAGCATGCGATATCGACAAGGTTAAGAGTTACGACACCCTGATTGAATCTTCCGTAGAACTTAGGACTTCCGTCAACATTCTGAACTCCGGGCTCGTAGGTAAGGAAGCTTCTGCATCCCATGCAGGTATATACATTGCCGCCCTTGAGTTCCTTCATGACCTTTGCGGAGATGTAATCGGGAACCATACGCTTTGCGGTACACTTAGCGGCAAGCTCGGTCAGATAATAATATTTGCTGTCCTTGGTAACATTGTCTTCGTCAAGAACATAGATAAGCTTGGGGAATGCGGGAGTGATATAAACACCCTTCTCATTCTTAACGCCCTTGATACGCTGCTTGAGCATTTCCTCGATAACAATGGCAAGGTCATCCCTTGTCTGTCCTTCGGGAACTTCATCAAGATACATAAATACGGTAATGAAAGGAGCCTGACCGTTGGTGGTCATGAGGGTGATGACCTGATACTGGATGGTCTGTACACCTGCCTTGATCTCATCAAGGACTCTCATCTCCGCAACCTTGTTGATCTCTTCCTCGGTTACATTGATTCCGGCATCTTCCATTTCCTGCTTTACGGTCGCTCTGAATTTCTCACGGCTGATCTGTACGAAAGGAGCCAGATGAGAAAGAGAAATGCTCTGTCCGCCGTACTGTGAAGATGCAATCTGAGCGATTGCCTGAGTAGCTACATTACAAGCGGTAGAGAAAGAGTGAGGCTTCTCGATCATGGTCTCGCTGATGACGGTACCGTTCTGGAGCATGTCCTGAAGGTTTACGAGACAGCAGTTGTGCATGTGCTGCGCAAAATAATCCGCATCGTGGAAATGAATGAGGCCTGCTTCGTGAGCTGCTACAATATCTTCATCAAGAAGGAATCTCTTGGTGATATCCTTACTTACCTCACCTGCCATGTAGTCACGCTGAACGCTGTTGACGGTGGGATTCTTATTGGAATTCTCCTGCTTAACCTCTTCGTTGTTGCACTCGATGAGGGACAGGATCTGCTCGTCCGTGGAATTGGACTTACGGACAAGCTGTCTCTTGTATCTGTAGGTAATATAAGAGCGGGCTACCGCAAAAGCCCTCTGATTCATGATCTCATTCTCAACCATATCCTGGATTTCCTCAACGGAAAGAGATCTGGGAATCCTGGAACACTGGGTAAGCATATTGTCTGAAATGACCTCCATCTGCTTGTCGGTCATCCTCTCAGTCTCGATTACGCTTTCATTGGCCTTTCTGACTGCGGCGGCGATTTTTTCTATGTCGAAAGGCACCTCTGTTCCGCTTCTCTTAATGATTTTCATGTAAACTCCCCTGATTTGAACGTTTTTTTATATTTTCAGCCCCAAAATTACGGAATATATGGTATAAATTCCTGTGGCCGTGCACTACATATTGTATTCCCGCTTTTTATATTTCGTCAAGATATTGTGGACAATAATAATTTAAGAATGATTAATTAAATTTTTGTGAAAATTGTTCAATAGAGCCCGCAAACCCTTGAAAATACTGGATTCTTTACGAAGAATGCAATAAAAGACACGGCCGGAGCCGTGTCTTTGTCAGTTATGTAAACCTCAATATATTGTGGTTCATCATTTAAAATAACACATTCAACCTTTATAACGCCTATTATTGCGGGCTTTTCGGATCAGGTAAGATGCCAGATATCATCATTGTACTGCTTGATGGTTCTGTCCGAAGAGAAGAATCCGGCCTTGGCAATATTCACAAGACACATCTTAACCCATCTTTCCCTGTCTTCGTATGCGGCAAACGCCTCATCCTTAACCTTGATATAGTCCTCAAGATCGATCAGGGTCATGAACCAGTCCTTATTAAGGAGTTCCTTGGAAAGTCTCTCAAGTCTCTCCTTGTCGCCGATCTTAAGAAGCTTGGGACCGGTTATAAAATCCACAGCCTCTTTGATAGTCTTGCTCTTCTTATAATAATCCTTAGATACATAATCGGCTTTCTCGTAATGAGCGATGACCTGATCGGATTTCAGACCGAATTCAAAGATGTTTTCTTTTCCCACAAGCTCCGCTATCTCGACATTTGCTCCGTCCGCGGTCCCTAAGGTTACGGCGCCGTTTAACATGAACTTCATATTACCGGTTCCGGAAGCTTCCTTGGAAGCAAGGGAGATCTGCTCGGAGATATCGCATGCGGGGATCATCTTCTCGGCATAGCTTACATTGTAGTTCTCCACCATAAGAACCTTGATGTAAGGGCTGACCTCGGGATCGTTATTAATGAGTTCCTGCAGGCAGAGGATCAGGTGAATGATATCCTGAGCGATCACATAAGCGGGAGCTGCCTTTGCACCGAACATAAAGGTAATGGGTCTTGCGGGTTTCTTACCCGCCTTGATCTCCAGGTATTTATGAATGATGTAAAGAGCATTCATCTGCTGACGCTTGTACTCGTGAAGTCTCTTTGACTGAATGTCGAAGATGGAGTTTACATCGAGCTCTACGCCTTCTTTTTCCTTTACATAGTCTGCAAGCTGCTGCTTCTTGATCTTCTTGATATTGTCAATGGCGGCCAGAACCCTGTCGTTATCTTTGAACTCAAGAAGCTTTTCAAGATCTTCCGCATTTCTGGTATATCCGTCCCCGATGGTCTCGGATAGGAAACCGGCAAGTTCTTTGTTGCAGGAAATGAGCCATCTTCTGAAAGTGATGCCGTTGGTCTTATTGTTGAACTTCTCGGGATAGATCTTGTAGAAGTGATTGAGCTCGGTATTTTTAAGTATCTCGGTATGGATGGCAGCAACACCGTTGATCGAATGTCCGTAATGGATATCGATATGAGCCATGTGTACCTTATCATCCTTATCGATGATGGCAACCTTGGGATCCTTGTACTTTGCCTTAGCCCTCTTATCAAGCTCCTTGATATAGGGAATAAGATGAGGAACCACCTGCTTCAGGTAATCAAGAGGCCACTTTTCAAGTGCTTCCGCAAGGATGGTGTGGTTGGTGTACGCGCAGGATGCGGATACTTCCTTGATCGCTTCATCCATTCCGAAATGCTCTTCTTCTACGAGAAGTCTGATGAGCTCGGGAATGACAAGCGTAGGGTGAGTATCGTTTATCTGGATCGCTGCATGCTTCGAAAGTTCATGAAGATCGAACTTCTTATCCGCCATATCCTTCATGATAAGTCTTGCGGCATTAGCGCACATGAAATACTCCTGATATATTCTGAGGAGATTTCCGTCTTTATCGGAATCATCGGGATACAGGAAAAGAGTGAGATTCTTCTTAACAGCCTTCTTATCGAAGTCGATTCCCTTCCCAACGATGGATTCGTCAACGGATTCAACATCAAAAAGATGAAGCTTGTTTACTCCGTTCTCATATCCGATGACATCTATGTCATACATTTTGGATACGACTTCGAAGTCCGCATACTTAACCTTGAAAGAAGTCTTGGTCTTTCTGAGCCAGCTCTGCTCCTCAATCCAGTCGTTCTTCTCTGCGGTCTGAGCATTCTTTTTAAAGACCTGCTTGAAAAGACCGAAGTGGTAATTAAGTCCGATTCCGTCTCCGGGAAGTCCCAGAGTAGCTATGGAATCAAGGAAACATGCAGCAAGTCTTCCGAGACCTCCGTTACCAAGTGAAGGTTCGGGTTCGATCTCTTCAATGGCACCGAGGCTCTTTCCGTTCTTTTCCAGGATCTCGGACAGTTTTCCGTAAATGCCTAAGTTGATCAGGTTATTGGAAAGAAGTTTTCCGATGAGAAATTCCATCGAAATATAATAAACCTTCTTCTCCCCCGATATGGGCATCGATACATCCATTAAAGTCTTGACCAATGCAAGGATGGAATAATAAAGTTCTTTGTCGCTACAGTCCGATATCTGCTTGCCGTACTCTTTCTGAGTTATCTGTCCAAGCTGTTCTTCGAGATTCATTATGATCACGTCTCTGCCCAGATTACGATTGCTCTCCATTTCCCTTTCATTCTCCTTCCCATGATCTCGGTGCGGTTCAAAAGCCGCAGATTAACCTGTTACACCAATACGTCTTCGTATCTGACCTGTAAGAGGGAATAAGGCATCCTGATGGATCTGCCCTTTTCTCCGCTCATGAGTCTGCAACACTCTCTGAGTGCTTCTTCACCGATCTCTTTGAAATCCTGTTTTACGGTTACCATGTTTTTGCCGGCATATCCCATAAGAGTGATACCGTCAAAACCGCAGACAGGATGGAATACATTCATATCGGTAAGTGCCTTCATGGCACCGATCGCCATAAGATCGGATCCGCATGCGATGATGTCCTTATCTCTTCCGTACTTCATGGTAAGCTCGCGTGCATTCTTTTCGCTGAAAGCTCCGTTCTTAACGGTAAGATCAAAGCCGAGTTCTTCGGACAGTTCGCGAGCACCGCGGATCCTCTCCTCAGTAACATAGCTGTTTGTTCTTCCCGATATATAAAGCACGCTGTCACTCGGACCGGTGTTTTCGGTAATAGTCTTACGCAGGATATCTTTCTGTGCCTGTGCATGATCCACACCGATATTCGATATGTTGTCACCCTGAAGAGGCATATCGACAACGACGGATTTGAACTTTTCGCTTTCGATAACCTCGGTAAGTTCCTTCATATCACGGTCAAGACCGCATACGATGAGGCTTCTGATATTCTGTGCCTCTAATCTGTGCTCGATCTCTGCAGCCGTCATTCCGGCAAACATGCTGAAAAATAAAGGGACCACATCAAGCCTTGCTTCATTGCCCGCTTTCACGGCGCCCATAATGTACTGCATCATGATCTCCGACGAAGCAAGCGTCTGTCCGTCCGGATCTGTCAGTACGCAGACTCTTCCCGATTGTTTGGATGAGAGGGAAGCCGCGACCGAATTGGGAATAAAGTGAAGCTCTTCGATAGCTTCATTTACCCTTGCTATGGTATCCTCAGAAACACTGGGATAATTATTGATGACTTTGGAAACAGTCGAGACGGCTACTCCCGCTCTCTTGGCAACATCTCTGATAGTAACCACCCTATACCCCTCCTTCCAAGATAGGACATGTTGGAAACCGTTTTCTCAATCATACCCCACGAATGTTTATTTGTAAAGAATTAAATATAACCGGCTTGTGATACTTAAGGCCTTGAAACAGGCCCGGTCGTATCATAAGCCGGTTTTCTTTTTCGATCAGTGATCACATGATCCATGCCGGACTACAGAAGCTTCATCTCATCAAAGTTTTCATTAAAAACAGCCCCTTCGGTGGCCAGTTTTCTCTGCTGACTCTTTAATCTGTCCCTGAGCTTTGAGGAAGAGTTTTTCCTTCTGTTCTTATCCGCAACCGCGATCAGCCTGTACATAATATCATCGGAAGTTTCCTGATCCGAATATACGGTTTCAAAATCTTTTACCCTGAAAAGGCCTACAACGGGATTTGCTACCTCATATGTTACGGGTATCTTATGATCTCCGATGAGGAAGACAATTTTTTTACCGGGTCTGCCGGCTCTTGTGGAGAAGTACTGGTAATTAAAATCTTCTATGCTGACCTCTCCCTTTTTGCCGTCAATAATAGCGGGGATCATGGAATTGATCCTTATTCTGGGATAGTGTCTCTTCATATATCTGCCATCAGAAATTCTCTTTTCGAGATTGGTGCTCAGATCGTCATATATTCCGTTGTTTCTTTTGATCTCGGAAGGATTCGTGGGAACTCTGTCATAAAGTATTGCCAGAAGCTGGTCATAATCTTCTTTATCAATTACTCCGTCAAATTGGAAGGCATATAACCATCTGAGTTCTTGTCTGTTGGTATCTTCCTGAGAAAACTTTACGATAGGGCTTAATTTGGTGTGCCATTTACGATCGCTGATCTCACAGTAAATGTCTTCACCCGGACGGGGCTCTATGAGTATCGGATCATCCATATAGATAGCCATTCCCGTTTCGGAAATATCTTTGGTCACGAACTGATATACTTTTTCGCCGATGTGAAGATAACCGGGAAGAGATACATATACCCTCTCCGAGCCTCTCTGTATCTCTCTTCCGTCTACAAAGAACAGGCACATGATCATATTGTAAAGGTTATATATAAGCCAGAACAATACTACAACAGGTCCCATGGATCCGCTGGCGAACATGATCATGATACATCTTGTGATGCCGACTATTGACAGGAAGATCAATATGATAACCGGAACCATGTAGATAAGCTTATCGGATTTATTGGTCTGAAGATTGTCCTTTGTCGTAACCTTAAATTTCTTAAGCGATATTCCGAAGGTCTCCAATATGACGGGAATGATCATGTAGGGGAACAGTGCATACTCGTAAATGGATGTCCACTTGGTGTTACGCACATTGTTGCTCAGATGCCTGAGGCTTATATTACTGGACACGTACATCGGAAGCCAGAAGAGCAGTACCTGCCAAAGCGTGCATTTAAAGAACATGAATCCGAATGCCGCATACAGTATGGGAGAAATGATATATATAAATCTCTTTATCGGCGCATACCAGTACCAGATGGATGCCCAATAGTTGATCTTCTGTCCGAATGTCAGATCCCTGGATGTATAGATATGCATCTTGCGGCCTGTGGAGATAACGCCGCGTGCCCAACGGACTCTCTGCTGTATAAGATCCTGAAGAGTCTTTGCGGAGACACCGGATGCAAGTTTCTTATCTATGCCGAGAGTTACATATCCTTTTTTCTGGATAAGGAGTCCTGTTGCAAAGTCCTCGGTGATAGCTTCGGTATAAAAGCCCCCGATATCATTAAGTGCCTCTCTGCTGATAACGGTATTGGATCCGCCGTAGATACAGCTGTTGGTACGGGTTCTCGCCACCTCTATATCACGATAGAAATAGTCCTGTTCGTTCGGTATCTTGTTTTCGGAATGAAGATTGAACTGAAACAGGTCCATGTCATAGAACGCCTGAGGGCTCTGTAGAAATCCGAGCTTTATCCTGTCCTCCGGTTTTCTTCCCTTATTCTTAATTTCCGCATCGACAAAATAAGGGATCGTCTCCATCAAAAAGCATGACTGAGGAAGCATATCCGCATCAAACGTTACGATATACGGAGACGATGAATGAGCAAGCGCATTATTAAGATTGCCGGCTTTCTGTCCCTTGTGATCTTCTCTGTCCAGGTAATTGACACCCACCTTCTCGGCAAGCTGTCTCATCTCGGGTCTTCTCGCATCATCACAAAGGTATATATGAACCTTGCTCAGATCCGGATACTCCATTCTCTTACATGCAAGAAGAGTTTTCTCCATAAGTTCAACCGACTCGTTGTAAGTTGCTATGAAGACGTCAACATGAGGGAAGAGCTTCGGATCGACTTCAGGTTTAACATAAGCCCTGGCATTATACATATTCACATAATGGACCATTGCTTCGACAAATCCGAGAGCCTCAACCACAAGAAGGGCTATTCCCGCGATCATCTCAAATATTCCGTAACCGATGGGAAGGGTAAAAAACACTCTCCATAACAAATATGTTATGGAACACATCATAGTGATCACAAACCAGATCTTTGCTTTTGAATCGTTGTATAAGTCAGCTATTTTTTTACTCATCTCTATTCCGTTTCCCTAAAAAAGCTAAATCCTCTGTCTTCAATGTTGTAAGGGTAATACTCAAGTATGATGCAATCGTATGTATTTTCTTTCAGATAGTCATCAATTACGATCGTGTGCGATTTATCCATATTCCATATCGCATCTATCTCGCTGCACATCGGAGCCATAAATGTGATAACAGGTGAGAAATATGAGTCTCTTATGAAGAGTATCCTGGGGCCATCGGGATTATCTCTGTTGACTATATGCTCATATACCTCAAGTTCATCCAGATACAGACCATACTGAGATATCTCATATACATCATCGCTCGAATACAGCTCTTCATAATTCATAAGTGTCTGTGTTATATCGCCTTCAAGTTCGAACTCATCCTTGTCATCATCCAGATAATATCTGTAGAAGTTCATTTGAAAATTCGGGTAATAGGCGGTGAAATCATCAAGTCCGGAAAAACATACCCCCGTGGCTCTTCCCATGGAGCCAAGCATTCCGTTTTCATATCTGACCCTGGTATAAGAATCTTCCGAGAGATACTTTTCGGTATCAAGATCATATCCGTAATCCGCGTTCAGCTTATCCGCTATGAGTTGTGTGGAATAAAAAGCTGCATCTATGGTCCAGTGATGATCGGTTTTATAAAATGCATCATCGTATGAAACGGTGTCCCCCGGAATAAAGTTATTAAGATCCAGTGTATTAACTCCCAGACGATTCAAGTAGAACATCAGCTCATTTAAATTGTTATGGGGATCGTTTATGGGAAGGCCGAGTCTCAACCTTCCGTCATTGGGAGCATATTTTGAAGGAGCCATCACAAACAAAACATCGGTCCCGTTTTCATTCACATACTCTTCAAGGCGTTCTATTCTGAGTGCATATTCAAAAATGTCAGGATCATGATCTCTGTAAAATGATGCGTAGTGCAGACTTCCGGTTTCATCCTTGATATATGAAAAGTTGCTTATCTCTCTCTTATCAAGCAGAACATTTACATAAGAAAAAGCTTCAATGAATTTCATCTTTTCATACATATCATCCGACAGAGCATCCTCGAGTTTTTCAACTCCGTGACTTACCGTACTTCTGCCGGCCATCACATTATTCAGGATATGTTCTATATCTTCCAGATACTCTTCACCAAAGGTGTATATATTCATCGCAGAGTATGCAAATATCAACCCGGTCAGGATCACGGCAAGAAACTTTTTTCGCCTGAAATATAGTTTTTTTCTTTTTCTTTCATCCATTGGTTATGTGCCTGTCCTTTACATAAAGTCTGCGATCAGAAGTTAAAGTATATGAAGGGATTATAACTTCCGCTCATCAGAAAACTTACGGATATAACAAACAGGAAAAGAATCATCGGAGTATATGCCGCCGAAAGTACCTTTGATAATCCGTTCTTCGGATTATCATACATATAGGTGTTTATCTCTTTAGACACGGGTAGCATAAAGAACAAACCGGCAAGAAGGAATACCCAGTTTTCCCGAACCAGCATCCATGCCGTATCGCTGAAGAATCCGTTCTTATTGGCACCGAACATATTCTTATAGAACACTCCCGCCTGAAACAGATCGTTTGCCCTGAACACCACCCAGGCGAAATTCACGACAAGAAATGTATATATGTGTCTTGCGGCCTTGCCCATTTTCTCGGGATATTCAAAGAATCTTTCCGCAAGCTGTATGACAAAATAAAACAATCCCCAAAACAGGAAGGTCCAATTCGCACCATGCCATATTCCGGTAAGCATCCATACGATGAACAGGTTTCTGACCATCCTGTCTCTGTTTTTAACCCTGCTTCCTCCCAGAGGAAAATAGACATACTTACGAAACCAGTCCGTAAGTGAGATATGCCATCTTTTCCAAAAGTCGGATATTGATTCCGCCGCATAAGGATAGTTAAAATTCTCGGGATAGATAAATCCGAAGCAAAGAGCAAGTCCGATGGCCATATCCGAATATGCAGAGAAATCATAATAGATCTGCAATGTATATGCTATGCTTCCCAGCCATGCTAATGTTACGGGAACAGGCAGCAGATCCGAACCTATGGATGACCAGTTGAAAATATCATCCGCAAGTGTTGCAAAGGTATTGGCAAGAAGTACTTTCTTGACGACTCCCACAGCAAATCTGCTCATTCCGACACCGAACTTTTCGAAGGAGCATTTCCTGTTTCTTATCTGATCCTCTACAGTGTCATATCTGATAATGGGGCCCGCTATCAGCTGAGGAAAGAATGAGATATACAAGCCTACGGTAAGTGGGTTCGCAGGTTTTGATTCTCCTCTGTAGACATCCACAACATACGATATGGACTGGAAAGTAAAAAATGATATACCGATGGGCAGAGCGATATTAAATGCCGGTATCTTTAATACCTGTGAAAACATTCCCGATACGAATCCGAGATATTTATATACAAAGAGTATTCCCAGATTTACCGTAACAGCTAAGATCATATAGAACTTTCTTGCCTTATCGGATCCTCTTGATACCAAAAAGCCCGCCAGTGAATTGATCAGTATTGATGCGATCAGAAGAATGATATTTACCGGTTCTCCGTATGCGTAGAATATCAGACTCACCAGCAGCAAGATCAGATTTTGCAATGTCCTGCTGAATGAACAGCAAAAATACAATATAAAGACAGCAGGTAAAAAATAGAATATGAATATTACACTCGAAAAAACCATCTACTTCTTTCCCTCATCTTTTTTTCTGTTATTTGTTTTGATCCGGATATACGCCGCTGCAAATATAAAAGCCGTAAGCCCGAGTAATACTCTTATTAGCAATATGATCATCGGCTGATCTATCTGTTCCAAAAAATAATGAGCGGCAGGTATATCCTGTGGCATCGGATAAGTGTACATTTCTCTATTTCCTGTTTATAAGAATTGAAGGTACTGCAAACAATGCGCATGTGATAAGGAACATCATGGTCATCTCACCCTTTAATCCGGTGGTATATACGCATCCTCGTTCAATAGCTGTGAGTTCCGATTGAATTACTTTTCCGTGAAGGCTGAGGTAAGTCTTGATGTTATAGATCTCCTGATCATAATCATCGTTAAACCTGCTGATGGTTATTCCTTCTTTGGTATAATCATCCAAATGGTAATTGCCGTGTCTGTCCTCGGGGTCCAGGTAATCTCCCGCCCAGCGGTACCATTCTCTTGCTCTTGCACTCCGGAGGTACTCCGTCGTTTCATCTATGATCCCGAAGATATAATCATCATTCAGATACATAGTCTGAAGAGTCGAATATCTTTTCTTGAGCTGACCGACAAAGGTTGAATCCTTGATGAGATTTTCAAAGAATTCCTTATCCTGCATGGCAAGTGTGTAAGGATCGGTCTCATCTACAACCGAATTATTCATAGCCTGGTCAAAATCCCAAACAGGGCCTATCTTAAGATTCCCCCACGAACTCTTATACATATAAGTGGAGTGCTCACCGGCATCATAATTGCCGAAGTATTCGTTAATAAGGAAGTAATCTACAAAAGAAGCGGTATCCAGATATCTGGGATAACTTTTATATTCCGAAGGATTATCGGAGAGAAGGAGTCTTTCTATCTTGGAGAAGTCTTCCTGAATGTATGCGAGATTATCTTCGGTCTGATTGGCAACGGACGGGTATTTGACCCCTATCCACTCATCGCTCAGCCCTTCAAGTCTTGCATAGGTATCCAGCATGGTATCATAGTTTGTGAATCTGTCTCTTCTTACCAGATAGCTTGTATATACCTTGTCTTTTTGAGTTTCGTCGATCTGAACCCTGTTCTCGGATCTCCTGACCGACTCCTCCATCAGATAAACACCCTGATATGTATATATGCCGCTTTCCTCGGTGAACACCTCACAGAAACAGCATCTGGGCGCATATTCCATTATCTGGGCGGATACCCTGTATGCCAGATAGTTCCTGAGCATACTCTTATCAGCCATATTTCCGCCGAGTATCCACGAATCGTCGGCACCCATTCCGAAAATATCCTGAGGATTTTCCAGACCGTCATCCGTTGTCAGCTTTATGTAATACTGAGGTTTATCAAAAGAGATCGATGTATGTCCTCTTTTTTTGATCCTGATGTTGCTCACTGTCACGGGCTGATCCGTAAGGGAATTTATTCCGGATGGATCATCGTATAAGCTGATAAGTCCGGTGGTCCAGGGATCCACTTCGGTATCCACTATCTCCATGCCGTCCTTGAAGGTCTTGTACTGTGGCAGTTCCCCGTCTATCCTGAGAACGACAAGGGGCAGATTCCCGCTGAAAGCAGATACATCGGTCACAAAATCTTCTCCGATGGCAGCCAGCGGATCTCCTTCAGATACATCCTTCGGAAGCTCGGTATAATATGCGGCACTTATCTGATTGACCTTCTCGTCCTTTCTGTCGATCATATAGATCACAACCGTCAGAAAACAAACCAGTGCAGATGCAACCGCAAAAAATATTAAGCAGTCTCTTTTCGCATTCATGGCATTTATCACCCTGCGATCTCATCTTCCTGACACATAACGCTGACTGATGATGTTCCCTTTATTGTTCTGAGCTTATCTTCAAGCTTTCCGTTCTTTTTGGATATCTTTTTAAGGATCTTTGCGGTAACTTCATAGATAACTTCTCCGCTTCCGTTAGGCTCTACCGTATAGACTCTTCTGACAGCCTTATTTGAGAATGATTCATCTATTACCTTCGATGCTTCCGACAATGCATTGTCTTCTCCTCTTACAACTATCAGAACACGGTTTACATCCTTAACAAATCCGAACAGAACAAGGAACAGGAAAATAAATACGGTTCCCATAAGTGCGATTATGTAATCACACACACCGCAGCACACACCTACGGCTACTGACCAGAATATGAAGATCGTATCTCTGGGATCTTTGATGGCAGTACGGAAACGTACGATTGAAAGTGCACCGACCATACCGAGCGAAAGCGAGATATTGTTACCGATAACACACATGACCGTTGTAGTGACCAGTACGGTCATCACAAGTGATACGTTGAAACGAGCGCTGTAAACTGTTCCGCTGTGTGTACTTCTGTATGCTGCAAATATCATTCCGCCAAGTATTGCAGCAACAACAAGATTCAGTAATATATCCGGAAGTGTAAGACTTCCTTCGCTCTGACTCTGTAACAGATAATATAATTCTTCTTTCATTTCCCTCTCCTGATTCCGGTTAAAAACCCATGTGTTCTCTGACTCTGCAGTATTTACTGCTTGATACGTTTATTGATAAGTCATCCCCGATCGCTGACTTTATACTGCTGTATAAAAATCCGTCATATTTAACTTCAAGTGTGATATCCGACGATTCCGCCACAGGGATCATTTTATTAACAGGCCTGAACATATCAGCCGGATCCTCCGACATTCTCAGATTCTGATCAAACGTTACTCTGATATTGTTATCCGGATGTATAAATGCGTATCTGTCATATTCGACAATGCATTTCGGTCTGTAGATTTCTTTTGTCATCAGATAGTAAAGAGCCTGTGCAAAGGAGTCATCTTTCTCTGCTAAAAAACCGTAATCGCCCGCCATCAGCTTCTCTGATTCCTCGCGGGTGATGCTAAGTGATCTTTTCCGCTGCATTCCGTCGGTTTTTTCTTTGACTTCAAGTTTTGCGTTCTTGTCCTGAGCAGAATAGATCCTTAATCTGATCTTCTTTCTTACGTCTTCTCCATCTGCCTTGGCAAAATAATCTTTGTTTCTGATCGAATCAAAATATAAAGATCTGACAATATAGCCCGTGGGACCGTTATGCGGATCGGATGTCATTACTCTCGTCAACCGCCTTTTCATCAGTTCCATGCCGATGGGATCGATGTTGTATTTTTTTTCAACTCTGGTTACATCTAGCATTAACTGTCCACCCTTTCATCATCGGATGTCTCTTTCACCGGAAGCCTGTACAGATCTTCGTATGTATAGTCGCAAGCTTTGTTTTTTCTTCCGAAAAACTGCACCATGCATCCGACTATACCAAGGATGACTGCGATCACTCCGCATATATACCGGTCTGTCAGTATATATCTTGTCAGCAGGAAGAATACTCCAGTTGCTCCGCTGAATGCCGTTATCCAGAAGAGATTTTTATGTATCAATTCAGCAGCGTGAAATTTCCTGAATATTGCGGAGATCACCGTGACAAAGATCCACAGTATTCCTATGCCGATAAATGCGAAGATCATGAAGAATACAAACATCCACAGAAAGTCCGATTCTATCCCGAAATATTCGCAGCTTCGCATCATTCCCGTATATCCGCATGCGAAGAAAGCAAGGATAGATAATACAGCCTTCAGCACCCTTCCTCCTGTCAGTGAATATATGACCAGGAATAATAAGAGCGCTCCCAATACAAAGGGATAGACAACCTCATTTCTGAAAGTAAACCAGACTTCTTTTTCCCACTTCGGAAAAAATCGAACATCGTACATGTACTCCATGGTTTCTTCGGACCACTGAGGAGTCTCAACAATATACGGAACATCAATCGTTGCATTATGGTCTGCCTTGTTTTGTACGATCAGATAAAGACCTGAGGTTAAATCTTCAATCCTTCCCTCTCCGGATACGACCGATACATTCTGTCCTTCAATCTGTGCGCTCTGTATCTGAGATGCGATGGCAGCGGCATGAGTTTTTATATCCGCCCCTCTCGACAGCTTGTAATAGTCTTTGTTAACCAGAGAAAGAACCTCGGGAAGATATGTGAATCTTTCTCCGTCATAATTACCGATACGATATACGGTCACTCCCATATATCTGGTCTCATCCTCCAGATTGATCACTATATCAACAGGCTGTGTCGGATCATATACCACCGCTTCCTCTGTTACCTCTTCGGTTTCAATGGCAGTTACCGCCTCTTCCGTTACGGTCTCATTTGCCTTAGATACGAAAAACGGTACAGTTAAATTCACGCTCATGATTGATATTGAAATGATCGAATACATTAAAATCTTTTTGAACATTTTCCCTCTCCTCAAACTTTTTGCAAAAAGCCCAAAAAAATACCCCGGAAATATACCGAGGCAGGCGTAAAACCATATCGCAGGCCCAATCGAATTCCGAAATCCAAATAAAAGTTTTCTTTCTAAAGTTTTTATAAAGTTTAGAAATAGTTTATAATATCTTAATAAAATCTTCATCGTTTATTTATTACAAATTTATTTTTATTTTATTATTAATAATTGTCAAATTATACAAAAAAGGCCACTGCATATAGCAGTGGCCCTGATATCTTACATTTTTAATTCTGATTTTTATTTCTCATCAGCGGTGAAAAACACCCAAAACTCGTTCCCTTCGGTATCATTCTCAAAAGTCTCAACGAAACCTATGCGAAAATCTTCTGTACCTTCGGGAGCAACGAATACAAGAGTTCCTGTTCTGGTCTCTTTATCATCAAGCTCATACATATTGGGGAACTGATCTTCAAGAACCGGCTCTGATGCGTCAATAGGATATGAAAATTCATTCATATGTTTATCCTCATCATCATTGCCCCACTTTAGAATATAATCCCAGAGGCCCATGGGAACAGTTTGACCAAAAGTATTCTTCATGGTAATTTTAACAACAACAAACTCATTTCCTTCTTCAGGAATATATCCACCGATCTCATCTGTGGTGTAATAAGCATCATCAATACTGTAATCAAACCAATAGGTCTTCATGTTAGAGCCCATTCTTCCCTCGTATAAAAATGAGCCGTCTTCTTTTTCGGTAGCGGTGATGTTCTCGTCACTTTCAACCCAATTGCTTTCAATGCCGGTCTTACCGCATCCTGCAAGTGCAAGAACCATCATGGAGGCAAGTACTGCTGCAAGTATTTTTTTCATAATAATCCTCCCATCAAAAGAATATGCCGGAGAAGTAAATCTCCGGCATATTGTATTTATGCAATCTTCGAAAAGTTTTGTCTTCGAATTACTCGATGACAGTTGCAACTCTTCCTGATCCAACGGTACGTCCACCTTCTCTGATAGCGAAGGTAAGTCCCTGCTCCATAGCGATGGGGTGGATGAGCTCGATGGTCAT
>JAEEXJ010000130.1 GCA_016291475.1 Lachnospiraceae bacterium | reverse complement strand
GGCGAGAGATCTCCTCACAACAATCCTGATGCAAGAGGAACCTTCATCGGTATGACCATGGATACCTCCCGTGCAGACATGACTCAGGCAGTTCTTGAAGGTGTTGCATTCGCATTCCGTGACATGATGGAAGCTGCAAGATCGATCGGCATTAATCCCGAGAGATCCAAGATCTGCGGCGGAGGAGCTAAGAGCCCTCTTTGGAGAAAGATCATGGCTAACGTTCTCAACGTTAAGATCGACATCCTTGAGGTTGAGGAAGGCCCTTCACTCGGCGGCGCAATGCTCGCTTGCGTAGCAGCAGGAGAGTACAAGAACGTAGAAGAGATCGCATCCAAGGTTGTCAAGGTAGTTGATACCGTAGAGCCGGATGCAGAGCTTGTAGCCAAGTACGAGAAGAAGTATCAGGTTTACAAGTCACTGTATCCTCAGTGCAAGCCTCTCTATGACAACATCGTAAAGGCACAGTAATGTGACAGTGGTAGAGTCAATGGGGACGGTTCTATCTGACTCACTTCATCGAAGTGAGTCAAGAAGAACCGTCCCTATTGACTCTTTGCACTATGTTACGGTTAATTCCTGTTAACCTCTCGATTTGTCGTATACTTAATCCTTTTTGTATCAGAAAAGAAAGAGCTTTGTCTCTTTCTTTTTTTGACATTTTTTGCAGTTCCGTCCCGCTTTTTAGACCGAGAGAATTATTAATAATACCTATTGCTTTAGCATCTTTATCGATTCTGTCATGGAATTCTAAGCATTCGTCGATATTTTGTGAGGCAATATATTTTTCATAACTTATCTTATCCCCAACTAACTCCCTGATTAACTTAAGTTCCATAAAGCTGAGACTGCTTTCGTACAAACTATAACTGCTCCAGGTGTAATCAGAAGCCCTGCAAATACCGGCTTTTTGCGGATTTTGTAAAACGTATCTGAAAACTGTCAACAAATATTGCTCGTTTTCAATAGGTTCACTTAAAAATCTGTCCTGAAAAAGATGACCTGTTCGCTCGTATTTATAGTTATAGTATCCGGCATAACTGATTCCAAGCTTTTTCATCATCTGAACAAGAGCGTCTTTATCGGATATAGTGATCAGATGAACATGATTTTCCATTAGACAAAAGGCGCAGATTTTCACACCGGTTTCTTCACAGTATTTTCTTAACAATATGAGATATTTTCTGTAATCGGCCGGAGATTCAAATAGTAATTGTTTCCCTATCCCCCGTGCGATAACATGCATATATCCGCTTTGACTGATTTTTCTGGCTGTCCTCGGCAAAGTTCCCCCTCCATGCGATTAATTGATTCAACGGGGGATATTATCTCATTTGATGGTAGGTGTATGACAATGTTGAAAAGTGATGAAAAATCTACGACATAACTGTCATAATTGTGGAGAAAAAAAGAAAAATTGCGATGTATACCGAAAATAATAGAATTGTGTATTTTTGAGTCAATAGGGACGGTTCTTTCTGACTCATTTTCTTTAGTCAGAAACTTTAGGATAATCACTTAAAATGAGTCAGAAAGAACCGTCCCTATTGACTCAGAATGCAATTTCAATGATGAGTTTCCCGTTGTCGTACTTAGCCTCAACAGGGCAGTTCATGCGTGAAGCGAAGGTTTTGACTATGGAAAGTCCGAGGCCGCCGGCATGGCTTCTTGCATTTTCTACGGTGAAGAATCTGTCGAAGAGTTTTTGGATTTCCACATTGGAAAGAGATGCAGCGGAGTTGGCTATTCTTACGACGCCTTTATCCGAGAGTGATATCTCCAGATCTCCGTCGGAATATTTCAAAGCATTGCTGATCAGGTTATTGAATATTCTCTCCACATATGTAGGGTAGAGCTGTTTTTCAATCTTGGTCTCAGTAATATCAACTACAGGCTCGATGCCTCTTTCAAGGAGGGAAGGGTAGTAGTTCATGACACAGTCTTCAAGCACGCGATTTACATTGACTTTCTCAAGTTCTTCCGTGATCTCACCGCCGGTGATCACGGAGTATTCAAAGAGTTCCTCTGTAAGTCCCTTCATATACTTGGCGCGTTCGTCGATGATGGTGAGGTTTTTCCTGAGATCATCACTCATATCCTGTTTCATGGATAGCTCCAGATAGCCGCAGATTGCGGTAAGAGGAGTTCTTAAGTCATGGGCGATATTTGTAATTGCAGTCTTGATCTCAGCATCACCCAGACGGTATTTGTGGTATGAATCACGAAGCGAAGCAATCGTTTCATTCATTGAAGATGCCAGAGCACATATGTATCTGTCCCTGCTCGATACTCCGATCAGGGTGTTGGTGTCCAGAGATGCATAATCGGAAAAATCTGCCCCAAGGTCTCGGACAGATTTTTGCAGAAGTATTATCTTCAGTAGCAGAAGAATGTTTATACATATGCTGATGATGAGAAGATAATTCATAAGTATTCTCCAGGTGAGCCAATTCGTTTGACTCACATAAAATATTAAAACAGCGGGTGACGCAAATATATAATCCGTCGAGACTTCGATGTCTGCGAAAAGATGCGGCCGCTCGGTCTGAGCGTAGCGAATGACCACGCGTCATGAGTTAACACGATCTTTGGTCTGCATCTACGCCTGACATCGAAAAGCGAGACGGGTTATATATAGCTGACAGGATGTCAGAAAGACTTGACCGCATGTACATGGATGTACATGCAAGTCCACGGCAGGACCCGCTTATTAACGTAGAGGTGAGTCAAACGGCAGGACTCACTTGATTAGTAGTGCAAACACCTGATAGGTGTGGTCTGATAATAGTATATCATCGCATCGTATCTGTCGGCGACTTTCATTTTAACACGGTAGGTCTTGTGGAGATCCATGTAGAGGGTGTAACCTTCGCCGGCTATTCCGGTGAAATTGTCTTCATGGATAATACGGTAAATTCTGGACTGATCCTCTGTTACATCGTTGAAAACAAGTGCGTATCTGCCCTCATCGAAATATCTTGCCTGATAAGCCATAATATCCTGAGAACAGTACTCGTGATCCTTTCTTTCATATGCTTCATCGTAGGTTCCGGCGGTGTGGATGTTAACTACAGTGTTGTAGAACTCGGTTCCAACGCAGAAATATTTACCGTCAAAAAGATCGGAGATCCTCTGGCCCATTGCGGTTTCACCGTAGCTTTCCGCGCTGCCCTTCATGATGTGACCGTTATGCGCGGTTACAAGAACCTGTGAATATCCACGGTGTTCTTCAATCTCAGAGATTGCCTGAACGTTAAGAGCCATGCACTGATCCCTGTATTCTCCGTAAGCATTGGGATCCGTATCAAAATCCGGTCTGTCGATTCCCTGAAGAACCGTGTTTGCACACATTGCTGCGATCATGTAATCGGTGTTGGGACTTTTGGCGAGACGCTCATACAGCGCTTCGAAGAAATCTCTTTCAGCCATGTAATCTGCTTCGGGATCCGCAAGCAAGGTTATCTTCTCAATTTCACCCTCTTTAAATGCTTCGGGATGCTTTTCATAGAACTGAGTAAGGTATTTGATACTTGTATAAGCACCCTGCATATCTATTCCGTAAAAAATGACGGAATTGTCATAACTTCTTCCCCTGTTAAATTCCCTCATCCATGCAAGAAGATCGACAATCTGCTGGGTATCATAAAGGGGATAATCGAGACTTCCAACAAGCTCCGTAAGATGCTCACCGTTTCCGTGGATCGCTGAATTGATCATTGCGCCTTCACCTACGGATATCTCAAATGCGATGCATCTGCAGTTTCCTTCGGCGATAAGCTTTTTGAGCATCTCCAGCTTAGCGGTCTGGAATTCGGCATTTCCGTGAGTCGCTTCGCCGATTCCGATGACTCTTATACCTTCTGGGATGACCATGTCATCAAGCGTTGTGGCTACTTCTTCTATCTCCGGAAGCTTTCTTGATGAGGAAAGCACCGTGCCTGCGTTTATCAGGAGCATTATTCCTATGTAACCTGCAATGAGCAGGGAGATTGTGATAAGTGTTCTTTTAAAAAGTTTCATTAATGTAAAGGCCTTTCGGTAATTCTATTTATTTCAGATCTCTTTTTTCGAGACCGATGCATCCGACAATGAGTGAGAATGCAAGGACTGTGACGGATGAAATGAGCTGCATGGGAGCACCTCCGTTGACGCCTTCGTCTATAAAGGGTGTGTTTGCAAACCACTGACCGAGGACGTTGATATTATACACAAATGCCGCGATTTTAAAAGAGGGTTTATCGGAAGTCAGCGTAAGGATCAGGTTTCCGAACATTACAAATGAGTAAGCCATGTTGAATAAAAGCATACCTGCAACCACTCCTGCGATCATGTTTTTGAAACGGTAAGCGATCGATGCGACAAGTGCTGTGTATCCGAAGACTGCGATGAGCATCAAGATAATCGGAAGGACGGGGATGACCGAAAGAGGCTCGCCGCTTTTTACGATTCCGATGATGCCGCCCAAAATGTAGAAGACATGCATTACGACTACGCCCGCTTCAAGTGCAAGTACATGTGCCAGATAGTCATCTTTCTGGGAATAACCTGCGATGATCCTGTTTCTGATGTAACCTTCCGAATAGGAGCTGCAAACCGCAATGGGTGCATATACACTGAAAAATAGAACTATCGCCGCACTGACGAAGAACATTATCTCGCCCGCATTAAGGCCGCGGAATGGTCCGAACTGAAGAGCTCTTGATGTGAAGCCGTAAGTCACAGCGAAGGCGATGATACAGCCTGCGATGAAATATATGTTCTTGAAGAGTTTGTGAAGATTTGCTTTAAATATGTTGATCATTTTTTTCTCCGATTATTTGAATTCTCTCTTTTCATAGACGATCATTCCGACCGCAAATGAGAATAAAATTAAGATGATGCATCCGATCAGGCATTTACCGAGGTCGTGATAATTGACTCCGGTGAAAAAAGAATAAGGACAATACCTGTCGTAAAGTGTATAGATCCGTAATTTGGTTCCGGTAAGAAGTGTGTATCCTGTTTCGGGATAGAGCTTATCGGCAACCTGGGCTGTAGCCACACGGAATAAGAATGTGACTACAAGGCCGGCAACGTACGCAATCTTGGTTCCGCCGAGGATCATAAGGATCATTGTCATAAAGCATCCTGCCGCTGCAGCTGCGATGAGGTTTCTCAGGCAGAAATCCGCGATGTCTGCAGCCGTCATTGCTTCGAATCCGTCTGTGAGGATCTTAGCGATGGCAATCCCCGATATCTGTGAGAAGATAACGAAGACCGCGGAGATCATTCCTCCAAGTGCTATTGCGGATGCTGCGACGCTTCTTTTGGGTGCTCCGCACATGATCTTGTTTCTGATGGTTCCGTCATTAAAATCTCCGATGAAAAGAAAGAGGATCGAAGCTGCGATGAAAAACGGAGCGGAGGTGGTGAATGATGTAAGCACATCGTCCGATGTAAGGTTCGCATCTATTGTCATAAGGATCAGTTTAAGGACCAGGGAAACGACGAAGGTGTATCCGAAGATCAGCGCAAGTCCCAGGCTGAACACCTTTCCTTTGAGAACCCTGTGAAGGTCCGAGTAAAGCAGATTAATCATTTTGGCCTCCTCCGAGGAGTGAGAGATAGAACGCTTCAAGGCTTTCGTCACGTTCTTCCATGGTGAAAATAGTACAGTTCTCGTCCGCAAATCTCTTGGCGATATCCGAGAAACTTATCTCGGTGTAGATATCCGCGATTGAGTCATCGATAACCTTGTATTCGATGTTCTCGGAATCCATGATCTTTGCAAGGATCTTGGTGTCGCTTACCTTCATTCTTACGGATTTACGACATTCCTGTCTTAATTCTTCGGCACTCATTTCTCTGACGATGTGACCCTTGTCGATGAAGCCGTAGTGGGTTGCAAGTCTTGAAAGCTCATCAAGGATGTGGCTTGAGATCAGGAAGGTGATTCCTCTTTCTTTATTGAGCTTAAGGATCAGTTCTCTGATCTCAATGATTCCCTGAGGGTCAAGGCCGTTTGTGGGCTCATCCAGGATTATGAAATCGGGATTTCCGCAAAGGGCGATGGCGATTCCCAGCCTTTGTCTCATTCCCAGTGAAAACTTACCGGCTCTCTTGCGGCCCGTGTCTGCCAGACCTACCAGCTCAAGGAGTTCGTCGATTCCTTTAAAATCGGGAAGTCCCAGGAGAAGATACTGCTGGATGAGGTTGTCTTTTGCACTCATGTCCTTGCATATGGCGGGGCTTTCTACAACGGCTCCGATCCTGCGGCGTGCTTTTGTTATCTTTTTATCTTCATTTGCAATGCCCAGAAGCTCGAAGGAACCGGAGGTGGGATGCTGAAGACCGCAGAGTGTTCGGATAAGGGTGGTCTTGCCTGCTCCGTTCTTTCCTACAAATCCGTAGATCGAACCCTTTTCGATGTGCATGTTCAGATCCGTTAGAGCGTTGAAACTTCCGTATTTTTTGCAAAGTGAGTTGCTTTTGAAAATGTATTCCATATTGTCCTGCCTTTTCGTATTTGTTTTGCTGATGAGATGATGATACGGCAGGGGGGTCAAGAAAACGGGCAGGAGAGGGTCAAGAAATTGTCAAGATTTGGACGAGTCAGAAAGAACCGTCCCCACTGGCTCTTTTTATAATATGTGTTATAATAGTACTAATTACATATCTTGCCGGAAGGAGGGCTACACGTGAAGATCAAGAAGCTGTACGTTAGAATCACAATATTTTTGCTGATCACAGCAGCAATAGGTATTTTGTCACAGTGTGTTATATCCGCAAGAAGCATGAGGAATATTATGAGGGAAAATGCCGAGGAATCCTTGGCATCGGCCGTCAATTCCAATACTGCAGTACTGGGA
>JAEEXJ010000129.1 GCA_016291475.1 Lachnospiraceae bacterium | reverse complement strand
ACCTGATAAGGATCGGAGGAATATCCGCAGAAGAGGTAGAACAAAAGCTTCTTCCAATAGTCGGTATGGATGATCCTTACAGATATCGTAACAAGGCTCAGTACCCTGTGCGAATGGGTAAAGACGGAAAACCTCACGCAGGTTTTTTCGCAGGACATACTCACTCTGTTATAGAGACGGATGATTGTCTGATAGAGCCGGAGATAAATTCAAAGCTTCTTGATGCGGTTCTTAACTGGATGAATAAGAACCATGTCAAAGCATATGACGAAGAGACCGGAAAAGGTCTGGTAAGACATGTACTTATCAGACACGGATTTACATCGGGGGAATGTCAGGTCAATCTTGTGATCAACGGAAGTAAGATTCCGGATGAAGCAGGACTTATTAAGATGCTTACTGAGATTATGCCGGATGATCTGAAGTCAATCACGATATGTCCCAATACAAGAAGAGACAATGTCATTCTCGGTGATTCATACAGAACGATTTTCGGTGATGGTTATATAACCGACACACTTGTCGGAATTACATTTAAAATTTCACCTCTTTCTTTCTATCAGGTTAACCCTGTTCAGACGGAAAAACTATACGGTCTTGCAAGAGACTATGCTAGCCTGTCAGGTGAAGAGGAAGTACTTGATCTTTACTGCGGAATCGGAACCATCTCTCTTATGCTATCTAAAAAGGCAGGACATGTTACCGGAGTCGAGATTGTAGACAGGGCGATTATAGATGCTAAAGAAAATGCCAGGATAAACGCTATCGGAAATTCCGAGTTTATAACCGGTGCCGCTGAAGATGTTATACAGACAATGCTTCCGGGGGAGGGAAACAGAAAAACTCCCGATGTTGTTGTAGTGGATCCCCCCAGAAAAGGATGTGCAAGAAGCTGTATCGATGCGATACTTACTCTTTCACCGAAGAGAGTGGTATACGTAAGCTGCGATCCCGCAACTCTTGCCCGTGATATCAAGATCTTCCGCGAAGGAGGATACGAACTTATGAAAGCAACACCTGTTGATATGTTCCCTCATTCCAGTCATGTTGAGACGGTTGTTTCGCTTTCACGGGTTTAGAATAAAGCACAGACAGATTTCAGAAGAATGCTTCTGATGATTTTCATTTGAGGAGATGAGAAATGTTAGGTGTATGTCTTTTATTTGTGGGAATCGTGCTGATAAACAACGGTCTTTGTACTCTTTTTAAGATCGATGGAAAATCAGCCGCAATAATGAATCTGTTCGTTGGCGGATTATCTGTATTTATCAATTTTGTGAGCCTTGTCAGGGGAGATTATTATGCAGCCGGTACCGGTCTTTTGTTCGGCTTCACCTATTTGTTCGTGGCGCTGAATAACATTTTTTCTCTGGATACCAGGCCGTTTGCCATCTTTTCGACCTTTGTTGCAATAAATGCAGTGGTTTTTGGAGCTATTGAGGGAATCACTGGAAGCAATGCTCTTGGGATCAGCCCTGACCGGCGGTGGGCGGCAATCTGGTGGATGTGGGCTATCCTCTGGGGTACAGCGTTTTTTACAGATATTTTGAAAAAAGATCTTGGGAAATTTGTTCCTATCCTGCAGGTGATTGAAGGCGTGATAACAGCCTGGATTCCGGGAATTATGATTCTTACCGGCATATGGTGAGGTGTAACTTGGAGGAAGCGATGATAGTTATAAGCAAGACAAAATATGAGGCATCGGAAGCGGAAATCAGAGAATTGTTTTCTTATCACAAATTGGGGAATGTGATTGATGTATCTTCACTTGGTTGTGGGGAATTTAATGCAGCATATAAAGTTTCATGCGATAACGGCATTTCCTATGCATTAAAGATAGCACCACCGGAAGGCTCAAAGGTTTTGAGTTATGAAAAAAATATGATGGAATCTGAAGTTTTCTGGTATTCGCAGATGCATGAAAAGACAGATATTCTCTGTCCTAAAGTTTATGCTTCCGATTTTTCCAAAGAAATAATAAAAAGCAACTGCTTTATTATGGAACTGATGCCGGGAGCTCCGCTTTGGGAGGCAGGCTTAACTGCTGAGGAATACGAATCGGTTCAGAGGCAGAAAATCTGCATGCTTACTAAAATACACGGGATTACAAACAACGGTTACGGTTATATCCAGACAGGGCTAAAGTCTTCATGGTATGAGGCTTTGAAAAATATGGCGAGCAGGCTGGTTGATGACTGTAAAAAACTTGGCCAAGACACGCCTGACGGAGAGCACTTTTTACAGCTTATTGATAAGCATAAAAATCTGCTTGAGACAGTGCCTTGCAGAATGGTGAATTTTGATCTTTGGGACAGCAATGTTCTCTATAACAGGGAGACAGGAAATATTTGCTGGATAGATCCCGAACGTGGCTTCTGGGGTGATCCGGTTGCAGATTTTATAACACTAGGCCCCGGACAAAAAGCGCCTCTTTCGGAAAAACAGAAGGAACTTGATATTTATAACGAGATAGCCGCGGAGAAAATTTTCCTGACTGAGGAAACAGAAATCAGATATGCCCTTGCGGTTTGCTACCTCGCGCTTATTGAAGAGGTTGAAAAATATGTCCGGTATGAACCGGATAATCCCACTTACATAAGGAATACCGTTGATTCAAGAGAAATGTATGACATGGCATTCGGACTTCTTTGAAAGACTTCCCGGTGCTGTTAGGTATTCTTTGATTATAAATGATTTACCTATTTGTACCTTTCAGGGATTATGTTATCAATAATATTGTAAGGCGCCTACAGAAACAATAAACCGAAGATATGAAAGGATAACATATGAACAGAGATATATTTATCAGAAACCTGACCGGTGACAAGATCGAGCTCAGCCCTAAGGGCAGAAATGCCAATGAATTATCGGTTGAAGAGTTTGAGAAGAATTACGAGAACTTCTTTGAGATGATCTTCGATATAGCTGCTACCGATATCAGCGGACTTTCCGGATACGGAGAATTCGATGAAAAGAACGAAGCTCCTTATAAGTCTTTTAAAGAATTCGTAGAAGCAACCTTCGATGAGAATCAGGAAGGCTACTGGCATAACTGGACTCAGATGTTTGAAACAACTTTCCTTAAGAAAGAATATTTCGATAAGATCTATGCAAAGGTTATGCAGTATGCAAAGTATTGCGAAGAACAGAGATTCCTGGCAAACAACAACACCTTCTTTTGCAATATGATTGTAGACGATAACGGAAAGACATATTGCGCTGACTGGGGGCGTGCCGGAATCATGGATTTCCTGATGGATTTTGCGATACTAGATCTTAACAAGCCTTATCTGCTTGTTCCCGAGAAACTCTATGAATACGCCAAGAAGAAAAACATCGAGATAAAGAATTTCAAAGAGCGTTTTCTGTGTATGGCATATTTTAAGGGAATTCACACTTTGATGTGGCATGCTTCCATCGATGATCTGGAGTCATGCGAATCCATTACCGGATCCATAAATGAACTAGAAGATCGAATGAACAAACTGGCTTAATTGTATGCAATATGAAAATGCCAAGGACATTCTCCCCGAAAGCCTTCTTAAAGAAGTACAGAAATACGCGGAAGGAAAAGCAATTTATATACCTAAGCGTACAAAGCGTGAAGGCTGGGGAGAAGCGTCCGGATATCGTGAAAAACTGAATAAACGAAACTCTGCGATCTTGAGCAGATATTCGGCAGGTTCTTCGATTATGGAGATTGCAGAGGAATTCTTTCTTTCACCCGAAACAATTAAAAAGATCGTGTACGGAAAGAAAGTATCTCTTCCGGAATACTCTCCCTCCATTCATTCTGCAGGTCAGTATTCAAATGCAGGTATGAGCGAAGAATGGGTGCGCATTTATTTGGAATCCATGGGTGTGGATATACCGGATGGTGAGAAGTACTTTTTGTCCGAACTTGTAAGGATGCCGCTTCGTCTTATAGATGAAGATAAAGAAACTATTTACGACTCTGATAATACAGGATTCAATGAAGTACCGCTTAGCATTTTATTTGAAGACAGCAGATTCCATGTAATGTGCCGTCCGGATTATTTGTCCATGCTCCGCAGAGAAAAAAAGAACGCTCATTACGCCTTTATCTTTGCGAAGAAGGAAGAGTACGAGTATTATCTGAAGAATTTCGGCAAACAGTTTCAAAGGTAATTAGTATTCTCAGACCTGTTCGCAAGGGCGATGAAAAAGAAATACATGAGTATGCAGGGGAGGTGATCAACTAATGCCTGAGTTGTGGGATATATATACAATAGACAGGAAAAAGACCGGAAAGACATGTTATCGTGGAGAGCAAAGTAATCTGGCCGATGATGAATTCCATCTCTGGGTTATGGTCTGGATAAAGAATCCGATTACAGGTAAATATCTGATATCACAGAGATCTGCTGACAAAGACACGGATCCGCTGAAGTGGGAAACCGTTGCGGGGCATTCAATATCCGGTGATACAAGCATTGATGCAGCATTGCGGGAAGTGTATGAGGAAGTCGGAATTGAGCTGAAAGCTGAAGATGCGAAAATACTTGCAACTAAAATAGCTCTGACCATAGACGGACGACGCAATAACTGGATACGTGATTCGTTCTATTTTGAAACTACTATGGAGCCTGACCTGAACAAAGCAACTACGAATGAGGTCATACAAACAAAGTGGCTTACTTTTGAAGAAATAAAAGATATGTATGAACGTGGTGATTGCTGTCTCAACATGGGAGATCTTTATGGATTTGAATTAAAGCCTGTACCGCAGAACGAATATCAGGATATTATAGGTCAGATCGTAAAAGGAAAAATAGACCGTCCTATGGGAAGTTACCACCCGCGTCACAAAGATCTTTATTATCCAGTCAACTATGGGTATGTCGAAGGCATTATAGGCGGTGACGGAGCAGAACAGGATGTATATCTTTTGGGTGAAACCTCTGCGGTTAAGGATTTTACCGGAAAAGTAATTGCTGTTTATCACAGGTACGATGATAATGAAACGAAATGGATCGTAGTTCCCTGCGATGAGGAAGGCAATATACGGAGCAACATTAAGATACCGGGTAAAAACGAAATATATGCTCAGATCGCCTTTCAGGAGCAGTTTTACAGTGGAGTTTTGGTGGGGTTATGAGAATCTATCTTATTCATTACTATTATCCGGGAACTGATCCATGGAAAAACATAATGGAGCTGCCGGAGAAGGAAGCATTCAGGGTGGCAGCAGAACTTGCAGCCATGCATCCGGATACTGCAAGTTTCGGACGGTTTGCCGATTTTGAGAATTACTATCCGAATCGTAAGAAAGCAGATGAGTATGTTCGGGAAGCATTTATCTGCTTGGGAGGAAAGCCCGAACTCCTGCATCCGTATTCGTTTACATTGAATGAATGTGAATATCTGCGCAGTTGGTTTAGCGAAGGTGAAAAGCTCGTTCTTGATCTTGCCGACATTCCCGAGGAGCAGATCAGTTTCACGATCGGCGACAGTTGTGCGCAGATCACAAACGGGGTAGAACCGCAGGTACTTACCAAAGGAATGCTGATGCAGAGGATCGCTGACTACGGGAATTCGGTAGAAGCATTTCTTAAAGCGTCACTTGGTAAGTTTGCATATGTTGAGGTTCAGTTGTGGTACAGACCTATGGAAGGGATATAAGACACGGAGATTTAGAAAATGAGAAAAGAACTACTGGCTGTATTCAGCGGCTTTCCGGATCATCATTTTTCGGAAAAGATCACAAAACGGCTGCGCGAAGAGCTGACGGTGCGTAAGAGCATCGTTTTTATCAGCGCATGTCCGCTTGAATATGAGCAAAACGATGATGACTGCGACGGCATGCATGAAATGTTCGCGGAACAGGGACTGGCGTTTGAGCGGCATTGCGTGATCGATAAGCGCACCGAACTTTCCGAGGCAAGGAAGCTTGTTGAGAGCGCCGACTGCATATTTCTGATGGGCGGCGGTGCCTGCGAGGAACAGCTGGACCTGATCAGGGAGAAGGGTTGCTATGAGGCACTGACCGACTGTCACGCCGCAATCTTCGGTGTGAGCGCCGGGGCCATGAACATGGCACGGAACACAGTTGATTTCTTTGAATCGATGGAGCCTTTCCCGGGGCTCGGTTTTACGGATATTACCGTGACCTGTCATCATGATCCGGATGACGCGTGGCGATACGAACAGACACTTAAGATGTCCGAAACCCGCACGGTTTATGCGATGGAGGACATGAGCGCGTTCTTTATCAAGGGCGGAAAGATCGACGTCGTCGGGAATATTTATCGCGCCCAAAACAGACAGCTGCGCCAGCTTACGGAGGATGACATACGGGAACTCGAACAGGATGAGTTTCGCAGAGTCTTCGATACGATCCCGGAGCAGTTCGATAAGTACCGTCCCAGATACAGCGGCGAGCTCTTTGCTTTTCTGAATGACCGGACGCAGATCGGACCCGGAAAGAGCGTGCTGGAGATCGGCCCCGGAACGGGACAGGCATCGGAACCGGTTATCGCGACCGGCTGCGATTATCATGCGATCGAACTCGGTGAGCATCTGTACCGCATAATGCTGGAAAAATACGGAAAGCTTCCCAATTTCAGCATAGTAAACGATGACTTTATCACGCATGATTTCGGGGACATGAAATTCGATATGATCTATTCGGCAGCCACGATCCAGTGGATCCCGCAAGAGACCGCGTTTACCAAATGCTTTGATCTTCTGAAACCGGGAGGGACTCTCGCGATGATGCTGACCGCTTCCGAATACAGGTCGCAAAACGAGCCGCTGTATGAAAAGATACAGGCGCTTTACGATAAGTATTATAAACCCGACATCCCGTATACACATGGGAAATTCGATTATACCGCCGCGTCCGGGTACGGT
>JAEEXJ010000128.1 GCA_016291475.1 Lachnospiraceae bacterium | reverse complement strand
CGTATGGAAGTATCATGGGCGACTTGCAGCCTTAGAAGCTGGATGAATAATGATTTTTATAATGCGGCTTTTAACGATGAGGAGAAAGCAAGTATCAACACAGTTGATACAGGTAGATATAATGGCACAAAAGTAAGCGATAAGGTCTTCGCACCTAGTGTAGGGGATATAAAATATAACTATCTCTGGGATATATGGTGGGCGGATACCTATCCTGGAGATTATCTGGCACCACTCATAGCACCTCCGACTAAGTATGCGGAAAGCAGAGGTGTATCTACAAACGCTGTAATAAATGATGATTACTGGTTGTCCGGAGAACAATACAGTGCAGATTGGTGGCTTCGATCCCTAATGATCCCTACGGCCGACACTTATGACATGGCTTGCGTTTTCACGAGCGATCATAGTCAAGGGCGCAGCTACGAAAGAGTAGTAGACTGGGATGACATTGGTGTGCGTCCTGCATTATACATAAACACGCTTTTGGACATACATAATGATTGATTCAGATCCGCTATATCCTTCCTGCTACCGGGTGGATTTCAGACTTTAACCCGTTAGAAACGTGCGATACTAGGCGCACGGCGAAAAAGTCCTATGTATACCGACAACCGTTGCAGGTAATGCTGCAGCGGTTGTTTTTTGTGCGAAAAAATATGATAAAATTGAAAAAAATGTGACCTTTGATGAATTTATGCCGTCAATTAGGGTAAGAGACCCAAAAGGAGGGAAAAATTATGAAGATTACAAAAGCAGAAGGATATAAGAAACCCAATTATGCGGTAGCGGTTGCAGCGGCTATGACCATAATTACCGTAGGGGGATGCGGAGGTCCCGGCCCCCGGCTTGAAGGTGAAGCAACGCTTGCTATTCCTCCCGAAGAGCAGCAGGTGGTGATAGCGGGTGAGGTTGCAGAACCTGTGAATGATGTAATCGAGCTTGACGGTTATGTTACTCCTTATGTGGATGAAGAAGTCGATATAGATGACTCCGGCGACGAAGATGTCACTGAAGAGACCGGAGAAATCGAGGACGGGGAATCCGAAGTATATTGTGAGCCTATAGACGACGATCTTATGCTTTCGGGATCTGTTGAAGTTTATGAACCTTGAGACGGATTTGGCATACCGGGAGGAAGATATTATGATGATTATAAAAGCAGAAGGATATAAGAAACCCAATTATGCGGTAGCAGTTGCTACAGCTATGGTTGCGGTAACGGTAAGCGGATGCGGAGCAGGCCCCGATCTTGAAGGAGCAACGGTTCTTAATATGAGTCCGAGTGAAAGGGAAGTTGAGCTTTCGGGAGATGTATCCGTAGCAGCGCCTAATAATAATGTGATCGATTATGATGGCGGACTTGTTATGTATACTGAGCCTGACGATGTAGTTGAGCTTGCCGGGGATGTGCCCGAGTATTTGGTTGATGATAACGAAGATGAGGACGATGTCACAGATACCGATGAATCCGAAGACCAGGATGCCAGTGCATATTATGAGCCCGATCTTGTTCTTGAGGGCGGTGCTCCTATAGAAGAGCCCTGATTAAGCTGAAAGGGACCGGGTAGAGTCAAAATATGAATCTTACATTACATCTTACCGAAAACTGCAATATGGACTGTGCCTATTGTCTTCGCGAGAAATGTCCTAAAGATATGTCCGAAGAAGTGCTTTACAAGGTATGTGACCTTGCTTTCTCAAAAGGGCTGAGAGCGGGATTATGTTTTTTCGGCGGAGAACCGCTGTTGAAAAAAGACCTTATCTATAAGGCTCTGGATTACTGTGAAAAAAAATCGCTTCAGACCGGTATGAGATTTGACTGTAAGATGACTACCAACGGGTCGCTTCTTGATGAGGAATTCCTTGAGCGTGCAGTAAAGGCGAAAATGGGAATAGGTCTTTCTTTTGACGGAACGGCGCAGGATGTATGCAGGGTATTTGTGGGTGGCAGGCCGACTTTATCCGTTGTGGAAGAGAAGGCTAAGCTGCTTCTTAAATACATGCCTAATGCGACCGCACTTGCGACCATCGCTCCTCAGGCAGTTCCCTATTATGCGGAGTCCGTAAGATATCTTCATGAGCTTGGATTTAAGCATATTTCCATGGTCATTGCTTACGGCAAAAAGGTCACCTGGAAGGATGAAGATCTTGAACTGTTAAGAGAGCAGCTGGAAAAGACCTGCGAATATATCAAAGAATTATTCATTAAGGGCGACAAGATATTCGTTGGTCCCGTATATTCCAAGATTGGGGAATGCATCAGGGATAAGAATCCCGCAGAAAAGTGCCACTTGGGAGTAAGACAGACGCCCGTAACACCTGCCGGAGAGTTATATCCCTGTACGTCATTTATCGGAGATCCCGATTATCTGCTTGGAAATGTATTTGACGGTATCAATGAAGATAAAGTAATTGAAATTGCAAAAAGATCTGCAACACCGGCAACCTGCGTGGGCTGTGATCTCGTCAAAAGGTGTACCAATTCCTGCGGATGTGCCAACAGGATGAACACCGGTAATGAGAATGAGATTTCACCTCTCCAGTGTACATACGAACGAATGCTTATTGAGATAAGCGATGCTCTCGGAGAAGAGCTTTATAATATGGATCCCGTAAGATTTGCCTCGGAATTCGGCTGAGAGGTAGTTATTAAAGAGTTGTTATTTATGAAGCTCCGCACATGCGAGTATGTTGCGGGGCTTCTAATTTTTTTATGCCGAGGGAAACCATATGTAGTATAATGACTACTATAAAAATGCGAGGACGTGTATTTCTTACAGAGAATACGTGTAGGGGGATTAACTCGAATGATATACTCATTGGTTCCTGCATCTGTGCTTATAATAAATCTGATCATAAATTGGGAATCACTCAGGGAGTACGGATTTTCCGAAAAGAATCAGGATGTAAAGAGGCGGATACCCGTTCGTTATAACCACTTTATTCTGGCTGCAACTCTCTATTTTATAGTGGATATGACCTGGGGGCTTTTGTATGAGCACAAAGAAATCTCTGCTCTTTTCCCCATTATTTACTCACTTACTGTCTTTTATTTCTTTTTTATGCTATTGACCATGCTGACTTGGACACGGTATATAGCGGCTTATCTTAATAAAGGCGGTCTGCGGACCGCGATACTTCTCTATGGGGTATGGACCATGTTCGGGCTGGGAGTAATATGCCTGATACTCAACAGGTTCTTCCATTTCATGTTTTCATATAATGAAGCTCATGAATATATCGGAGAAACAGGCAGAAATGTTTCTTTTCTCCTTCAGATTGCATTCTATGCCGTAATATCGGTTTATATGCTGTATGTAGCTCATAAGAGTACCGGGGGCCAGAGGATCAGATATCAGGCTGTTGCGGTTACAAGTATTGTTCTTGGGGTGTTTCTTATATTCCAGATCCTTAATGGATTTATCCCGTCCTATGCAATGGGACTTATGTTCGGTATTTGCCTGGTTCATTCTAATGTCCAGTCCGGTGAGAAGAAACAGAATGAGATACATGATCATATCGCATCCGTTATGGCGGAAGACTATGAGGCCATATTTTATATCGAAATAGATTCAGGAGAATACCTGTTATTTTCCAAAAGCCAGAAATATCAGTCCATAAATGCCAAGGCATTGGGAAAGGATTTCTTTAAGGAAGCCATGGAGAGCATTGATGACTGCGTTTTTCCCGAGGACCGGGAATACGCAAAGAGCTTCTACGATAAAGAAACCATGCTGAAAAATATTGATGGAAAGCGTTCGTTTTCTTTCAAATACAGGGTTATCGTTAATGATGAGCCGAGATTCTTTCTTTTCACCGTAATGCGTGATCATGGCAGTCAGTATCTTATCTTCTATGAAAAAGATATAGAAGATGAACTTAATGCGGAAAAAGCCCAGAAAGAAAATCAAAAGAAGACTATCACCTTCGGCCAGATAGCTGAGAGTCTGGCATCCAATTACGATGTGATCTATTACGTAGATATGACGAATTCTTCATACATCGGCTATGTTGCCAATAATATCTACGGTCAGTTGCAGATCGGTAAATCGGGAGAGGATTTCTTTGGTGATGCTTTGTCGAATATTCCGAATGTTATTTATGAGCTTGATATTGATATTGTGTCGGAATATATGAATAAGGACAATATGATCTCTTCACTTGAGATTCATAAAGATCACAGTATTGATTACCGTCTTATGGCCGACGGAAAGCCTCGATATACAAGGATGACAGCACGGAAGGCCAGCGACGGAGAGCATATCATCATCGGTGTGGAGGATATAGACGCCGAGATTCAGAGAGAGAAGCAGCAGCTTAGTGCTCTGAGAACAGAGAAAGAACTGGCAAGGCGTGATGAACTGACCGGCATCAAGAACAAGACCGCATACAAGGAACTGGAAGAATCGGTACAGGGAAATATCGACAATGGCATAGACTATTTGGAATTTGCACTGGTAGTCTGCGATGCCAATAATCTGAAGAAGATAAATGATACATTAGGGCATGCTGCCGGAGATGAATATATAAAGTCATCCGCACGGCTGTTATGCGATATTTTCGTTCACAGTCCCGTATTCAGAGTGGGCGGCGATGAGTTTTTGGTTTTCCTCAGAGGAAGTGATTATTCATCAAGGCAGGAACTTATGGCTAAATTGAAGGGTGTAGTTATGGAGAATAACAATGCGGGAGACAGAGTTGTATTGGCTGCCGGAATGTCTGAATATAATCCCGAGACCGACCGCTTCGTATCCGATATTTTTGAGCGGGCCGACAAAGAGATGTACGAAGACAAACAAAGATTGAAATCATTAAATTAGCTTTCGAAACGATCGGGGTGTTATGATCACACCCCGATTTTTTTACGGTATTCCTATAATATTTCGCGTGTTTTCTTCCAAACGATTCCTCTTCATGATATGATGAATATTGCGAGGGATTGTATTAGGGAGTACAAAAGAAATGTCCGACTATAAGGAGAGCAAAGATAATCCTTTGCACAAGGAATATGGCATGTGGAGCAATACATGCTATATCATTCGTAAAATGGCTGAGTATCAGCCTTCTGTTTTATTTCTGATGGTGTTTGGCCTTATGGCCAGATCGGTCTTCCCTTATTTCTGGGGAGTTTTCGGAAAATACGTAATTGATATCATACAGGCAGATAATGGCGTATCCGGTGAGAGCGATCTGATAAAGCTCGTCCTGGTCACCTTTGTTATTGCGGCTTTTCTGAGATTATTTATTTCAATCTACAATTCCAAGGCGTGGTACAGGTTTATTTTCGTGCGTATGAATCTGATAACGGAACGTATCTCGAAAGTACTTGATCTTAAGTATGAGTTACTGGAAAGGCCCGATGTACTTGATGTGGCCGAACGTGCCAGCCAGGCTGTCAATGACAATGATAATGGTACCGAAGGCATGATGAGACTTATGGTACAGCTTGGCGAGAACGCTCTTACCGTTATCGTTACATTTGTAGCCGTTACTGTTCTGGATCCGAGACTCATCATAGCATTGATAATACTTACCGTGATCCAGTATATCTATTACAGGCGCCTGATCAGAATCGATAAAGAGCAGGTCTGGGATAAACTTTCCGGCTCATGGAGAAGTCGTCATTACATGGAAAGGATCACTCAGGACTGCGATTTTGCCAAGGATATAAGACTTTTTAAGCTCAGCGATTATCTGATCGGGAAATTCGAAAACGTAAATAAATTTTTCATTGATAAGAATGATCTTCATCACAGTCTTTGGCTGCGTTATAACTTTGTTTCATGCGTAGCCGGAACCGTAATAAAGATATTTGTGTTCGCCATGCTCTTTATGGCTGTTGTGGGCAAGGATATGTCCGCAGGTGACTTTACGATGTTTTTGTCTTTTTCATTTGCTTTTTCGGGATCCCTCACAAATTTCCTGCAAAGGTTTGGAGATTATAAAAGAGCAAGTCTTCAAACTGACGATTTTCGTTCTTTCATAGATTATGAAACCGAAGAAGAGGAGGACACTGTTCCCATCCCCGAAACGGATTCCTATGAATTCGAATTTGTTAATGTAAGCTATAAATATCTGAAATCGGATAAAGAAGCACTTTCGCATTTGAATCTTAAGATCAGGCCCGGTGAGAGGCTTGCCGTGGTGGGATTGAACGGAGCCGGTAAAACTACGATGATAAAGCTACTTCTGAGGCTTTACGATCCGACGGAAGGTTATATCACTTTAAACGGTACGGATATCAGGAAATTCAAACGTTCGGAATACTATAAGCTTTTTGCACCGGTTTTCCAGAGCGTAGAGATATTTGCCTTTTTGATGTCTGAAAATATATCGATGCAAAGAGCAGGTGATCTGGACATCGAGAAAGCACGCAGGTGTGCATGTGAGGCAGGACTTGAAGAACGCATCGCTTCTCTGACAAAAGGTATCGAGACTCCCCTTACCAAGTTCGTTGAAGATGACGGGGTGGATCTGTCCGGAGGTGAGAAACAAAAGCTTGCACTGGCGAAGGCACTCTATAAGGATGCCAAGATCATAGTCCTTGATGAGCCCACATCTGCACTGGATGCGATCGCTGAGCAGGCATTATATGAGAGCTTTGATGAAATGATAGGTGATAAGTCCGCGGTTTATATTTCTCACAGACTTGCATCCACCAGATTCTGTGACTGTATCGCAATGTTTGAAGACGGTCATCTTGTCGAATATGGAAGTCATGATGAGTTGATGGCAGCAAGCGGAAAATATGCCGGTATGTTCAACACCCAGGCGCAGTATTACCGCGAAAACCCTGATGGCGGAGAAAGCGGGGTGATCGCAAATGCATAAGATCTTAACTGTTATAAAAGTACTGTTTAAAACGGCCGCTAAGAAGTATCCAAT
>JAEEXJ010000030.1 GCA_016291475.1 Lachnospiraceae bacterium | reverse complement strand
TAGTTTCTTGCGTATCCGTCGCTTGCTTCGATGATATCGCCCTTCTTGCCTAATTTCTTTTCATCTTTGAGTAAAATAATCTTCATCAGATCTCACCGCTTTCCATCATAGAATCTATTGTATTTTTCAGTTCACCGATAGCTTCTTCTATCTGTGTTCCTTCAAGCTGACATGCCGCAACGGAGAGGTGTCCGCCTCCGCCCATACGTTCCATTATGAGCTGAACGTTGACTTCGTCTATGGATCTTGCACTGATATGGATCTTGCTTCCGAACTCCGTGAGAACGAAGCTTGCCTTTATGCCTCTGATGTTGAGAAGCTCGTTGGCTGCCTGTGCACCGATGACGGTAGGGCTGGGACAATCATCTGCGGTACAGATGCTTATCGCATATGCTCCGCGGTAGATCTCTGCCTGTGATACGGCATCTGCCTTAGCTTTATATTCTGATGCGTCCGCTCTGAACATCTTGCGGACTCTTGTTACGTCTGCACCGCATCTTCTGAGGAATGCGGCTGCTTCAAATGTTCTTACACCTGCTTTGCTCTGGAAGTTGTTAGAGTCGACCATGATTCCGGAGTACATGCAGTCTGCTTCCTCGGGTCTGATCTTAACGTTATCCGCAGCATACTGGAGGATCTCGGAGATCATCTCACATGCGCTGGATGCGTAAGGCTCGATGTAGGAGAGGGTAGCATTTTCAATCACTTCGTTTCCTGCTCTGTGGTGATCGAGTACAACGATGGTCTTGCAATACTTGATCAGGTCGGGGCACTCGGTGATCGAAGGCTTGTTAACGTCTACGACTACGAGTACGGAACCGGTAGATGCGAAATCTATTGCCTGCTGGGAAGTGATGAGTACGTCCGCGTATTCTTCGCTTCCGCTTACGAATGTATCGACAATGGGCTGTATATCGCCGTTTGGATTATCCATTACGATATAAGCATTCTTTCCGAGGACTTTGGAGATACAGTAGATACCTACTGCAGCACCGAAAGCATCGGCATCGGGATTTCTGTGTCCCATGATGAGTACGTTTTCTTTGGCTGTGATGATCTCTCTGAGGGCCTGTGCCTTTACTCTCGCCTTGACTCTTGTACTCTTTTCAACTGTTTGTGACTTTCCGCCGTAATAAGTAACCTGATCCTTGGTCTTAATGACCGCCTGATCGCCGCCTCGGCCAAGTGCAAGGTCGATGGCGTTACGTGCGTATTCATAGTTCTGGGCATATGTGAGACCATCGGTTCCGAGTCCGATACTGGTGGTCACGGACATACTGTTCTCACCGATCTTAACGGTCTTGATATCACTGAGGAGTTCGAAATGCTTGTCCTGCATCTCGGTTATGGCTTTCTTCCTAAGGATGACGAGGTATTTATCCTTCTCCATCTTACGGCAGATGCCGTCGACGCTTGAGATGTACTTGTTGACCTTACGGTCTATAAGTGCCGCAAGGAGGCTCTGCTTGACTTCCTCGACACTTTCCATTGCCTCGTCGAAATTATCAAGGTAGATCATGCCGACGCAGAGTGACTGGTCATCCAGTTCCTGGAGGGCTATGTTTAATGCGGTCTTATCGAACATGAACATAGCAATCAGATAACCGTTGTACCCCTCGGCCTCGATAAGTGAGCTGTTTTCAGCCATTTCCTTGAGGGGGATTCTTTTGAGTTTGATGGTGTAATCCTTGCCGAGATGCTCGATGTCAAATTCCGCTTCGGGAGTTTCCTCATCCTTGGGGAGTTTGTCACCTGTGATAACAGGGAATAAAGAGGTGATGGATTTATTGAACTTGCCTTCGATCTCGGTTACGGTCTCGAAAGCATAGTTGGTCCACATGACTTTGCCGTCTTCATCGAGAAGCGCGTAGGGGATATCCAGTTCCTTTAAGAGTTTTCTCTGGATCTGTCCGTATTCGGTGGCGAAACTCACAAGCTCGTTCATGATCATGGGCTTGTTGTTGTAATAGAGAGTGAGTGTGACCACAAAATAGAAAACAGTAAAAGCACTCAGAAGCACTCCGGCCTGAATACTTACAAGAAATATAGCTGCGTTTAAGGCAAGGAGCAGTAAACCGAGATATATGCTGAAACGCATATAAGATCTTAAGTGCCCCTTAACTTTCAAGCGGGTTTTCATCATTGCCTTTACCTTTCTGACTTGGAGAAAAAGATCCTACTTATTATAGCATAAACGGACATATAAAAACAGCAGGCCGGAAATCACGTTCCGACCTGCCGCATTATGTCTTGATCGCTTATACCGACAGCTTTTGAAGGGCCTTTGTCGCAATTATCACATCATAACCGTTATCAAGGAATCCCGCATCCGCTTTGGGAACGAGCCTGGTGGTTCCGAACTCGGTTGCCTGCTCGGCGAAATTCATGACCTTGGCAAAATCGTCTCCCGTAGCCGAGATGACGAGAAGGTACTTGCCGTCCGCCTTGTTCTTGTATACTGAGGTCTCGCCTTCATATTTAAGGCTTGAGGAAGCAAGCTCGATCAGATCGCTCAGCCTGTCGAAACTTACAGTCAGTATGCAGCCCCTGTTTCGGATGTTTTCTTTTTCCTGTTCGAGAAGGTCAAAGAACGACTTTCCGTAGGTGGGAGCGGTCTTTTTGACCACCGGTTTGTCGGGCTTGGAGAAAGGCCTGAAGCCTGCAAGTGCATCCTCGTCCTCTTCGTCGTCGAAGAAATCGTCGTCTCCGTCCTCATCGGGGGTGATGCCTCCTGATAAGGGCTTGGGCAGGAATCTGGAGAATCTGGTGTCAAGTTCGTCCACATCCTCGGCTTTGCTGATGAAGACTACAAGTGAATCTCCACCCATGGGTACTGCCTCGATCATTACAGGGTGATTTTCTTTGGCCTGAAAATCGATTCCGAAACGTGCTTTGGTCTCTTCGATTATATCTCTGAACAACTCAGTGGCTGCGTAATTTCCGTATGCCAGGTCTTTTAAACTGATCCAGCGGGACTCAAGGTATTCTTTTGTAAGGGTGCATTTGATGCGAAGATTGCCTATTACTTCAATTTCCATAGGTTTTCCTCCCCTTTTTAAAATTTTTCCTATAATAGCCTTATTTTTTATACCAGTCAACAGTGTTTTTGGTATATTTATACACTATTTCGGTTAAGGTAATAATCTTTATGAAAAAATAATCACTAAACCGGTCTGTTTCCATATATATCGTACTTTCGGATGTTTTTGTAAAGGGTTATGACGTGAGTGTCATTGAAAAATCGGTAAATTTGCCCATTGCGGGTTTCGGGGATTAAAAAGGATAATCATAGAGCATCTTCCGCTAATAATCGGCGGAAAGGAGATGAAGAGGATATATGGCCGGCAAAACGCCGGTATTACACACTTCTAACGCCCGCGGCATCCTATCTGCGGGCAAAAAGAACCGCATGCATTTTTTCACATTGCACGCCGGGCTTATCTTTTACGGAAATCTTCAATTCCGAATAATATTTTGCAACATCAATAATAATCCATTTTTAACATCTCAAAAAATAACATATAATATGCGCCCGAACTGATGGCGCGTCGCCTTTCCGTGGGGAAAGGGATAATGCGTAAAAAAATGGGCTGTCACGGGCCCGATGCCACCGGTGGGAGATGCCGGAACCTGTAGGAAAGTATTTCACGGGAATTCCTTTTTGCCTTTTGGCGGTTCCGAACCCGAAACTTACTTAATTGATTAAGTCGGCGAGGGGAAACGGTATATGCTTAATGAGAGAGCGGGACCCTGCTGTTTTTCGGGTCCCGCAGTCTCCTATGGGCTCAAAATTTAATGACGTAACCCCGATGGTATGGTAAAATAACTTTGTATGTTATTTGAACATACTATTTTTATTGATCGGAAATTATTTAGTTATGAAGAGAAGAAAAAAGAGATTTTTGGTGGTTCTCATACCGCTGATTCTTATACTTATTGTAGGCGCCGTTTCCGTAGGTATTCCCTTATATAATAAGTATTCTTACGGCAAGGAAATGGCGGATTTAAGCGAGCATTACGGTGTATCCGGTGAAATGTCCGCGATAATACTTCAAAATACTCAGGTTCCGGAGCAGGCTCTTATACGTAACGAGAGATGTTACTTTGACCTGGCTACCGTGGAAGCTTATCTGACAAAGGGTTTCTTTTACGATCCTGCGTATAACGGCGGAACACTCATGTATACGACCGCGAGGGAGACCTATGAGGTAACGGACGGATCCACTTCCTATTCCGTTTCGGGTGTTTCCACGGATCTCGGTTATCCTCTTACTTTGAACGAAAATGATAAGTTGTATATCGCCGCAGACTATCTCAGGATGTTTGCGACCTTTACGGTGGATATATACGACAGACATATCCAGCTTTACACTCAGTGGGGACAGACCCATGAGATGAGAAGGATTCTCAAAGACACTTGGATCCGTGAAAAAGGCGGTATCAAGAGTCCGATCCTTCGTGCCGTAGAAGAAGACGAAACGGTAGAACTTATCGAAGCCATGGAGGACTGGAGCAAGGTTAAGACTTCCGACGGCTTTATCGGATATATAGAGAATAAGAGAATGGGTTCTGCAGAAAACTATACCGACATCGCGCCAATGGCTCCCGCGCTTCCCGAATATACCACGGTAAGGCTTGATACCAAAGTAGACCTGGGATTCCATGCGATCTACGGACTCGGCGGAAACGATACTCTCGGTGAAGCCATGAACGAAGCCTTCGGAATGAATGTCATCGCACCCAGCTGGATTTCACTTACCGATGAAAACGGCGGTTTCAGGAGCTTTGCGTCTGCCGATTACGTAAACAGGGCTCACAACAGCGGCATCAAGGTCTGGGTAGTTGCGGATAATTTCAATTATGCCAACGAGAACGGATTAGATATAGACGAGACGCTTCTTCTGTCGGATACCCTTCGCAGGAGAAAACTTGGAGAGGATCTTGTAAAGGCTGTCATGGATGTGGGAGCCGACGGACTCAATTTTGACTTTGAGGGACTCCCCCAGAGCTGCAGCGAGTATTATATACAGTTCCTCAGGGAAGTATCGGTACTTTGCAGACTGAACGGAATATGTCTTTCTACCGATAACTATGTTCCTTACGATTACAACAATCACTACAGACTGGATCTTCAGGGACAGTTTGTGGATTATGTTCTTATCATGGGATATGATGAGCACTACCCGAGCGGAGGAGTCGCAGGAAGCGTAGCGAGCCTTCCTTATGTGCAGAACGGACTTAATGCCACCATCGAAAAGGTTCCTTCACAGAAGGTTATCAACGCGATTCCTTTCTATACCGTGGTTTGGACGACGCAGGACGGCACAACCTCAGGCAAGTACCTGACTCTTGTGAATCAGGCGGACTATGTTAATCAGATCGGACAGACTCCCGTTTGGGATGATGCCACCGGTCAGAATTATTTGGAGTGGAGAGAGGGTACGACCCTTTATCAGGTTTGGCTTGAAGATACCATGTCCATCACGGCTAAGCTCAATGTTATGAACACGATGGACCTTGGAGGAGTCGGAGTCTGGAGGATCGGATACGGAACTTCGGACGCATGGAGCCTTCTCCGCCTGTACACTTACGGACAGTGATCAGGGTAAGAAATTGGAAACCAAAGTATATACAATTAAAAATCCCGCATCTCCCGATGCAGACGATATCAGGATGATAGAAGAATGCGGGGAGATCATAAAAAGAGGTGGACTGGTCGCTTTTCCGACGGAGACCGTATACGGACTCGGAGGAGACGCGCTTAACGATGAATCATCGGGCAAGATATACGCCGCAAAGGGAAGGCCTTCCGATAACCCTCTGATAGTGCATATATGTGAGACAGGTGCACTTACAAAGATAGCAAAAGATATTCCCGAAGAAGCCTATAAACTGGCCGAAAAGTTCTGGCCCGGCCCCCTTACGATGATACTTAAGTCATCCGGACGGGTCCCGCTTAAGACTACGGGCGGACTTGATACTGTAGCGGTCAGGATGCCCTCGGACAGGGTGGCGCTTGAATTCATAAAAGCATCCGGCGGATTTGTCGCGGCGCCCAGTGCCAATATATCCGGAAAGCCTTCTCCCACGAAAGCATGTTACGTTATGGAGGACATGGACGGACGCATCGATGCGGTGATAGACGGAGGCGATAATGCCATAGGTCTTGAATCGACCATCATCGATCTTACGGACAAGACGATGCAGGTATTGAGACCGGGATACATCACTAACGAAATGCTGGGGAAAGCGCTTGGCAGGGATATCGAAACGGATCCCGCACTGCTTGATCCCACCTGCAAGGAAAGACCGAAAGCTCCCGGCATGAGATACAGACATTATGCACCAAAGGGTGAAGTTCATCCTGTAAAGGGCGATCCCGATAAGGTGTATGAGCATATAAGACAGGCGCTTAAAAGCGCAAAAGAAACCGGCAAAAAGACCGGTGTTTTCTGCAGCAGGGGTAATGCAGATAAATATGACGCAGATGTCATAAGAAACGCAGGGGCACTTGATGATGCGGCGGCAGCAGCTCATCATTTCTATTCCGCACTCAGGGATATGGATGATGAAAACGTTGATATCATCTTTGTAGAAAATTTTACGGAACACGGATTCGGCGAAGCTTTCTGGAATAGGCTTCTTAAGTCCGCAGGTTCCGAGTGGGAGGACGCATAAATGAAAATTGCTATCGGTTGCGATCACGGCGGGTACGATCTCAAGGAGCATTTAAGAAGCTACCTTGAGGAAAAAGGTCATGAAGTCGAAGATGTGGGAACATATTCGAAGGATTCATGCGATTATCCCAAATATGCACATGCGGCCGCAAGGCTCGTGGCAGACGGCACCTGTGAAAAGGGTATCGTAATATGTACGACGGGAATCGGCGTGAGCATCTGTGCGAACAAGGAAAAAGGAATCAGATGTGCACTTTGCTCGGATCCTTTGAGCGCCAAGATGACCAGACTTCACAACGATGCCAATATGCTCGCACTCGGAGCGGGGATCGTAGGAACAAATCTTGCCGAGGCAATCACCGATGCATTTGTAGATACTGCGTTCTCAGGAGCACAGCGTCACGAGAGAAGGATCAGACAGATCGAAACAGTATAGAAATAAGTTTTACAAACAAGGAGAAGCGGTATGGGAAAAATAGTGGTAATGGATCATCCTTTGATAGGACATAAGATCGGATTTATCAGAAGAAAGGAAACCGGAACCAAGGAATTTCGTGAGACTATCAGCGAGATCGCAATGCTCATCTGCTATGAGGCAACCCGCGATCTTCAGCTTGAGGATGTCGAGATCGAAACTCCCATCTGCAAGACCACGGTTAAACAGCTGTCAGGTAAGAAGCTTGCGGTTATCCCTATTTTGAGAGCGGGACTCGGAATGGTCGACGGAATGCTTTCCATGATCCCCACCGCTAAGGTCGGACATATCGGACTTTACAGAGATCCCGATACTTCCAAGCCTGTTGAATATTATTGTAAGATACCCGCTGATTGTGCAGAGCGTGAGATCTTTGTCGTAGACCCCATGCTCGCTACCGGCGGATCCGCAGTTGAGGCGATTTCAATGCTCAAACTCAGAGGATGCAAGAAGATCCATTTCCTCTGCATCATTGCAGCACCCACAGGAATCGAAACTCTCAAGAACGCTCATCCCGATGTAGATATCTTCATCGGTGCGGTTGATGAGAAACTCAATGATCACAATTACATCGTTCCCGGTCTCGGTGATGCCGGTGACAGAATTTTCGGTACCAAATAATGGAAGATAAGAAAAGAGAAGATTATATCAGCTGGGACGAATATTTCATGGGTGTCGCCCATCTCTCCGGTTTCAGGAGCAAGGACCCCAATACCCAGGTCGGCTGCTGCATAGTAAGCCGTGATCATAAGATTCTTTCCATGGGTTACAACGGACTTCCCAAGGGCTGCAGTGATGACGAATTTCCCTGGAGCAGAGAAGGAAATCCGGGAACCAACAAATATGCTTACGTAACACACAGCGAATTAAACGCGATATTGAATTACAGGGGAGGATCTCTTGAAGATACGATCCTCTATGTATCTCTTTTCCCCTGCAATGAGTGTGCGAAAGCCATAATCCAGGCCGGTATCAAGGAAGTCGTTTATCACAGCGACAAATACAACGGCACGGATACCAATCTGGCTGCTAAGAGGATGTTTGATGCAGCAGGCGTCAAATACACTCAGTATAAAGAAACAGGCAGGAACATAAGCATTTCATTATGATGAAAAGATGCGGCAAAAATCATATATTTAAACCGCACAGGCGAGGCAGAGCCGGACATGCTTTTGTCAGCAGCATCCTGACTGCCCAGTTGATATCTGCGCTGGTCTTTGTTCCCGGGTCGGAGATTTATGCAACTACCCAGCAGCAGATCAATCAGGCTCAGGCTGAGAAGGAGCTCCTTGAAGCCCAGCAGCAGGCCAACGAACAGGCTCTTAACGAACTAAGGACCCAGCACGGAGAACTCATGACGAGAGTCGGAGAGCTGAGCGGGGAACTTGAGACCATAAGCGATAATCTCACCGAACTTGAAGCAAAAATGGTGGAGAAGCAGGCTGAGATCGAAGCTACCACTATTGCTTTGGACGAAGCTGTCGCGACCGAAGAATGGCAGTACGAATGTATGGTCATCAGGGTACGCGATATGTACGAAAGAGGAGACCAGGATTTTATATCCGCGCTCCTCGGAGCAAAATCCATTTCGGAGATGCTGACGGCTGCGGAATTTTTCGAGAAGATCGAAGAATACGATCAGAGAAAGCTTCAGGAGTTTAAGGACAACAGGGCTTTCATAGCTGAACAGAAACAGCGCCTTGAGATGGAACAGGCCGAGCTTGAGTCTCTCATAGCGGAGGCTGAAGCGGAGCAGGATAAGGTAAACGGTATCATCGCAAGTACCAGAGATACCATAAATGTTTATTCCGGACAGATAGAGGACGGAGAGGCTGCGGCACTTGCTTACGAAGCAGCGATCAAGGCCAAAGAACAGGATCTTGCTTACCTGAGAGCTAAGCTTGCCGAAGAAATGGCAATGTCCAGAGCGGCGGCAAACGGAGTATGGAGAGATATCTCTCAGGTTACTTTTGATGAAAACGACAGATACCTTCTTGCAAATCTCATTTACTGTGAGGCAGGAGGAGAGCCCTACGAAGGACAGGTTGCGGTAGGCGCTGTCGTTATCAACAGATTGCTCAGTGCAAGATATCCCGATACCATCACGGGAGTAATATATCAGAGAAGTCAGTTTTCACCTGCGGGAAGCGGAAGACTGGCTATAGCACTTGCTCAGAACAAAGCAACATCAAGCTGTTACCAGGCGGCGGATGAAGCTATGAGGGGTGTTACAAATGTAGGAACTTGCGTCTATTTCAGAACGCCCATTGAGGGACTTACGGGCATTCAGATAGGCGGGCATATCTTTTACTGATACGAAAGCTTTTTGCGGAAAGGCGAAAAGCTCGGATATATAGGAAAGGAAGAGGGGCATGAAGATTATTCACTTGGCAGACGCCCATATTGATTCCAAGATGGAATCAAAGCTGGACAAGTCAAAAGCTGCGATAAGAAGGGACGAAATCCTGGATACGTTCTGTAATATCGCGGACTACGCAGATGAAAACGGAGTGAGGGCCGTAATTATAGCGGGAGATCTCTTTGATACAAGCCGTGCGAGAGTAGGAGCTGTCAACAGAGTTCGTGATGCATTTGAAAAGCACCCCGGTGTACTCTTTTATTATCTGAAGGGTAATCACGATGAAGCCGGATATTTCGAATCGGGCAGTTTACCTGCGAATCTGAAGATCTTCGACAAGGAAGGCATTCAGAATTATTCACTTACCATTCCCGGCGGCAAGAAGATCACCATCACGGGAATCGTTCCCGGAGAGGACGGTTTCGACAAAGCGTATACCGAACTCAACCTTGAGTACGATGCAATGAACATTGTTGTAATGCACGGATGCGCAGATAAGTATCAGGGCAAGGATAAGGCTGACAGTATCGATCTTGGCAGACTTAAGAACAGAAATATCGACTACCTTGCACTCGGTCATTATCATTCTTTTGCACAGGACGAGCTTCCTTCAAGAGGAAAGTATTGTTATTCCGGATGCATTGAAGGCCGCGGATTTGATGAGTGCGGTGAGCACGGATTTGTACTTATCGATATCGATGAGGACAATCTTACTTTTGATTCCAAATTCGTTCCCTTTGCGAAGAGAAACGTTTATGAGATCAAGGCAGACATCTCGGAGTGCATGACCACTCCCGAGATCGACAAGTGCATAAGTGATGCCATTAAGGCGTCCGATGCGACTTCCGACGATCTTGTAAGGATCATCCTTACCGGAGAGGCTGATGTCAATATCGAGAAGGACATCGAGCATGTTAAGAGAAATGCGGTCGGAAGATTCTTCTACGCCGAAGTTATAGACGAAAGCAAGATTGCCATCAACTATGATGAATATCTCCATGAAGCTTCTCTTAAGGGAGAACTGGTAAGACTGCTTCAGTCGGAGGAAGGCTTAAGCGAGGAGGAGAAAGGTCGTATAGTCAGATGCGCCGTACAGGTGCTTAAGGGGGAGGAGATCAGCTTATGAAGCTCGTTTCTTGTCATATAGAGAATTTCGGTTTACTGAGCAATGTCGACAAGGATTTTTCGGACGGGCTCAACACATTTGCGGGCGATAACGGAAGCGGTAAATCAACTCTTGCCGCATTCATCAGAGTAATGTTCTACGGATTCATGGGCGAAAAGTCCAGATCCGAGATAGAGAACGAGAGAAAGTTCTACAAGCCCTGGCAGGGCGGAACCTACGGCGGAAACCTTACTTTCGAAAAAGACGGAGTAAAATACTGCATTTACAGAACTTTCGGAACCAAGGAATCCGAGGATGTTGCCAAGGTTATGAATACCGAGACCGGCATGGCATCTCATGATTTCGAGCCTGTTATAGGTATCGCACTTTTCGGAATCGATGCGGACTCTTTTGAGAAGACCGCGTTCGTATCACAGCAGGATTGCGCAACCAGCGTTACCAGCGACATCAGCGCACGTATCGGCGGCGTCTCCGAGAAAGACGATGACATGAGAAATTATGCCGCAGCCGATGAAGCGCTTAAGAAAGAGTGCGACAGACTTAATCCCGGAAGAGCTACCGGCCTTATCAACAAAGAAGAAGCTGAGATTTCCAAGTTAAAGGATCTGTTCAGAAACATAGATTCACAGAAGGCTCTTTGCGAAGAACTTATTTATAAGAACGAGCAGGCATCCGAGAAGGCTAAGGCTGATACCAAGAGATCCGCAGAGCTCAGAGCGCGTCTTGATGCACTCAGAAAATATCTGGATCTTAAAGAGCAGAAGGCCAATTATGAAAATCTCAAAAAGGCCAAGGTTAAGGCTGAAGATGACCTGAGAGCGGCCAGGAGTGTATTCGAGGGAGAGATTCCCGATGAAGCAACCGCTAAAAAGTGGGTTGAAGATGCTACCAAGCTCAGAGAAGACGAGAAGGAACTCAGAGCTCACAATCTTACTCCCGCCGAGGCTGAGAGACTCGAGGATGAGACAAAGAGATTCAGCAAGAAGATTCCCGATTCCAAAGAGATCGACAGACTGATCCAGCAGTGGAATAAGATACAGGAACTCAAGGATGAACTTCCCGACAGAAGAGATGAGGCCGAGATCCTTAAGAACCAGGCTCTCGAAGCACAGAGGGAGAAATATAAGCCCTTCTATGCAATGCTCATCGGAGGCATCGTTATTATCCTTGCGGCAGTGCTTGTTGCCGTATTTACCAAGATCTACTTCATAGCAGCGGCAGCCGTTCTCGGCGTGGCACTTATCGTATACGGCCTGATCCTCAATAAGAAGCACAATGATGAGACCAGAACAAGCGGCGAAGGCGTAGCCAGAAGATACAACGAACTCATGACCAAGATCGCTGAGGATGAGGAACTTGTTGAAGGCACTGAGATGGACGCTCAGGACCTCCTCGGAAATGTAGGTATCAGACTTGTAGGAAGATCCGCAACCGGTGACCTCATGAACCTCAGAAATCAGGTAAGGGAATATGAGGCACTTGGTGAAAAGAAGAAGAAGTACGAAGAACTTGTCAAAGAACTGGACTATGACGGCAGACTTGCAGCCATCAAGGAGTACGTAAAGAAGTGTTCCGTTATGGGTACCAGGTCTTCGATTCCCGAGTCGGATGCAGCTGAGATCTCAATCCCCGTAAGCGAGATCGCTACCAGGATCGAGCAGATCACGGGAAGGAAGAAAGATCTTGATGAAGCTGCCCAGAGAGTAAAGGTATTTGAAACCGATCACGATGTTTCCAAATACGACAGTCTCGAGAGCCCCGAAGAATCCGTTATCACAGTTGATGACCTTGAAGATGCACTTTCCAAGAGCGAACAGGCCATCAAGGATGATGAAAAGCTCATGGATGCTTGTAAGAAAGAGCTTGCAGAGGCGGAAGAGATCTTCACCGCAATGGATAATGCACGTGAAGAGTTTGAGACCAAGGATGAAGCTCTCAAGGCTCTTAAGGCCAGATATGAGACCGTCAGCAAGACAAGAGAGTATCTCGCTACCGCAAGAGATAACTTCAATACCAGATATATCAAGGATATTCAGGCAGCATTCGATAAGTATTATGCAATGCTCACCGGAAGCGATGAGAAGAAATATACCATCGATGCAAATCTGAACGTAACATATCTCGAGCAGGGACAGCCCAGAGTTCCCGATACCCTTTCCGAGGGCTACAAGGATCTGGTGGGACTTTGCAGAAGAGTTGCCATGGCTGATGCTATGTATAACGCAGAGAAGCCTTTCCTCGTACTCGACGATCCTTTCGTCAATCTCGATGATACCAGGCTCAAGGGAGCTTCCGAGTTCATCAAGACTCTTTCAAACGAGTATCAGGTTGTTTACTTCACCTGCCAGCAGGCAAGAAAGTTCTAAATTTAGTGAAAACAAAAACAGGGGGACGGTTCCGGTGTTTCAGGAATTCATTGAAACACCGGAACCGTCCCCCTGTTTTCGCGTCTCCGTTGTCGTTTATAATCCTCTGGAATCAAGAGGCTCGGTTAAAGTATCGAATTTATCCCTGTAGATAAGGGTCAGGAGGTCGTTTAACTGCTTCATGCAATTTATGGTCTGTTCCTGGGTGATGAGGGCTTTCTCAAGGGCCTCAGCAAGTTCGTCCAGGTCCACAACCTTTATTTTGCCCGAAGGGTATATTATGACGTCCGCAAGGAGGTCTGTTACGATCAGTTCGGTCTTGTCTGCTCCCGAGCTGAATTCCACAATATCGATGTACCAGTAGAGAAGAGAATCGTCGTCTCTGTAGAATTTACTTACTTTGATGCCTTTTTCGTAGTCGTAAACACTGGATCCGTGGGAAAAATCCGTCTTGGGATTGAGGGTTTTCCATTTGGTCACGAGAATGGATTCGTCGGAGTATACGATCTCGTCATCTTCGAGAAGTCTGCATTCTGCGGGGATAATCCTCTTGCGGAATAGTTTTTCGATGCCCATGGGTCCTCCTTTTTGCAATTGTGGGAAATTTGTTGTGCCACTTTCGGAAACGTGATCAAGTTGCATTGACTATAGCATAAAATACTGCCGAATTGATAGACTTTTCCACAAATTAGCGGTATAATTGGCGTGTTGTGAGAAGGGATAATAACCGCCAAGTGATCCGGGCGCTGTCCATGATGTTTCAGTTCACCTTGTTTTTGCTTGTACCCATATGCGGTATGGGCGCTCTGGGATACTTCCTGGACAGTAAATTGGGGACAAAATGGATTGCCATATTGTTCTTTTTTATCGGTGCTTTGGCAGGTTTCAGGAATATATACCGTTTTGCGATGAGCATTTCGGATGACAAAAAGGATCCCGCGGGAAATGAATCTGAAAGCGGTTCTGAAAAAAAGAAATAGAACGCTTTTGGAGCTTGTAAGCGGGATAGTGTTTTTAGGTCTTACAGGAATTGCAGTAGTACTGATAATAGTTCTGTGCGGGAAGTTCAAGGTATTCCCCCCGGTGTTTTCCTGGATCTTCGGAATACTGACCGCAATCGTCTCGGCGCTCGATATGTACAGGACCCTCGATAAAGCTTTGGACTTGCCCGAGGGAGATGCACGAAAGAAGATTTACTTCGGATATTTGAAGAGGTACGTGATCCTCGGAATACTGATCGCAATCTTCTGTATGTCCGACAGACTTAATCCCATCGCTTTTTTTGCGGCTTATATGTGCCTTAAGATCGCAGCATACATGCAGCCGCTCACACATAAGATCTACAATGCGTATTTTGGCGAAACGGACCCTGTTCCGATGAGTCAGGAAGAATATGACGCTTTGCATCCGGAGCTTGTTCCGGAGAATGAGAAACCGAAAGATAAAGAACACGGAGGATGAAGGATTTGGGATACGGATTACTGCTCTCTGCAGATAATATCGATTTCATGGTCCACGGACTGTTTGATTACTCGTTCTTTGGCCACACGGTATATATCACCAATACTCATGTAAGTATACTTATGGTGATGCTTATACTGATGGTGTTTTCGGTAATTGCGGGTCGCGGATTTAAGAAAGCACTTGCTGAAGAAAACTTCGCTCCTAAGAGCGGATTTATGAACGGAGTTGAACTCCTTGTTGAGTTTCTCATGAACACCGTTAACGGCGGAATGGGAAAAGGCGCTCCCGTATTTTTCAATTACATCGCAACATTATTCTGTTTCATACTGTTATCAAATATCTCGGGTCTTCTGGGACTGAGACCGCCCACGGCAGATTACGGCGTAACTCTTCCCCTGGCCCTCATCACTTTTACCATCATTCATTACAGCGAGGTCAGATTCTCCAAGCCTTCGCAGCTTTGGAAGGATAAGTGTTCACCCCTTCCTCCCTGGCTCCCCATCTGGCTTCCCATCAATATCATTTCGGACATAGCGGTTCCCATTTCGCTTTCACTTCGTCTTTTCGCAAACGTCCTTTCCGGAACGGTAATGATGGCTCTGATCTATGGACTGCTCGGTTGGATAGCTACCGGATGGCCCGCAGCACTCCACGTTTACTTCGATCTCTTTTCCGGTGCGATCCAGACATACGTTTTCTGCATGCTGACGATGACTTACATCTCAAGTGCAAGAGGCGACAATTAATCAGGTATTTGGGACAAGCGTCCTGAACATATACAAAAGGTATTAACGGAGGAAAATAATATGGAATTCAATCAGAACTTTGTATTCGGATGTTCCGCAATAGGTGCCGGACTTGCCGTTATCGCAGGTATCGGACCCGGTGTCGGCCAGGGTATCGCAGCAGGCCACGGTGCTGCAGCTGTAGGACGTAATCCCGGAGCTAAGGGCGACATCATGTCTACCATGCTTCTCGGACAGGCAGTTGCAGAGACCACCGGTCTTTACGGTCTCCTTGTTGCAATGCTTCTCATGTTCGTAAAGCCTTTCGTTTGATCCAAAAAACAAGTATAGGGATAATCATCATTTTAGAAGAAAGGAGGCAAGTAAATGCTGTTAATGACTGAAACAATGCAGCCAAGACTTTTTGGTCTGGACTTCCAGCTCATTGCCGATTCTTGCCTGATGATCATCGCCATATTTGTTCTCTTTCTGTTCATGAGCTATTTTCTCTGGAATCCTGCCAAAAAATATCTGGAGGCCAGAAAAAAGCACATTGAAGATTCCATTAATTCCGCAGCCGAGAATGAGAAGAAGGCTGAGGAACTTAAGGAGCAGTATGAGGCCAAGATGAAGGAGGCGGATGCGGAAGCCGAATCCATCCTGTCCGATGCCCATAAGCGCGGAATCGAAAATGAAAAGCAGATCGTTAAGCGTGCTCATGAGGAGGCTGACAGGATCGTAGAACACGCATCCAAAGAGGCCGAGCTCGAGAAACAGAAAGTGGCTGATGATGTTAAGAAGGAAATGGTCGTGCTTGCATCAATGATCGCAGGCAAGGTCGTTTCGGCATCCATCGATACTACGGTGCAGGACCGACTTGTTGACGAAGCACTGAAGGAAATAGGTGAGAGCACATGGCAAAACTAATATCCGGTGTTTACGGAGAAGCGTTATATGAGACTGCCGTCAGCTCGAATTCGTCAGATGAAATGATGGAGGAAATATCCGCCGTCAGAAAGATTCTGGACGATAATCCCGAGTTTACCAAGCTCATGCTTCATCCTTCCGTCTCCAAAGAGGAGAAGAAAAAGATAGTCGAAGAGACTTTCCGCGGAAGAGTGATGGATGAACTTACCGGCTTTTTGCTGACGATCGTCGATAAAGAGCGCTTTAAAGAGCTGGATTCCATATTTGAATATTTTACCGACCGTATCAAAGCAGACCGGGGGATCGGGGTTGTGTATATAACCTCACCCATGGATCTTGACATAAATACGAGGCTGGCCGTTGAGGCTAAGATACGTGAGACTACTTCCTATCAGTCGCTGGAAACTCATTACAAGGTGGATCCGTCGATAATCGGAGGAATAGTCATCCGCATCGGTGACCGTGTTGCGGATGCATCGGTCAAGACCAGACTCGATGATCTTACTTCCAGGCTTTTAGATATCCAGTTGGGCTGACCCGACCGGAAGAGAGGAAAAACGAAGGCATGAATTTGAAACCTGAAGAAATCAGTTCCGTTATAAAGGAGCAGATCAGGCGTTACGCATCAACTCTTGAAGTTGCGGACGTTGGCACAGTTATCCAGGTTGCCGACGGTATCGCCAGAGTGCACGGTCTTGAAAAGGCTATGCAGGGCGAGCTGCTCGAGTTCCCCGGAGATGTATACGGCATGGTCCTCAACCTTGAGGAAGACAACGTAGGTGCCGTTCTGCTCGGATCTGCCAAGAATATAAGCGAAGGTGATACCGTCAAGACAACCGGACGAGTTGTTGAGGTGCCCGTAGGTGATGCTCTTCTCGGAAGAGTAGTAAACTCACTCGGACAGCCCATAGACGGCAAGGGACCTATTCAGACTACGAAGTATCGCCGTATCGAGAGAGTTGCAAGCGGCGTTATCACACGTAAGAGCGTTGATACCCCTCTTCAGACCGGTATCAAGGCTATCGACTCAATGATCCCTATCGGAAGAGGTCAGCGTGAGCTCATCATCGGTGACCGTCAGACCGGTAAGACCGCCATTGCGATCGATACCATAATCAATCAAAAAGGTCAGGGTGTTAACTGTATCTACGTAGCGATCGGCCAGAAGGCATCGACCGTTGCAAATATTGTTAAGACCCTTGAAGAATACGGAGCAATGGCATATACCACGGTTGTTGTATCAACGGCATCCGATCTTGCTCCCCTCCAGTACATCGCTCCTTATTCGGGATGTGCGATCGGTGAGGAATGGATGGAGAACGGCGGTGACGTTCTTGTCATTTATGATGACTTAAGTAAGCACGCTGCCGCATACAGAACACTCTCCCTGCTTCTTCACAGACCTCCCGGGAGAGAAGCTTATCCCGGAGATGTATTCTATCTCCATTCAAGACTTCTCGAGAGAGCAGCAAGAATGAGCGAGGAATACGGCGGAGGATCTCTTACCGCACTTCCCATCATCGAGACACAGGCAGGCGACGTTTCGGCTTACATTCCTACCAACGTCATCTCCATTACGGACGGACAGATCTATCTTGAGACCGAGATGTTCAACTCCGGTTTCAGACCCGCTATCAACGCCGGTCTTTCCGTATCCCGAGTCGGTGGTGCCGCTCAGATCAAAGCGATGAAGAAGATCTCGGCTCCTATCAGAACCGAGCTTGCACAGTACAGAGAGCTTGCATCATTCGCACAGTTCGGCTCCGAACTCGACGATGATACCAAGGAAAAGCTGGCACAGGGCGAAAGGATCAGAGAGGTTCTCAAGCAGCCTCAGTACTCACCCATGCCCGTTGAGAACCAGGTCATCATGATCTACGTTGTAACAAGGAAGTATCTGCTTGATGTTCCCGTAAGCGAGATCACCAGGTTCGAGAAGGAGTTCATCGAATTCCTTTCCAAGAAATATCCCGAGATCCTTTCAGGAATCAAGCAGGATAAGGTGCTCAGCGAAGAGAACGAAGAGAGCCTGAAGAAGGCTATCGATCAGTTCAAGGAGACATTCCTTAAAACCGAAGAATAACATGAGGTAAGTGCAATGGCTTCAATGCGTGACATAAAGAGGCGCAGAACCAGTATACAGGGCACACAGCAGATCACGAAAGCGATGAAGCTGGTGTCTACGGTTAAGCTTCAGCGTGCCAGGAGCAATGCAGAAAAATCACATAACTATTTCGACACCATGTACAGAACCGTGTGCAGCATCCTTGCAAGGGTAGGCGAATCGGATCACAGATATCTCAAGGGAAATGCATCCAAGAGAAAAGCAATCGTTGTCATCACCTCCAACAGAGGACTTGCGGGAGGCTACAACTCCAATGTGGTTAAGCTCATTACCGGAAATTCCGATTTTGCTAAAGAAGACCTTGATCTTTACACCATCGGAAACAAGGGCTACGAAGCATTCCACAGACATGGTTTCAACGTGGTGAGAAATCTTCCGGATATCATCGAAGCTCCGACCTATGCGGATGCCATGGGACTTACGGATATCCTCCTTAAGTCGTATTCGGAAGGCGAGATAGGCGAGATATATCTTGCATATACATTTTTCAAAAATACAGTGACTCATGTCCCCACCATCATCAAGCTTCTCCCCGTTGAGAGCATTGATGAGGATCAGGACGGAACTCCCGACAAGATAGATGCGGTGATGAACTTCGAGCCGGGTGACGAAGAGGCACTTGATATGATCATTCCCAAATATGTCGCAGGCCAGATCCACGGAGCGCTCATCGAGGCCCTTGCCAGTGAGAACGGCGCCAGAATGCAGGCCATGGACAATGCGACCAGCAATGCCGCGGATATGATCGATGACCTGACGCTTAAATACAACAGAGCCCGTCAGGGTTCCATCACTCAGGAACTTACCGAGATCATCGCAGGTTCCCAGGCTTTGAACGGATAAGGAAAGGAAACAAAATGGCAGAGAATAAAGGAAAGATCACACAGATCATCGGAGCTGTCCTTGATGTCAGATTTGATGAAGGTTCGCTTCCTGAGATAAACGAGGCTATCAGGGTTCCTCTTAGTGACGGATCTAAGCTCGTTGTAGAGGTTGCACAGCACCTCGGAGACGATACGGTCAGATGTATTGCAATGGGATCCACCGACGGTCTTGTAAGAGGCATGGATGCTATTGCTACCGGAGCTCCCATATCCGTTCCCGTCGGAGAAAATACCCTCGGAAGAATATTCAATGTTCTCGGTGATCCCATCGATAACAAGCCGGCTCCCGAAGGAGTAGATTACGAACCTATCCACAGACCGGCTCCTTCTTTCGAAGAGCAGTCAACCGAGTCCGAGATCCTCGAGACCGGTATCAAGGTCGTCGATCTCCTTTGCCCTTATCAGAAGGGTGGTAAGATCGGACTTTTCGGAGGCGCAGGTGTAGGTAAGACAGTCCTTATTCAGGAGCTTATCAGAAACATCGCTACCGAGCACGGCGGATATTCAGTATTCACCGGTGTAGGAGAGAGAACCCGTGAAGGTAATGACCTTTATCACGAGATGACGGAATCCGGAGTTATCGACAAGACCACCATGGTCTTCGGTCAGATGAACGAGCCTCCCGGGGCAAGAATGAGAGTAGGTCTTACCGGACTTACAATGGCTGAGTACTTTAGAGATAAGGGTGGAAAGGACGTTCTCCTTTTCATCGATAACATTTTCCGTTTCACCCAGGCAGGTTCCGAGGTTTCCGCACTTCTCGGACGTGTACCTTCGGCCGTAGGTTATCAGCCTACACTTCAGACCGAGATGGGTGCTCTTCAGGAGAGAATCACATCAACCAAGAACGGATCCATTACTTCTGTTCAGGCTGTATACGTACCTGCGGATGACCTTACCGACCCCGCGCCCGCTACCACATTCGCGCACCTCGATGCTACCACCGTTCTTTCAAGAAGCATCGTTGAGCTCGGTATCTATCCTGCAGTAGATCCCCTCGAGTCCACATCCCGTATCCTCGATCCCAGGATCGTAGGTGAGGAGCATTACAAGACTGCCCGTGGCGTTCAGGAGATCCTCCAGAGATATAAGGAACTTCAGGACATCATCGCAATCCTCGGTATGGACGAACTTTCCGAACAGGATAAGATCGTCGTATCCAGAGCACGTAAGGTACAGCGTTTCCTGTCACAGCCTTTCTTCGTAGCAGGACAGTTCACCGGACTTGAAGGAAAATATGTACCCATCGAGGAGACCATCAGAGGATTCAGAGAGATTCTCGAAGGAAAGCATGACGAGATTCCCGAGAGCTATTTCCTCAGCAAGGGTTCAATTGATGACGTAGTAGCAGCATATAACGCTAAGTGATTAGGAGATCATCAGTCTCATGGATAAATTCAAACTCAGGATCGTCACACCCGAAAGAGTCTTCTATGAGGGCGAGGCGGACATGGTAGAAATGAATACGACGGAGGGGCAGATCGGTTGCTATCCCGGACATATTCCGCTTACGGTAATCTGTAAACCGGGTATCCTTACCATCCATGAAGGTGATGAGATAAAGACTGCAGCCCTTCATTCCGGATTTGCCGAGATCCTTCCGGATTCATTCAGCATCCTCGCCGAGGCAGTGGAATGGCCAGATGAGATTGACGAAGAGAGGGCTAAGGCGGCCATGGAGAGAGCTAAGTCAAGACTCGAGAGCAAGACGGAAGATATCGACATGAGTCGTGCGGAAGTAGCTCTCCAGAGGGCTATCACCAGAATCAATATTTTGAAATAATACGTGAAATAAAGCATCCTGCGGCCATTAATAGACCGCAGGATCTTTTTATTCTATAATAGATCTGTTATGAAGAAAATCCTGTTAAAAGCAGCGGTATATGTATTGGTCTTTATATCATCCATATTGATATTCGGCCATATATTCAGCCGCAGACAGACGAATATTACCGTGGATATGGATCCTGCATCCCAGCCCGTGATCTATATGTCCATGGGTGACATCACCTACAATCCCCTGTTCGGTTATTCGAAGCAGAGGAATGTTTCCTATGACAGGGATACCCTTACATATATGGATGAGGGCAGGAAAGTATCACTGGTGATCGCAACTCTCGGGGAAAAGGTGGCGTCTGCTTCCTATGAGATGAGAAACATAGAAGACAACAGACTCATCGAAGAGGGTGAAGCCGATCTTCTGCTCAACAATATCGGTAATATGACCGCCAATATCGGCCTTAAGGATCTGTATAAGGAAGGTGCCGAATATTCCATGTCCATAAAGCTTTCCATGGAAGACGGAAGGGAGATTTATTACTATACCCGGGTTATCAAGGGGGATAATGAACTTGCCTACAATAAGGTAGCCTATGCCAAGTTTTTCCATGACTGTCTGTTTGATAAGCATTCCGCGGAAAGCATTAAAAAGCATCTCGAGACGAATTCATCTTTAAGCGATAATTCCACATTCGCATATGTTGACATTCATTCATCGTTTTCACAGGTTACTTACGGGGACCTTGAGGTTACGCCTTACGGAGATCCCCTTATAAGCCTGCGTGAAGACTGCGGCCCCAATGCCACCGTCTGCATCGATTATATGCTCAGGAGCGGATACGGAGCATCCATGACAGCATATAAGGCCCATGAAGCCATAACCGTCAGATATACGGATAAGGGTATATATATCATGTCGTATGTCAGGAACATGGAAGAGATCGCCGATCCTACGGACATGTGCGTAAACGATAAGATAATCCTTGGTATTGCGGATGAACATCCCGAGATGATGGAAAGTGCGGAAGGCGGATGTGTAGCCTTTGTATCCGGCGGAAGGTTATTCCTGTATAATGAAGGATCCGGAAAACTTGCATCGGTATACAGTTTTTATGATTACGGCGTATTCGATGTAAGAAATATCAACTCAAAACACGATATAAGAATACTCAGGGTCGAAGATAACGGAGATATGGTATTTGCGGTTTACGGATATATGAACCGCGGAGATCATGAGGGCGATGTAGGTATCTGTGTATATGAATATGAGGATTCCATTAATTCCATAAAGGAGATTTTGTATATACCCTACGAGAAATCCTCCGATATTCTCCTGGAAGAAGCGGGAAGACTCCTGTATATGAATGACAATTCCCATCTTTATTTTACGATGGAAAACTCTGTATTCAGGATAGATCTGAATGAAAAGACCGTTAAGACCACGGGAATGTACTGGTCGGGGGATGTGATCCAGACCAGTGAGGATCAGAGGTACATAGTTACCATTACCGAAGATACCGGGGAGCTGTCCAGAGATCTTGCGGTAACGGACCTGAATAACGAAACCTCTGTCACCGTATCTGCGGGAGGCGGCGAATATATCAGATTCCTTGGATTCATCGGCGAAGATATGATCTACGGCGTTGCAAGGCAACAGGATCTTCAGACAGAAACCAGCGGTAATCTTCTGTTCCCCATGTACAGGATATGTATATGCGACGGCAACGGGAAGCTTCTGACATATTACGAAAAAGAGGGATATTATGTCACGGAAGCGGAAGTAAACGGAAATATGATACTTCTTTCGAGACTGTCCGGTGAACCCGGTTCATACAGTCCCGCACCCGAAGATACAATAACTTCCATGAGCGAGGACCAGACCGGAAGAAATTATCTGTCCGTCGCGGTAATAGATAAATACGAAAGATATGTACAGATACAGACCAGAAATTCCATCAAGGTCAATAACCTGAAGGTGACAACTCCCGGTGAGATAATGACTGATGAAGTTGCGGTCCTTGATCCGGAACTTGCGGAAGACCTTAAGAGATTCTACGTGTTTGACGCAATGGGAGGATGCAGGATCTATCTGTCCGAAAGCGCTGCGGTTGAAGCGGCTTACGAATGCGGAGGAACCGCGATCGAAGAAAACGGAAATGTTATCTGGAAGTATTCATCGAGAAAGACGGTAAACCAGATAATGGAGATCGTCGCTGCGGGAACGGATGAAGGTGAGACGTCTCTCAGTGTCTGTATGGATATCATGATGGCACATGAGGGTGTTATCAGAAATTCAGAGCTTCTTCTGGGAAACGGAAACGCCATAAGCGATATCCTTCAGGAGAATATGAATAATGTCACGGTTTTGGACCTTACAGGATGTGCTCTCGACCAGCTCTACTATTATCTGGACAGGGACATTCCGGTAATGGCTCTTATGCAGGGCGGCGGAGCTGTCCTTATCACCGGACATAACGAAAAAGAGCTTGTTATCATGGATCCCGGAACGGGTGAACTTTATAAGAAAGACATAGCCAAGATGACGGAACTCTTTGAGAATAACGGAAACCAGTTCATAACCTACGCTTATGCAGGTTCGGAAATATGGGCCGATAAAACGATTTAATGGAGAAAACATGAATCAGGAAAACAAATCAAGAAAAAAGAAAATAGCTATAGCTGTGATAATCGCAGTAGTCGCGTTGCTTGCCGTGATAGGAGCGGGCACTGCAGCGCTCATACATCATATCAGTACCCCCGAGTTCAGATATGATATCGCACTAAAGCTTGGTGACGAATATTTCAAAAACATGAATAATGGTTCAGCCTTAGAACAATATGAAATGGCAATGGAACTGATGCCCGAAAATCTTCAGCCATATAAGTCGATTGTTATGGTATACGGCAATGAACATGATGTTGGTGAAATGATGGATATCTATGATCTTGCTGAAGTCAATCTCGGAAGAAGGGATTTTAAGGATTTTCAGGAATACTTTTTCACAAGAATGGGACATATCATAGAGTATTCAATCACGCATGAAGAATACGGTGATGCGGTCAAATATGTCGAAATGGTTGCAGAAGTGGATGAAGACGTAGCGGACGATTTTCGCGAAAAGTATTTATCGGATATTCCCTGGGATACTGTAGTGGAAGAAGCAGATCCTGCCACTTCCGAAGACTCTGAATCTGTGGAAGATCCTGAGACTGAAGAGCCTAAGGAGCCTCTTCGGGAAGGTTACGAGGTCGGAGAGATGATCCCCGACTTTGAATTCTATGACAGTGAAGGGGAGGTTCACACCATTTCGGAATTCCGCGGGAAAGCGGTGTATATCAACTTCTTCACTACATGGTGCACTTACTGTTTCTATGAATTGCCCGATATGGAAAGTGTATATGAAGATACTGCGGATGATGCCGCATTTATCATGATCGATCTTGATGAAGGTCCCGAGCTTGGTCTGCAGTATGCCGAAGATTATGATGTTACAATTCCCATTTATTATGTGGACGGATGGGAGATAGAAGGCATGGAGCTGGAAGCGGTCCCTCTGAGTATCGTTATTGATTCCGAAGGAGTCGTTTGCGGAAACTGCCTCGGCCAGGCTTCATATGACTGGATGAACGATACTGTAAACGATGCGATAAATTCCGCGAAGTAACAGAGTAAGATCCGGAGTTTTATATGGATAAAAAGAAAACAGGGAATCTTCTTGCCATTGTCCTCTTGATCCTTTCGATAGTACTTATCAGTGCCGGTGTTTTTTCCGGCAAGGTAAAAGAGACCGAAAGAAAAGGAAATGCTTTATGTCTGGAGTGTATAGGACTTGGATAAAAGAAGGAAGATAACACAATTTATCACAACGCTCATATATAATCCCTTCCTGACCAACCTGTTTAAGGGAAAGCTCCATACAGGAAGCTCAAAGGGAGTGTGCGTTCCGGGGCTGAACTGTTATTCATGTCCCGCAGCTGCGGGATCGTGTCCGCTCGGTTCGCTTCAGCAGAATCTGGGAAATCTGAAGAAGGGCGTCAATACATATGTGATCGGATCCATTCTGCTCTTTGCCGCACTTTTCGGAAGATTTGTATGCGGATGGCTCTGTCCGTTCGGTCTTCTGCAGGAACTTATATACAAGATTCCATTTCCGAAATGTACGAGGAGATTAAGAAAACTCGGGTGGCTGAAGTATGTCATGCTTGTGATATTTGTCATTGCTTTACCGATCGTAATCTCCCTGGAAAAGGGAATGGGATATCCGGCGTTTTGCAAATACATCTGTCCTCAGGGAACCATAGGCGGATTGTTTCTTGTCGGATTCAATGAAACCCTAAGATCTCAGGCACATCTTACATTTCTTATCAAGTTCGTGATACTTATCGGAATACTTCTTTGCTCTGCGTCCGTATTCAGGCCTTTTTGCCGGTTTATATGTCCTCTGGGGGCAATCTACGGACTGTTCAATAAGATAGCGCTCATCAGGATAAATCACGATAAAACAACCTGCACGGGATGCGGCGCATGTGAGAAAGTATGTCCCATGAGATTAAATCCCGTAAAAGAATGCAATCATGCGGATTGTATCAGATGCGGAAAATGTATAAGCAAGTGCCCGGAAAGATCCCTTTCTTTCGGGGTTAAGAGATGACAAAGGTGGCGGTGAAACAGGGGGACGGTTCTGTCGTTCCACAAGAATCTTGTGGAACGACAGAACCGTCCCCCTGTTTCACCGCCACCTGTTTCATTATTAGGCTGTATATTTAAATTCTTTTATCTCTCCATCCGTGTAATCACAGTAGGATACGATATTTTGATCTGTGTCCATTTCGATGAAATAGCCCCATCTTAAGTCTGCATAGGAATCATCGGTTGCGGCAAATTCGAAATAATCTCTGCTCTCATCGCCCCTTCCGCAGATTCCGAAATCTTCTACAGGGAAGCCGTCACGGTTTTCTCTTATCTCATCGGTCATCAGGAAGAAATCAAGCTGGGTGTGTCCGGAGCATACATAAGGAAGAGCAAGACCGAATGTGGGATCTATATGATAATACGTTTCGCCTATTCTTACATAGTTCCACTGATGTCCTTCACCCAGGGAAGGATTATCTCCGGTGATCACATCGGATTCCACACCGCATTGCAGGAGAAGATAATTGTAAACCCCCGCAAGTTCCATGCAGATTCCCTGCTTTTCCATAAGAGCTCTGTAGGTTGCGATCTCATCGCCTCTGGTGGTGTACATCTCCGCATACATATCATAATCATACGAATAATTTTGAGTCATGTAGATGTACAGTGAAAGCGCCGTTTCAAATTCGGAGTAATCGCTTCTTACATTGGCGTTAATAATGTCAGTGATGATGGCTTCGAATTTTTTTTCTCGGGCCAGGAAATCTTCTTTATCATCACCGTAGGGAATCTGTCCCACTCCGTTGCTGTATCCGGTGTTTTGGTAATAATCATCTTTTATGAGGGTATATGCAACGGGGAAATAATAATTTATCAGTCTTCCGCCGACGACATTGTAATAAGCATTTTCATTGGGACATTCGAAAGTATCTTCACCGTTTCTGATCGCATCACAGAAATTGAAGAATGCCTCTCTTGTGTCTTCGCCCCAAAGCTCCGTATCTCTCTCCGAGAATACATGGGGATTAAATTCGAAGGGTTCCGTTATTTCCGCGGTTTCCTCGATCACTGTGGGGGCATTGGTAGGCTCATTGTCCTCCTCGTGTATCTCGACTTCGTCCTCCGGATCATCCTCGGTTTCTTCGATGATCGCCTGAGAAGAGACAATGATCTCTTCAAGGGCCTCACCGGTCGGTTTTCCGCATGCGGTTATTGAAAATGCAGTAATAAGAAGTGCTGCCAGTAATCTGTATTTCATAAAAAATCTCCTATGTGGTACTACACTTTGAATATAGCATAGGACCGCATAGGAGTGCGTTTAAGACTTGTTTAAGGCTTTATTAAGCCAAAAATATCTGATCTTTTCTGCGTATGAGAGCCTGATAAAGGGGAATTCCCAGTACATAGCAGCTGAGGATCTCACCGATACCTACAGTCAGCATAAAAAAGGGAATAGTTCCTTCGAAGTGGTATACATATGCAAGGATAAAAGGAACGATAACGGTATTTGAAATTACGGGAGGGAGAGGAGTAAGGAACATGCTCTTCTTTCCGGTTTTAAAAACCCATTTTTCACCGTCGTATGAATGAGTGAGAAGGAAAGTTCCTACCGCACCGATAAGGGTTGCAAGTGAACCGAATACGACATCGATGGGGTCGCACGCAAGTATGATATTACTGATGATACATCCGATCCAGAGTCCGGGAATGGCAGCGGGAGTAAAAGCTGCAAGTATGGTAAGTGCTTCGGAGAATCTTACCTGGATAACCCCGCTTGCGAGGTTGAGAACACCTGCATAATAGGACAGCACGGTGTAGAGCGCTGCTATTACGGCAGCGTAGGTGATGAACAGAACTTCTTTGTTGTTTTTCATTTGTTTTTCCTCTAGTTTTGTTTTAAGCGAAAATTCGAAAAAGATGTTTTTAGATTTACGAAGGATGCTTTTTGGATTGCAATGAAAAAAACGTAGACAATGCGGGCATTGTCGAGGCTTTTTGAAGAAGCAATACGGAAAGCAGACAAGTAAATAAAAAACAGATTTTGAATTTTTGCTTGGTCAGGAAGGTTTCGAACTGACCGAGTTACGATAAAAATGCCCGGGATGCAGACATAAGCGAAAAATGCTATAATACCTGTTTAGGACACAAGGGAGATAATATCTTATTATCCGAATTATGTCTACTGCTTTTTTAAGCAATTGGAGGCGCGAAATGTATAATATCGACTTTTCTAAGCCTGTAAAGGTTTATTTTGTCGGAATCGGAGGCATAAGTATGAGCGGTCTGGCCACCATACTTAAGCGTGAAGGTTTCGATGTATCGGGATCCGACAGAGCCCCTTCGGAGGTCACGGATCTTCTGGAAAAAGAAGGAATCAAGGTTTACTACGGCCAGAAAGCCGAGAATATCACGGATGATATTGAGGTTGCGGTGTTTACCGCTGCGATCCACCCCGATAATCCCGAATATGTGGAGATTAAGAGACTTGGAATCCCCTCGCTTACCCGTGCACAGCTTGTGGGCCAGCTGATGAAGAATTATAAGACTTCGATTGCCATAAGCGGAACCCACGGAAAGACCACCACCACATCCATGATCAGTGAGATCCTTCTGGCACAGAATACCGATCCCACCATAACCGTAGGAGGAATGCTTCCTTCCATCGGAGGAAACATAAGAGTCGGGGGAAGGGATTACTTTGTAACCGAAGCATGCGAATACACCAACAGCTTTTTGGACTTTTTTCCGGATATCGCTCTTATCCTTAATATAGAAGAAGATCATCTGGATTTCTTCAAGGATCTGGATGATATCAGGTCTTCTTTTAAGAAATTTGCAAATCTTGTATCGGCGGACGGAACACTCATCATTAATTCCGCCATCGAAAATACTGATTATATAACGGACGGGCTTGAGTGCAATGTGGTAACATTCGGTCTTTCATCTACCGGAAAAGAACCCGACTATACCGCGGACAACGTATTCTATGACGATATGGGATGTCCCGAGTTTGATCTGAAGGTTCACGGCAAAGACAGGATGCATATCCACCTGGGAGTTCCCGGTGAGCACAATATACTGAACGCATTGGCCGCATGTGCGTTTGCTGATGCGGTCGGTGCGGAAGAAACCGCAGTATCCAAGGCACTTAATACTTTTGAGGGAACGGACAGAAGATTCCAGAAAAAGGGAACAATACTGGGCGGTGTAATGCTGGTTGATGATTACGCTCATCATCCCACCGAGATAAGGGCAACCATGAAAGCCGCTCTCTCTGTCAAGCACAAGGATCTCTGGGTTGTTTTCCAGCCTCATACTTATACCAGGACCAAGGCTTTCTTTGATGATTTTGCGCAGGTGCTGAGCATGGCGGATAAGGTTGTTCTTGCGGATATTTATGCGGCGAGAGAAACCGATACTCTGGGAATGAGTTCCGAAATTCTGGCCGAAGCTGTCAGAAAAAAGGGTACCGCCAGTTATTATTTCCCCTCATTTGAAAAAATTGAGGACTTCCTCCGAAAAAATTGCCAAGAGGGAGATATGTTGATAACTATGGGTGCCGGAGATGTATATAAAATAGGCGATTCATTATTAAACGGCTGATCTTTCCACATATCCACGGTGTTTCAATCCTGACGGGTTGAAAATACCGTGGATTATTTAATTATTATGTGGATATCTGAATCCAGTATCCATGCGGACCTTACACCTGTTATCCACTTAATCCACTTAATCCACCGATTTTGTGGCTAACCTTGAAAACCGCATGTTTTCTGATAAATCGTCATTTTGTCCATTTTGCGAAAGTGGCCTTTGTGATATAAGTGGTATTACCGCTGATTTGGATCAGGCGGCGAACGGGGGTCACTTTTTTGTCACAGTTAACAATCTATCAGGACAGCTACATAAATGCGACGATCCTTTCAAACAGGTTCATCGACGAGTACATGACCGATGCAAATGATGCGCAGCTTAAGGTATATCTCTATACCGTGCGTATGATGAGCGCCAATCTGGAGACATCCGTAACGGATATCGCAGACAGGTTCAACTATACCGAGAAGGATGTGCTCAGAGCATTTAAGTACTGGCAGAGCAAGGGCATACTGGATCTGGATTATGATGATGCGGGAAACCTTTGCGGAGTACATCTTAAGAATCTGTGCAGAAGTGACAGCGCTTCTCCCTCGGTGGAGTCCACGCATTTACCCCAGTCGCTTGTCGTTCCCCAGACGATCATATCGTCTCCCGGAAAACAGACCGTATTCAGCGAAAACGAACGAAAGGCTGCGGAAAGTAATGCAGAGGCCGAAAACAAGGCTGCAGCGATACCCGCAAAGCCTTCTTATACCCCTTCCATGGTAAGGGAATTCAAATCTTCCCATACCTCCTCCGAAAGCGGAATAGATATTTTCTATCTCGCAGAAGAATACAGGAAGAAGCCTCTTTCACCTTCGGATATCGGCACCATAATATATATCTGCGATGAACTCGGTTTTTCGGACGAACTTTTCGATCACCTCCTCCAAACTTGTGCTTCAAGAAATAAGTCCGATTTCAGATATATTGAAAAGGTTGCCATATCCTGGAAAGAGCGCGGTATAACCACTCCTCAGGAAGCGGAAAATGCTCCGGGAAGGTATGACAGAAAAGTCTATGACATTATGAGACAGCTCGGTAAGACGGGTAATACCCCTACCGACAAAGAAGTCTCTTATATAACCAAATGGACCGGCGAGTACGGTTTTTCCGATGATATTATCCTTGAAGCCTGCGACAGGACCGTTATGGCAACGGAGAAGAATCGTTTCCAGTATGCCGACAAGATCCTTAAGAACTGGAAGGATAAGGGCGTAGGAAACCTTGGAGATGTCGAGAATCTGGATAAGGCATTCGAAGCATCCGCGGAAAAGAGCCCCGTAGTAATAAAGGGACCCGGTGCAGGAGATAATTCCACTAATAAATTCAACAGGTTTTCGCAGAGAACCGACATAGATTTTAAGGAACTTGAGAAAAAGCTTATCAAGAACTGAAACGGAGCGTAAAGGTGGCACTTCAGAACGGAGCCTTTGAAAGGTTGCAGGAAGAATACAGCAGCATAAGGATTGAAAATGAAAGGATCCGTGACGAGAGGCTGAAGAAGGTCTATTCCGAACACCCCGAACTTAAGGAATCCGATCAGAAGATAATGGATATCCTCACGGAAAAAGCTTTGGCGGCCCTCAAAGGAAACGATGAGGCTGATTACACAGATAAGCTGGCTGAGGCAAAGGCCGAGAGGGAAACTCTCATGAAGGCAGCAGGCGTGGATCCTGCCTATGCGGACAGGATTTATACTTGTCCTTATTGCAAAGATACGGGATTTATCGTAAAATCTGACGGGCCCGCCGAAAAGTGTAAATGTTTCAGGAAAAGGGAGTCGGAGATTCTTCTGGAGCAGTCCGGAATGGCCGCTCTTCTTAAAAACAACAACTTTTCCGTTATGCGTACCGACGTATTCGACGAAGAGACCAAAGATCACTTTGTCAAAGCGGTCGAGTATTGCAGAGGGTTTATCGATACTTTTGATACGGACTACCGAAATATCCTTTTTTGTGGTACAGTAGGTACCGGCAAATCGTTCCTGAGCTGTTGTATAGCATCGGATCTTATTGCAACATA